>DASSJN010000244.1:0-30708 GCA_035691185.1 Steroidobacteraceae bacterium
TGAACGCGACGGTCGGTCGCGCCCTCGGTTCCCCGCTCTGGGCATCGGTCGTCAATTTCGTCGTGGGGCTCGTCGCGCTGCTCGCGTGCGCCCTGGTGGCCGGCAGCCGCCCGGGCGCGCAGTCGCTCTGGCAGGTTCCGGCGTGGGCCTGGCTCGCGGGGCTGCTCGGCGCCGTCTACGTGGTCGGCACCACCCTGCTCGGTCCACGCATCGGCGCCCTCGCGCTGGTGGCGTTCGTCCTGGTGGGGCAGCTGGCCATGGCGCTGCTGGTCGATCAGTACGGCGCACTCGGCTTCCCACGTGCGCCCGTCACGCCGCTGCGCCTGCTGGGCGCGGCGCTGCTGGTCGCGGGGGCGGCGCTCGTCCTGCGTCGGTGAGCGGAGAGTAAATCCGGTTCCCTAGCGGCCCTTGCGGACCGGCACCTCTTTCGCGATCTCGCGCGCCATCTGCGCGATGATCCGGCCGGCCTTTTCGGGCGAACCGGCACGGATCTGTTCCGCGACCTCGCCGCGCCAGGCCAGCTTGCCGAGCCTGGGATCGTCGAGGAACAGGATCACCGATCCCTCGCGCACGGACACCTCGCGCGGCACGGACGACGCCGGCGGCGGCTGCATCTCGCTCGGGCTCAGCACGGTGTTGGGTGATGGTGCGCCGATGCGCGGCGTCTCGTCGACGACGAACCGTCGCATGCCGGAGACCTGGTAGCTCGCGACGAGGTCGGCAGCCTCGGCCGACGAAGCTTCGCGATAGCCCTTGCGAGTGAGTTCCTCGGTCACCGCCGCGCGAACATGGGACTCTGCCGCAGCGATCACCGCGGGTTCGATCTGCTCCGCGCCCGCGAAATCCCCGCCTTTCCAGAACCAGGTCTCGCGGCTCGCGACGTCGGCGCCCGGCACGGCATAGGTCTCGACGTCCCAGTGCACCGCGCAGCCTGCGGCCATCGCCACGAGCGCCACCCACGTGATCCGCATGCCGGGAACCATGTGACCTCCGTCGCCTCCATCGATTGTACGCGTGCACGCGATCGACCGGCGCACCTCGCGCGAGCCGTGACGCGCAGCGCATTCCCCGAGCGTCGCCGCCGGCAATCTGTGACGCGCGTCGATTGCTCGTCGGCCCACGTTGGTGCGCCGCGAAGGGGCTGGCGCATACTCGGCCTCACCAACAGGGCGGCGAACCCGGACCGACGGACGGACCGCGCGCCGCCCAGCAGGGAGCCTGGACCTCCAGATGAAGACCGTCCTGCTGGCCTACGAACGCGACCAGGACTTGAACGCCGTCGAAAGCGTGCTGCAGTCGCGTGGCCATCGAATCATGAAGGCCCGGACCGGCGTCGAGGCACTCGACGCGATCCGCGCCGATACGCCCGACGCGGTCGTGAGCGACGTGCAGCTGCCCCGACTCGACGGGTTCGCGTTGTGCCGGCGTCTCCGCGAGGATCCCTCCTACCTGCACCTGCCCTTCGTGCTGCACTCGTTCCGCGTCGAGGGACCGAAATACGAGGCCTTCGCGGCCGAGGTCGGCGCGCAGCGCTTCCTGCCGCGCGGCTCGACGCTCGAGGAGCTGGTCGCCGCGCTCGACGAATCGCCCGGGTCCGGCACCATGCGCATGCCGGCGCTGGTGCCGGAACTGCTGGACCGCCGCGAGCAGGATCGGCGTCGACTGTCGGACCTCGAAAAGCACGTGCGCGGGTTCGAGGCGCAGGTCCAGCAGCTCACGGCGTCCGAACGCGTCGCGCGAGAGCGGGCCGAACGCGAGGCCAGGGCCCGTGCCGAGTTCGCCGCGGCCGAGTCCGTGCGCATCCGCGAACTGCAGGCGCGCATCCGTGAACTCGAGGCCGCGCACAAGCAGTCGCGCGAGGCCGCCGATGCCGCGCAGAAACAGGTGAACGAAGCCGCGGCAGCCGCTTCGCGCGGCGTCGCGGACGAAACACGCGCAGAGCTCGCGAAGCTCGCGCTGCTCGAAGCGCGCCTGAACGAAGTGCAGACGGCGCGCGTGCGTGTGCAATCCGCCGCGAACGACGCCGAGCGCGCTTTCGCGGCCCAGCCGACGCCGACGTTCATCGTCGACATGGAGTCGCGCCTGGTCCACGCGGCGAGCGACGCCGCTGCGGCTTTCACCGGGTTCGAACCGGCCCAGCTCCGCGGCAAACCGTTCCACGACGTGCTGCGAGGCGCGACATTCCCGGACGACACCGTGCGCGAGGCCATCGTTCCCTGGCGACGCCAGGACGACACGGCAGCGATGCTCGAATTGCGCCGGGTCGCAACCACCTACGCCGGGCGCGCCTGCTGGCTCGTCACCGTGCGCGACGTCACCGAGGAGCGTGCGCTCGTGGAGCGGGAACGTACGCTCGCGCGCGAAGCGCGGGCGCTCGAGGGCGCACCGGAAGCCTGCGGCATCGTCGACGCCGAGGGCCGTTTCCAGTATGCGAACCGCGCGCTGCTGGCGCTGCTGGCGACCGAACCGGCGGGTCTCCCGGGTCTCTCGCTGCAGGCGCTCGAGGACGAGGCGAGCGCCGATTCGACGGTGCGTACGCTGGCGGTCCAGGGCCGGGGCCCACGGCGGCAGGAGACGCGGTGGCGTCGTCCGGACGGCGTGACGTTCGACGCCGAGTTGTCGGTCGCGACGGTCGAAGGCGAGCCGGAATTCCGTGTCGTGGTCGTGCGCGACGTCTCCGCCGTGCGGCGCGAGGCCGAGCGCAACGAATTCGACCGGCAGCGCGTGAACCGGCTGCTCGAGCTCACACAGCGCGCGCACTCGCTCACCGAGAGCGAGATCCTCGACCGTGCCCTGCAGCTCGCACAGGACCTGACGCAGAGCCCGATCGCCTACCTGTTCCTCGCGGGCGCCGACGTGCCGAACGTCGATCTGGTCGCGCGGCGCGGCGGCGATGCCGCGGAACCGTTGACCGCGCTGACGCGCTGGCACGGCGCGCCGCCGCAGGAGACGGCGCTGTACGAATGCATCGGCTCGCAGCGACCGATCGTGCGCGAGGCGAGCGAGGGCACCGGGAGCTTGCGGCAGGCGGGCCTGCCCGGGTCGCTCAGCCGGCAGGTCGTCACGCCGCTGCTCGACGGCGGCCGGCTCGCGGGAGCGTTGCTGGTCGCCGAGGCGCCGCGGCCGTACGACGACGACGACAGGCGGCACGCCGCCCAGATTGCCGACGCGACGTGGAAGCTGCTGCGGCGGCGTCGCTCCGACGCCGAGGTCGTTAGTGCGATGGACCACATGGAGCGCGTGATGTCCTGCGCGATCGAGTCGCTCGCGCTGCTCGCAGAATCGCAGGACGCCTGCAAGCACGGCCGCTCCAGGCGTATCGCGGACTACGCGGCCGGCATCGGCAACGCACTGGCCCTGCCCGGGCACACGGTGCGTGGCTTACGCATCATGGGCCAGCTCGTCGACGTCGGGATGCTGCAGATTCCGCGCGAGTTGCTCTGGCGGCCGGGCACGCTCACGCCGTCCGAGTTCGAGCTCGTGAAGACCCACGCCGAGCGCGGTTACGACATCCTGCGCCAGATCGAATTTCCGTGGCCCGTGGCCGAGGTCGTGCGACAGCACCACGAACGCCTCGACGGGTCGGGCTATCCACGCGGACTGCGCGGCGAGGACATCCTGCTCGAGGCGCGGATCATCGCCGTGGCAGACGCGGTCGAGGCGATGCTCTCGCAGCGCCCGCACCGTCCGGCCCTGGGCCTCGACACGTGCATCGAAGAACTTCAGTCGCAGGCCGGACGCCGGTACGATGCCCGGGTCGTGAAGGCCTGCGTGAAGATTCTGCGCGATGCCCAGGCGTCCGTCGCGCCGGTCCCGGTCCACCACCAAGGCGAGGCGCCCGCGGGGCAGCGAATCGCCTGAGGGCGATTTGCACGATGGAGTTGCAGTTCTACGGCGCGGCCGGTGAAGTCACCGGCTCGTGTCACATCCTCACCGTCCAGGGACGCACGCTGCTGCTCGATTGCGGCTTGATCCAGGGCGGCGACGACCCCGACGCCCGCAACCGTGAGCCGTTCCCGTTCGAAGCCCGCGGGATCGGCGCGGTCGTGCTGAGCCACGCGCACGTCGACCACTGCGGCCGCCTGCCGCTGCTGCGCAAGCGAGGCTACCGCGGTCCGATCTACGCCACGCCGGCCTGCCGCGACCTCGCCCGCATCCTGCTCGCGGACAGCGCCTCCATGGCCGAGCGCGAGGCCGACCGCGCGCGCCGACGTGAGGGCGAGCGCCGCCACGGACGGGGCGGGACGGAGCCGCTGTTCACGATGGCCGATGCGGCCGACACGATCGGGCAGTTCGAGACCGTGCCTTACGGGCGGCCCATCAACGTGCTGCCCGGCGCGCGCGTCACCTTCCGGGACGCCGGGCACATCCTCGGTTCGGCCAGCGTGTGGCTGGACCTGGAGGAGAACGACGCGCGGTGTCGCCTGGTCTTCAGCGGCGACGTCGGGCAATACGATTCGCCGATCCTGCGCGACCCGGACGCGGACGGACACGCCGACGTCGTCGTCATGGAGAGCACCTACGGCGACCGGCGTCATCGCGATCGCGCAGAGACGCTCGCGGAATTCGGGCAGATCCTGCGCGCTGCCCGCCGCGATGGCGGCAACGCGCTGATTCCCGCCTTCGCGGTCGGTCGCAGCCAGGAAGTGCTCTACTCGCTCGCGACCCATTACGACGACTGGCGGGTCGGCGACTGGCAGGTCTTCCTCGACAGCCCGCTCGCGATCGAAGCGTCCGCAATCTACTGGCGCCACTCGGGGCTCTACGACGAGGAAGCCGCGGCCGCCCGTCACAAGGCGGAAACGATGCCGCCGCTGCCGAACCTCACGCTCTGTCGCACGTCCGACGAGTCGATGGCGATCAACCGGGTCCGCGACGGCGCGATCATCATCGCGGGCAGCGGCATGTGCACGGGGGGGCGCATCGTACACCACCTGAAGCACAACCTGACGCGCCCCGAGTGCGACGTGATCTTCACCGGTTTCCAGGCGGTCGGCACGCTCGGCCGCGCGATCGTCGACGGGCGCGAGCACGTGCGGATTCACGGCGAGCCGTACAAGGTAGCGGCCCGGGTGCACACGCTCGGCGGTTTCTCGGCACACGGCGACCAGCACGACCTCCTGCGCTGGCACGCCGGGCTCAGTGGCGCGCGTCGCACGTACCTCGTGCACGGTGAAGACGTTGGTGCGTCGCGCTTGCGCGACGCATTGCGCGGCAGGAGCGTGCCGGCAGAGGTGGCGCGCGCCGGGCAGCGCATCGACCTCGGCGTGCACGCATGACGCTCCGTGCACGCCTCGGCGCCGCGATCAATGCGCAGCCCGAAGAACTGCCGGGCCTGCTCGCCGCGTTCACCTGCGTCTTTGCGATGTTTTCGAGCTACTCGATCCTGCGCCCGATCCGCGAAACGATGGGCCTGACCTCGGGGCTCGAGACGCTGCCGGCGCTGTTCTGGGGCACGTTCGTCGCGATGCTCGCGCTGCAGCCCGTGTACGGCTGGCTCACCTCGCGCTTTCGCCGCACCGTGTTCCTGCCGTGGGTCTACCTGTTCTTCATCCTCAACATCGTCGGCTTCTACGCGTGGTTCAACGCGATGGACGACCACACCTGGATCGCGCGCGTCTATTTCGTCTGGGTCAGCGTGTTCAACCTGTTCGTCGTCGCGGTCTTCTGGAGCCTGATGGCGGACGTGTTCACGCGCGAGCAGGCGGGCCGGCTGTTCGGTTTCGTCGCCGCGGGACTGAGCCTCGGCGGCCTGTTCGGACCGTTCCTCGGCAAGCAGCTCGCGGAGCCCATCGGCACGATCAACCTGCTGCTCGTGTCGGCGGCGCTGCTCGCGGTCGGGCTCGGTTTCATGCTCGCCGTGCTGGCCTGGCACCGGCGCCACGGAGTGCGCGAGACGGGGACGGACGCCGTGCTCGACCCGGACGCCCGTCTCGGCGGCAGCGCGCTCGCCGCGTTCCGGCAGGTGGCGAGCTCGCCGTACCTGGCGCTGATCGCACTGTTCGTGCTGCTGCTGACCTGGGTCTCGACGTTCCTCTACCTCGAGCAGCAGGCGCTGGTCGCGGCGACGTTCGCCGACCGCGACGCGCGCACCGAGTTCTTCAACACGATCGACTTCTGGGTGCAGGCCGCCTCACTGACGGTGCAGCTGTTCCTGTTCGGGCGGCTGTACCGGTGGCTCGGGTTCCGCGCGCTGATCACGCTGGTGCCGGTTGCGATGGCTTTCGGCTACGTGGCGCTGGCGCTCGCGCCGACGTTCGCCGTGCTGATCGGGGTCATGATCGTCCGCCGCGTCGGGGAGTACTCGATCGCGCGTCCCTCGCGCGACACGCTGTACACGGTCGTCTCGCGGGAAGAGAAGTACAAGGCCAAGAGCCTGATCGACACGTTCGTCTATCGCGGTGGCGACGCGACCTCGGCGTCGCTGCACGCGCTGCTCAAGTCGACCTTCGGCCTGGGGCTGGTCGGCATCGCGTGGATCGGTGCGGGAATCGCCACGATCTGGGCGCTGGTCGCCTTCCGGCTCGGCACGCTGCAGGTCAGTCGTCGACGTCGAACCGCAGCGTGATCCTGGACCGTTGCGCGACCGACTGGCCGTTGACGAAGCGCGGCCGGAAGCGCCACCGCGCGAGCGCATCGGTCGCGGCGTCCTCGAACACGCCGATCGGCCTGGCGCCGATCACCTGGATGTCGCTCACGTCACCCATCGCCGTGATCGTGAATTCGAGCGCGACCCAGCCGTGGGTCCGCGCCCGCAGCGCCTCCACGGGATAAACTGGATCGGGCGCGACGATGCGTTCGAACTCGTCGGCGGGCAGCGCCGTGCCAGCGCTGGCCGGGTCGACCGCGGGCGTCGCGGGCGTCGCGGGCGGATCTGGCGATTCGTGCGCAAAGCCCGCAGTCGGCAGCGGCGCGGGCAGCGCTCCCCCCGTCGGCGGCGGTTGCGTGCGCCAGCTCGCCACTCGCTTCGGCGGCGGGGTGTTGAGGTAACGCGGCGCGAGCGGATCCGCTTCCACCACCGCACTCGTGACGACCGGTTTCGTCGGCTGCGCATCGTTGCGTGCGCGCGCGAGATACGCGGAAGACACCGGTTCGGGGAGCGGCCCGCTCGGCGCGGCCAGCCTCGGGCGCGGCGTCACCGGAGTCGTCGCCGTGCGGGGTTCGGACGCGCGCTGCCGGACTTCCGCGACCTGCTCGCGGACGAGTTGTCGCGATGGCAGGTCCGGCGGGCTGACCTGCTGCACGAGCGCCTTGGCGCCGGCGTGCTGCGGGCTCACGGCCAGGATGCGCTGCAGGATGCGCTCGGCCTCCGGCGTGTGGCCGGCGCCGGCCTGCCTGCGCGCACGTTCGAGCAGCAGGTCGATCGTCTTTTCGAGACCGGTGCGAGCTTCGGCGTGCTCGGGGTGCGCCAGCAGCACGGCTTCGAACAGGTCGAGAGCGTTGCGTCCCTCGGGCGATTCGAGCCGGCCCGCCTGCAGCGCGGCGCGGGCCCGCGAGAGCACCGGGTCGGACCGGCTCGAAGCCGTCGCGGGGATGGGGTCGGGAGGTGGGCCGGAGACGCGTTCCGCAGCGGCCGAAACGTCGGGCTCGCCTTGGAAGGAGAGCAGCGCGGCGAGGCCCACGCAGACGAGCGCGAACGCGAACAGATACCTGCGGGGAACCGGCGCGCGCGGTCGGGTGAGCGAGCGCAGCAACGGCAGCAGCGCGTCCTCGGCCCTGCGGCCGCGATGCTCTACGTGGCGCTTGATCGCGGCCTGCAGGAACATGCCTGCGCGGCGGGCGCTCGCGGGCTTGTGGATGAACCGGTAGACGAGGCCCCCGCTGATCAGCGGCGCGAGCAACGGTTCATCGTCACGCGTGCCGGTGACGCAGACCACCGTCTCGGGGAACTGCTCGACGATCCGCTCGATCAGCGTGTCGGCCTGCACCGAGACGGCCGCCATGTCGAGCAGCAGCACGCCGCAGCGTCCCGTGATCAGCAGGTCGGCGGCTTCCTCCGCCGAGCGTGCACGCCAGACCGGATTGCGTTCGCCGATCGCGTCCTTGATGGAATGGAAAAGCCCCATGTCGGCGGTCAGTACGACGACGTCCACGAGGACGGCTTCCGCCTGCGCGGGTGGCCGATCTGGCTCACGCGCAGGGTCCGATCCGGGCGCGGATACAGCGCTGCGGACGGCAGGTGCGGAGGGGTTTCGGACGGCGGCTGACATGTCGGGTCATTGCACGCCAAGCGACCGCCAGACACCATGTCTGGACCTCAAAAATACGAAGCAATTCAAACTTTAAGCCGCGCCGGGGCGCGCGGGCGTCGAAACCGCTTTGTTGCGCCGCCGCAACGATGTAGGATGTCTCTGCTCGACATAATCAGGGTCTACGAGCATTATCGGCCACCCCTCTTACAGCCGCCGGAGCGGCCGCGGAGACGTAATGAGAGCAATCGATTTCGTGTCGCGCGTGCCGCGCCAGAAGCGTCATGCTCTCGAGCAGCTGCTGTTTTTCAACGGTTGCCAGGACCGCGTCGCGCGCGACATCGTCGACGTCATCGACCGGTACGGTCCGCCGGAAATCTGCGACGACGGCGAAGGTCTGCGGGTCCGCGTCGAGTCGCTGCCCGACGTGCAGTGCCTGTTCGCGGTCGAGCGCGCCAGCCAGCGCCCGATCGGCATCGCCGTCTACATGCGCGCGGACCACGAACACGTCACGGTGCTCCACCTCGGCGTCGCCGAGGACTTCTGCGCCGGCGGCATCCACGAAGCGGTCAACCTGCCGCTGCGTCTGGTGCGCGAGGTGCGCCGCACGTCGCGTCGAATCAAAGGCGTCCGTCGCCTGGAAGTGGCCTACTGCACTCAGCGCGCCCGCGCCTCCTCCGCGTACTGATCAATCCTCGTCCGTTTGCGCCGCGGCGGCCCCCATCAGGTCGTCGATCATCGCCTTGATGGCCATCACCTGCGGCCCGCGGCGCGTGGCATAGGCCTCGCTGCCGTATCCCCACCAGTCCCAGCACCCGTTCGGGTTCAACGGCTGGAAGCTCGGCTCGACCTGCGGAAACAGCACGACGACGTTCCCGGCGTCCGCCGCCGCGAGATACCCGGAGCGACGCACGAAGGCGTCCTTCACGTAGGAGGCACCCTGCCTGCACCCGTGGAAGACGACGTGCAACCGGCAACGCCGGGGCGGGCCGTCGCCGGCGCACACCGCAGGCACATACAGCCATCCCTGCGCGCCCAGTCCGGATGCACCCGTCGCCGCGGCGTACGGCGTCTGGTCGACGACGCGTAGCTGCCCCGCTCGGGGTGCGCCTTGCGCCGGCGCGAACGCGCCGTACAGGTGCTCGAGCATGCGCCGCGCCCCGTCGTAGCCGCAGTGGCCGACGAAGGGAGTTTCCGTCGCCGCGCACGGCGCGAGCGACGGGTCATCCGCCGGAAAGGTGTGGCCTGCGGCCTCGAACTCGATCCGCTCGATCGAGCCGGGCGCCACGAGAGTTGCGTAGTAGGACTGCAGCGCATCGACGACCGACTTCGACACGACCGGATCCGACGCACCATGAAACAGGTAGACGCGGTCGTCGCCCAGCCCCGCGATCGGGTCGATCTCGCCCTGCAGCGCGAGTTCACTGGTCAGGGTCGCGAGCTCGTCTGCCGGAATGTCGGAATCTCCCTTCATGCAGCGCCCGAGCGCCTCGGTCAGCGAACCCTCGGCGCACAAATACGGGCCCGCGGCGAAGACGCCCGCACCGCGCACGAGCGCGGAATGCGCGACGTGGAACTGCACGGCCATGTATCCGCCGGCGGAGGGGCCGGACACGGTGACCGAGTCGGCGGCCACCGGGACGGGCTCTAGTCGAGCGTCGGCGCGCGACGGGGTCTGGTCACCGCGGCTGCACGCAGCGAGGGTGGCGACGCAGACCGCGAGCGACGCTGCGCGCAGCCGTGCGGCGGACGGGGAGGTGTTCATGAGCACTCGCGACGTTGCACCCGGGAGCGTCGGATTCTACTGTTGGACGACATGGCCATGTTCCGAGCCACCTTGCGGCGCCTCGCGGGCGTCGCCCTGCCCGGTTTGCTGGCCGCAACGCTCGCAGCCGCCCTGGCACCTCTCGGCTGGCCGTTCGAACTGTTCGCGCACTTCCGCTGGCAACTCGGCGCGGCCACGCTGCTGCTGCTTCCGGTCGTGCTCCCGCTGCGTCGGCGCTGGATGACCGCCGCCGCGGCGCTCGCGATCGTCCTGCAGCTGGCGCCGCTCGCGTGGCCGCGCCTCGATGAACCACGCTTCGCCCGCGGCTGCACTGGCCCTGAATTCCGCATCGCCAGCGTCAACCTCTGGCTCCGCAACGACGATCCGGCGCGCGTGCTCGCCTGGCTGGAGCACAATCCGGTCGACGTCGTCGTGCTGCAGGAAGTGACGCCGGCGTGGCGGCAGGCGCTCGCAGCGACGACGTCGAGCTACCCGCACCGCACGCTGCAACCGCGCTCGGACCCGTACGGCATCGGGGTGCTCAGTCGCTGGCCCATCTCGCAGGTGGAGTCCGTCGACTTCGCGAACGACGGGTTACCGTCGCTCGTGGCGACGCTCGAGGTCGCCGGTCGACGCGTGCAGGTCATCGCCCTGCACACGCACTGGCCCGTGTTGAAGCATCTGCAGCTGGCGCGCGACCAGGGTCTGCGGCTCGCGGCAGAGCGCGCACGGGACGCGACGATGCCGACGGTGCTGGCGGGCGACCTGAACCTGACGCCGTATGCTCCCGCCTTCAGTCGCCTCGAGCACGATTCACGGTTGCGGGACGCGTTCGTCGGCCGGCTGTGGCGTCCGACCTGGCAAGCAGGCTTCTGGCCGCTCGCGCTGCCGATCGATCACGTGCTCCTGCCCGAAGGCGTGTGCGTCGTCGACGCGCGCATCGGGCCCGCCATCGGGTCGGATCACCGGCCGGTGGCCGTGACGCTGCAGTGGCGTTAGTCCTCGGGCCAGTCCGTCCCGCGGCGACCGAGCACGGACCGCCGCTCGGGAGTTTTCGCATGGCGCGGATCGATCGAACGCTCCACGCGACGGCGCTGGCCCGCGCGGCGGTCGTCGTGGTGCTTGAAACGGCAGTCGCACTGGTCCGGACGGTCGCAGCCGGCCATCGGGAGGCGTGGCGCATCCGCCGAGAGCAGCCGGAGGTCGCGCACCGACTCCGCCTGCGGGCACGCCCCCGGGCCCGGCACGACGGTGACTGCGTGAAAGCGCAGGCGCGGCGAACGGGTTTCGCTGTAACCCACCATGGCGGCCTTCCCCCGCTTTTTGTTCGCTCGGGTTCGCCATCACGCTACGCCCTTTGCCACCCGTGCGCCAACAGGGCGCCGCAGTTTCACTCCACGCCGAGCGTTTCGCCGGTCGGGGGCGGGAACTCCCGGCAGCAGGCTACCAGCCAGGCGCGAAAGCGCACGACTTTCGGCAGCGAGAACTGGTCGGGTGGCGCCACCAGGTACCAGGCGTTGCGCTGCTGCACGCTCGGCAGCATCGGCCGTGCGAGGCGCCCGGCCGCGATGTCCGCCGCGACGAGCGACCAGCGCGCGAGCGCGACGCCCTTGCCCTGCTCGACCGCGGCGAGCGTCGCCGCGGAGTCCTCGAGCGTGGGCGGCGCGGCGTCCGTGCGCGTCGTGTCGCCGCCGACCCGGCGCAGCCAGTCCGCCCACGGCTCGGTGCGACTGTGGACCAGCGGATAGCGTGCGAAGTCGGCCAGCGTCTCGATCGGCCCGAGTTTCGCAAGCAACGCGGGACTGCAGACCGGGAACACCCACTCGTCGAGCAGCCGCTCCGCTTTGAGACCCGGCCACTGGCCCGGGCCGTAGAGGATCGCGGCGTGGAAATCGTCGCGGCTGAAGTCGAGCGCGGCGCGCGGCGGTCCGAACCGGACCTCGATCTCGGGATGCTTGCGTGTGAACTCACCGAGCCGGGGCAACAGCCAACGTTGCAGGAACTCGTTCGGCACGCTGAGATTGAGCATGCCGCCCACGCGTTCTCGGCGGATGCGCTCGACCGCCCGGGTCAGTTCGTCCAGCCCGCGACGCACGCCGGGCAGCAGCTCCGCGCCTTCCTGGGTCAGCGCCACGGCCCGCGTATGACGGCGGAACAGGGGCACGCCGATGTCCGCCTCGAGCGCCTTGACCTGCGCGCTGACGGCTGCGGTCGTGACGCCGAGTTCCTTCGCGGCGGCGGTGAAGCTCAGGTGCGAGGCGACGGCCTCGAAGACGCGCAGGGCATTGAGGGGAACGCGGTCCGGTGGGGTCGCCATCGGCGGGCCTTGAGTAAAATGATGTTTAACAATACGGACGGAAGCCCCTGCAATCAAGGCAGGGCCCGCTCCGCTGTCGAGGGAAACTAAGAAATGAGCCCCTGCCAAGGAGGAGATGCCGCATGAACCCGAAGGACGTTCAGACCCGCACGAATTACGCCACCGGCACGCCGTGGGAGCCGATCGTCGGCTATTCGCGCGCCGTGAAGGTCGGCACGCTGGTGTTCGTCTCCGGCACGACCGCGACCGGACCCGACGGCAAGCTGGTCGGCAAGGGCGACGCCGGTGCGCAGACGCGGCAGGTGCTCGCCAACATCCGTGCGGCGCTCGAGCGCGCCGGCGCGCGGCTCGAGGACGTCGTGCGCACGCGCATGTACGTCACCGACATCTCGCAGTGGGAAGCGATCGGGCGTGCGCACGGCGAGGTGTTCGGCGAGATCCGGCCGGCCACGGCGATGGTCGAGGTCCGCAAGCTCATCGATCCGGACATGCTCGTGGAGATCGAAGCCGACGCGGTGCTGACGCAGGCGGACCGCGCCTAGCGTCCAGTGGCACGTGTTCCGACCACCGCTGGACACCAGCCACCTGGGACCCTGAATCCGCTTCGCCGGCGCGGCCGAAGCCGGCGGCATGAACAGGTTCCTCGCCTCGATTCCGGGCCTTGCCCTGCTCGCCGGGTGCGCCGGCGCGCCCACGATCCCGACGGCCGGCGCCGTGGAGCTCGAACGCTTCATGGGTGACTGGTACGTGATCGCCAGCATCCCGACTCGGTTCGAGAAGGGCGCGCACAACGCCGTCGAATCCTATCGACTCGACCCGGACGGCAGCATCGCGACGACGTTCACTTACCGCGACGGCGCCTTCGACGGCCCTCAAAAGGTCATGCGCCCGCGCGGGTTCGTGCGCGACCGCTCCCGCAACGCGGTCTGGGGCATGCAGTTCGTCTGGCCGATCAAGGCCGAGTACGTGATCGCGTACGTCGACGCGGCCTATTCGCAGACGATCATTGCGCGCAGCAAGCGCGACTACGTCTGGATCATGGCGCGCACGCCGACATTGCCGTCGGAGGAATACGCGCGGCTGCAACGACGCGTGCAGGAGCTGGGGTACGATCTGTCGAAGCTGCAGAAGGTGCCGCAGCGGTGGGACAGGCAAGGAGGGCCCGAGCATGTCAGTCGCCAAGATCACGGAGATCACGTCGACCTCGGAGCGGAGCTTTGAGGAGGCGATCCACGACGGTATCGAGCGCGCGAGCGCCACGGTGCACGGCATCACCGGCGCCTGGATCTCGGACCAGGAGGTCGTGGTCGAGGACGGCGTCATCACGCGCTACAAGGTGCGCATGCGCCTGACTTTCGTCGTCGACTGACCGGCGCCGTCGGCCTCTTCCGCCTGCCGTGCCGACCCGCCGCGGGCGTACCATCGTGGCCAGCACCAGGAGAATCGCCATGTTTCGCAAGCCAGGAATTCTGCTGCCGGTCGTCGGCGCGCTGATCGCAGGCCTCGCCCTGGCCGGCGAGCCGGACGCATCCGCAGCCAAGGTGACCCCGATGACCCAGGAGCAATTGCTCGAGCACCAGGCGAAGCACGCGGACCACCTGTTCGTGCTCGACGTGCGGACGCCGGCCGAGTACGCCGAGGGCCACGTGCCCGGCGCAGTGAACGTGCCGCACGACCAGCTCGCCTCGCGACTCGCCGAGGTCCCGAAGGACAAGGACGTCGTGCTCTACTGCCGCTCGGGCCGGCGCGCGGCGCTGGCGGCGGACGTGCTCGCGGCCCACGGCTATACGCGGCTGTCGCACCTGGAAGGCGACATGCAGGCCTGGGCCGACAAGGGGCGCCCCGTCGCGAAGCCGTGATGGACCCGCTCGACGGCGGCCTGCCGGGCGCCGTCCTGACTCCTGTCTCCTGACGCCTATCCGAGCGCCTGGTCCAGGTCCGCGATCAGGTCCCCGGCGTGCTCGAGGCCGATCGACAGCCGCAACAACCCCGGCGGTGTGAGGCTCTGCGGCCCCTCGATCGACGCTCGATGCTCGATCAGGCTTTCGACCCCGCCGAGGCTCGTCGCGCGCGTAAACAACTCGACGCGGGCGGCCACGTCGAGCGCGCGCTCCTTGCCGCCCGGCACCTCCATCGAGAGCACGCCGCCGAAGCCGCCTTCCATCTGGCGCAGCGCGATCTCGTGCCCGGGGTGATCCGGCAGGCCGGCGTAGTGCACGCGCTCCACGCGCGCGCGGTCCGCGTGCAGGAAGTGAGCGACGGCGAGCGCGTTCGCGGCCTGCTGCCGAACGCGCAGCGGGAGCGTCGCGAGGCTGCGCAGCACGAGCCAGCAGTCGAAGGGTGAGGGCACGCCGCCGCCGTTGCCCTGGAAATGTCGCAGCGTGTCGAGTTCGCGGCCGGGGCCGCGCGTGACGACGATGCCGCCGAGCACGTCGCTGTGCCCCCCGATGTACTTGGTCGTGCTGTGCATCACGAGGTCGACGCCGAGCGCCAGCGGCCTCTGCAGCACCGGGCTTGCGAACGTGTTGTCGCACCCGACGAGCGCGCCGCGGTCGTGCGCGAGTTGCGCCAGCGCGGCGATGTCCGACACCTGGAGCATCGGGTTGGTCGGCGTCTCGAACCAGAGCAGGCTCGTCTTCCTGCGATCGAGCGCGGCGGTGACCGCGTCCAGTCGGGTCGTGTCGACGAATTCGACGTCGACGCCCCAGGCCGGCACGATTTCGCGCAGCTGCCTGGCCGTCCCGTGATAGCAGTCCGCGCCGCACACGATGCGGCCGCCCGGTGCGGCGAGGTGGAACACGGCCAGCGTCGCAGCCGAACCGGAGCCGAAGGCGACCGCGTCGTGGCCGCGCTCGAGTGCCGCGATGGCCCGCTCGAGCGAGGTGCGGTTCGGGTTGCCCGCGCGCGTATAGGAGTAGCCGCGTGGATACTCGCCGTCGGCACCGCGCTCGAACGTGGTCGACAAGTGCAGCGGCTCGCGGAGGGCGCCGGTGGCAGCGTCGGTGTGACGACCCGCATGAATGGCTAACGTCTCGAACTTCATTGGACCTCCGCCGGTGGCGCCGCCTCGTATGGCTGGAAGGCCACCACCAGCATACCCGGTCCACCGTGTGCTCCGAGCGCGCTGCCGAGCGGGACCAGCCGCGAGTATGCGACATTCGGCGCCCGCAGCATCTCGAGCAGCCGCTGGCCCTCCGTCTCGCAATTGGCGTGGCCGACGAGCACGCGGTACACGCAGTCGTCGCGCATGCGGCGACGCACGAAGCGCGCGAACCTGGCGGTCATGTCGCGACGACCGAACAGGACGCCGCCCGTGCTCACCCGACCCTGGCGGTCCGCGTGCAGGACGGGGGTGAGCCGCAGCGCGTCCGCGACGCGCTTGACCCAGCGCGGCACGCGCCCGCCCCGCACGGCGTATTCGAGCGAACCCACCATGCCGAACGTGCGGGTCCTCGGAATCATCGCGCGCGTGGCCGCGATCACCGTCGCCGAGTCATGGCCGGCCGCCGCGCATTCCGCCGCGTACATGGCGAGCAGGCCTTGGCCGGTCGAGGCATTCCTGCTGTCGATCACGGTGACCGAGCCGTGCGTCGTGGTGCGTGCCGCCGCCGTCTCGGCGGCTCGGTGCGTCCCACTCGCGCGACTCGTCAGGTTGATCGAGACGACCGCCTCGAAGTGCGAGCCCAGGAACTCGAACTGGCGCCGGAAGTCCCCGGGCGGGGGCTGGGAAGTCTTGGGTGGCGCGCCGCCGCGCACGATCTCCGCGTAGAACTCCTCGGGCGTGATGCCGAGCTTGTCGAGGTAGCTGCGGTCGCCGAAGTGCACGCGTACCGGGACCATGTGGATCCCGAGCCGGTCCATCTCGTCCTCGGGAATATCCGCCGCCGAGTCGACCACGACCACGACGCGCCGTCCCCCGGCGTGGGCCGAGTGCTGCTGGCGCTGCATGTCGTCCACTTTTTCGCCGGCGACTTCGCCGAAGCGTGCCGCGATCCGGAACACCTCGGCCGGATCGTTGACGTGGATGTGCACGCGCACCTTGTGCTGCAGCCCGGCCACGACGATGCTGCCGCCGATCGCCGAGAGCTGCTCGCGCAGGTGTCGGCGCTCGACGCGCTCGCCGACGACGACGCATTCCGTGCAATAACGATCGGCGAGGTCCTCCTCGGCGCCGGCCGTGCGCTCGGCCGAAGAATCGACGACGACTGCCTCCGCGGCGCCGGGCGGCGCCGCGTCCGCGCCGCTCTCGAGGTAGTCGCTCAACCCCGCGATCAGTTCGACGAACCCTTGCGCGCCGGCGTCGACCACATTGGCCTTGCGCAGTGCCTCGAGCTGGAACCTGGTCTGCTCGAGCGAGGTTTGCGCAGCAACCACCCCGCGACGCAGCAGCGAGCGAAAGTCCGCGAGACCCTCGCGCCGGGCGCGCTGCACGGCATGGGCGAAATCCGTGAGCACCGTGAGGATCGTGCCTTCGCGCGGGTCGCTCATGCTCTCGCGCGCATAGTCGGCGCCGCCGCCCACGCCCTCGGCGAGGTCGTCGGGGTCGAGCCGCTGCAGGTGGCCGAGCCGGTCGCAGAGCCCGAGGAAGAACTGGGCGAGGATCGCACCGGAGTTGCCGCGCGCACCGTCGAGCGCCGCGTCGGCGACGCGCGTGAGCGTCTTGCCCGCGTGCTGGTCCGGCCACTTGCGCAGTGAGCCGAGCACGGCGTGCACGGTCAATGCGAGGTTGGTGCCGGTGTCGCCGTCCGGCACCGGGAACACGTTGATCTTGTTGAGATGTTCCTGCCGCGACAGCAGCCTCAGGATGCCGGCCTGCAGCGCGAAATTGAGCCGCAGGCCATCGAGGCTGTCGGCAGGCACCGATACAGCGTTCACTCGCGACCGACCCCCCTAGGGCCTTTTAGCACCCATTGTCATGAGCCCTAGTCGTTGGACAGCTGGAAGCGGCTGCCCCGGTAACTCAGCACGGCCCCTTGCGACGTGATCTGCTCGACGACCGGCCCTTCCTGCAACGCGTCGCCCTCGCGGTACTTGCGCGAGTTGACGAAGATGAAGCGCTGCTGCGGCACGGTCGAGTACACGTGCAGGTCGAGGTGCAGTTCCGGCAGGCCGCCGCGGGCCGTCATCTCGTCGGCACTGGGCAGTCCAGCGGCGGCCCGCGGCGCGGTCTCGCCGGCCGATGCCGCAGTCGGCGACGCGTACGGCGCGTCGGACGCCTCGGGGATCGGTGCATAGACGACCGAGCCGCGGCGCACGGGCGCGCCCGGCTGCCGCGTGACGGCGGGAGGTCCGTCCGGCACCGACGCGGCCGCGGCAGCGAGCGACGGCTCCACGCCCGGCACGCCGCCGGCGACTTCGTCGGCCAGCGGATTCCGGCCCGAGTCCGATGCGCGCGGACGGGGTGGGGCGACGCCTTCTGTCACGTCGGCCGGTGGCGCCAGCGTCGGACCAGCGCTGCCCGGCGCCGTCACTGCCGGCGCGTCCTCGCTGGCCGAAGCAGCCGCCGAGTCGGTCGCAACGTCGGGCGATGGCGCGGTCGTGGTCGCCGTCACCGGCGCGGCTCTGTTCTCGTTGCCGGCCCGTCGCAGCAACAGCACGCCCACGGCCAGCAGATTCACGACCAGCAGCGCGACCGCGGCCGTCGCCCAGACGTTCGTCCGGGGCCTGGCGACCATGACCGGGACTTCGGCGAAGCCGGGCCCCGTCTGCTTCTGGCGGGCGTGCTCGGACTTGCGCAACGCGTCGAGGATGAACGACATCTCAGCCCCCGACGCGGGCGGCCTCGCCCTCGAGCGTGGGCGAGCCGGCGGGGTTCAGGACCGTGTCGAGCACGATCTGGGTCTGCACGCCGGCGACGCCGTCGGCATTCAACCGGTGCTGGCGCTGGAAGTCCTGCACGAGCCGCGTGAGTTCCTCGTCGTAGACGTCGCTGCCCGCGACAGCCTCCGGCAGACCCTGCGCGACGCGCAGGTTCTCGCGCAGCCACTTGACCTCCGCGCCGCGCATGCCCGGCGTGAGCGACTTCGCCACGGCGAGCGGCGGCCGCCACAGCAGCAGGAAGTCGCCGAACCAGTAGCGCGAGATCGACGCGATCGGCACGTCGCGCGTGACGCCGCCGAGGTCGATCGTCGCGGCCTCGTCGTCGAGGGCCACGAGCACGACCTGGTGCGTGCTGCCGACGTCGTCGGTAAGCGTCAGGATGGCCGGTCGGTTCAGCGTGCGCAGTTGCGCCCACGACCCCTTCTGGAACAGGCACTCGAGGCCCTGCGCGGACGCCTGCTCACAGCCGCGGCCGCGGTTCGGCGCGTACGCGAGGTTCCAGCGTGCGAAGAGCTTGCCGAGCGCGGCTTCGGTGGTCGTGTCGTTGGCGTTCTGCACCAGCAATGCGTCGAGCGCGGGCGGAGGCGGCGCGGCCGGCGGGGCCTCGACTTCGATAGTCGCCGTCGGCGCGATCGTGTCCGCCGCGGCGGGGGCGGCCGGTGCGTTGGACGCCACCGGCGCTTCGTTCCGGCTTGCGAGCCAGGTCCAGGCGCCGAACGCCACCAGGGCCAGCGCTGCGGTCACGGCGCCGACGGTGGCCCAGCGCAGCCACGGGGCGGGCACGGGCCGGCCATACACTTCGGCGGCGGCCTGGCGCACGTACGACGGACCCACGCGGTGGTCCTCGCGCGTGAAGGCGCCGAGCAGCGCACGGTCGCACACGACGTTGATCACGCGCGGGATGCCGCTGCTGAGCCGATGGATCTCCCTCAGCGCACTGCTCGTGAACGCCTCCGCCGTCGCGCCTGCGATGCGCATGCGGTGCTTCACGTAGCCCGCCGTCTCGTCGCGCGACAGCGGGCTCAGGTGGTAACGGCCCGTGATGCGCTGGGCGAGCTGCCGCAGGTCGGGCTGCTCGAGCAGCGTGCGCAGTTCTTCCTGCCCGATCAGGATGATCTGCAGCAGCTTGGTCGTCGCCGTCTCGAGGTTGGTGAGCAGCCGCACCTGCTCGAGCGTCTGTGGGCTCAGGTTCTGCGCCTCGTCGACGATCAGGACGACGCGCCGGCCGCGCGCGTGCGCCTCGAGCAGGTAGTGCCCGAGCAGGTCCATGAGCGCCTTGGTGCTTTCGCGACCGGTATCCGGCACTGGCAGGTGCAGTTCCTCGCAGATCGTGAGCAGGAACTCGGCGGGCGTGACGCGCGGGTTCAGGATCAGCGCGACCTCGGCGTGCCCCGGCAGTTGCTCGAGCAGGCTGCGGATGACCGTGGTCTTGCCCGTGCCGACTTCGCCCGTGAGCTGGATGAAGCCGCCCGCCTCGTTGATGCCGTAGAGCAGGTGCGCGAGCGCCTCCGCGTGACGCTCGCTCAGGTAGAGGTAGCGAGGGTCGGGCGTGATCGCAAACGGTTTTTCCTGGAGACCGAAAAAGCTCGTGTACATGCGGGGTTAGACGCGCCAGCGCGGCCGGAAGGGCATGATGCCTCAGGGAAAGACCAGGGGATAGGGGATGGGAGTTAGAGGGGATAGGGGATGGGGGATAGGGGATAGTGACAGAGCGGCTCTGCCGCGCTCGCGCAGCTCACTCCGGTGGCGCGCAGCGCCTCCTGCACTATCCCCTATCCCCTATCCGCTTTCTTCATGGAGCTCGCGGGGCGCAGCGCCACCGCGCCGTAGCGGCTGCGGATCTCGTCGACGGCCGCATCGAGCTGGCGGTTGCGCGTGGACTCGGGTGCAGCGAAGAGATCGGGCTGCAGCTCCTCGGCGAGGTCGCTCACGCCGACGCCGAGCAGGCGCAGCGCCGCGCGCGGCTGGGACTGGAACCAGGCGTCGAGCAGCTCACCTGCGATCCGGGCGACGACGCGTGTTTCCTGCGTGCGCGGCTCGAACGCCCGCTGGCGCGTGTAGGTCGTGAAGTCGCCGCGGCGGATCTTGACGGTGACGCAGCCGCCCACGAGGTTGCTCGCACGCAGGCGCGAACAGGCCTTGTCCGCGAGCCGGACGATCTCTGCGTGCAGTCGTGCATGGTCCTCGATGTCCGTGTCGAACGTCTCCTCCGCCGAGATCTGCTTTTCGTCCTCGTCGGGCACGACGGGCCGGTCGTCGATGCCGGCCGCGCGCTGCTGCACGCGCTCGGCGTAACGACCGAAAACCGGTCGCAGCCTCGCCGGCGCGGCCTGGCGCAGTTGCCCGAGCGTCTCGATGCCGAGCGCTTCGAGCTTCGGCGCCGTCTTCGGCCCCAGGCCGAAGAGCTTGCGGATCGGCAGCGGGTCGAGCAGGTCGCGCACGTCGTCGGGACGCACCACGACGAGGCCGTCCGGCTTGCGCAGCTCGGAGGCGATCTTCGCGACCAGCTTGTTCGGCGCGACGCCGACCGATGCGGTCAGCTCCGTGCGCTCGCGAATCCTGCGCTTGATTTCCCGTGCGATGTGCTCGGCGGTGCCGAACGCGCCGAGGCTCGCCGTGACGTCGAGAAACGCCTCGTCGAGCGAGAGGCCCTGCACCAGCGGCGTGAACTCGTGGAACACCGCGAAGATCTGCTTCGACACGGCGGAGTAGTGCCCGATGCGCGGGCGGATCACGATCGCGTCGGGGCAACGGCGCAGCGCCTCGCGTGTCGGCATCGCCGAATGCACGCCGAACCTGCGCACTTCGTAGCTCGCCGCAGCGACGACGCCGCGGTTGTCGCCGCCGCCGACGATGACGGGCTTGCCGCGCAGCTCCGGGCGGTCCCGCTGCTCGACGGACGCGTAGAACGCGTCCATGTCGACGTGCAGGATCGAGCGCGGGGCCTGCATCCGGTGGGGCCGTCAGAGCGTGAGCGCCGTGTAGGCCAGCAGGCCGAGCGCGGTGATCACCATGAAGAAGACGTACCCGACCCCGAGCAGCGAGTACTTGACCAGGGTGACCACGCGGCCCTGCTCGTAGACGCGGCGCATTGCGCGATAGAGGTAATAAGGCACATAGACGACGAGGGCGGCCGTCAGCAGCCCCTCGATGGTGCGCAGCCCCGCCGCGACGGGTGTGTCGGCGGTGAGCGCGGCCCCGCGGTCGAGCAGCGCGATCACGAGACCGGCCAGGAAGAAAAAGGCGTGGTAATGCACGAAAAACAGCAGGTGCTCGACGTAGTAGCGCCCCGAACCGAGGTACAGCGCGAACATCACGGCCGCGATCAGCGGCAGGAAGATGAACATCATCTTCGGGATGTTCTCGTAGAGCGCGCGGCCGAACGTCTTCGAGTCTGCCATGATCTTGCGGCACGCCTCGCGCAGCCGCGGTTCATACTTCTCGCCGAGCGGCCCGATCTCCAGCTTCAGGTTCTGCTCATTGCACGGGTCCTCGACCAGTCGCGTGACCCGGCCGACGTCGTCGTCGCTGATGCCCCCGATCTCGCGTTCGAGGTCGCGGCGCACGTTCGCCTTCTCGGCCTCCGGCACCCGCGACACGATCGAGTCGATGATGCGTTGCCGGCCGGGGTCGAGCGCCGGCGCGGGCGCCGGCGCCGCGGCGTCCGGTGTCGACGTGCGCTCCTCGTCGGTGCCGTTGCTGATCTGCAGGTTGGCGCCACCTTCGCCGTCGGGGCCGAGCACGATGCCGCTGCCCGGGTCGCCGGAGACCGAGGTCAGCAGGAAGAACGCGACACTCAGGATCAGGTACATCCGGAACGGGGGCGTGTACCGCGTGCGCCGGCCGAGCAGGTATTCGCGCGTGAGCCAGCCGGGCTTGAACGCGAGCGGCCGCAGCGTGCGCCAGATGCGCGAATCCCAGTCCATCAGGTCGCCGACCAGGTCGCGCAGCAGGCCGGTGAGGGAGAGTACGCGCACCCTGGCACGCTGGCCGCAGTGCGAGCAATGCTGCCCCGTCAGCACCTCGCCGCAGTTGAGGCAGTTCTCGGTCGAGACCTGTCCGCGGACGAAATCCTCGCGGTGCGCGAGCGTACGGCGCTCGGCCGTGAACCGGTCGCCGAACATTGCCACGCCCTTCTGGCGCATGTGTGGGGCATGTTCGCGCATGTAGTCGTCGAGCGCAGCCTGGCTGCGCAGACGGTAGTGCACGCTGCGGCGGATGCGGCCCGGCGGCGCGGAGCCGTCGACGAGCACCTCCGCGGCGAGGAAGCCTTCGAGCTGCAGCATGTCCGCCACGTGGTCGCGGAGCCAGGTGTCAAAGGGGGCCTCGATCGCGGCGTCGGCCTCGAGGTTGACCTCGTAGATGACCGTCTCATGCTCGTCGTCGTGCCGCACGCGGCAACTTTAGCGCAAAGCACGGACCGCATCGGGCGTTCGTGGCGGGTCACGCGACGGGCGCGCTACCATCGCACATCCACCTGGCCGTGGAGTCGGGCTTGCACGCGCAGACGATCGACTCGGAGGGTTGCAGGTTCAACGTCGCGCTGGACGGGCCGGTCGACGCGCCGGGCCTCGTGCTGTCGAATTCGCTGGGCGCCTCGCTCGACATGTGGCGCCCGCAGGTGGCGGCGTTCGCGCGACATTTTCGCGTGCTGCGCTACGACACTCGGGGCCACGGACGCAGCGGCGTGACGCCCGGGCCGTACACGATCGGCCAGCTCGCGGCAGACGTCCTGCGTCTCGTCGACGCGGCGCGTCTGGAGCGAGTCAGTTTCTGCGGGCTGTCGCTGGGAGGCGCGACCGGGCTCTGGCTCGCCGCGCACGCCGCCGGGCGATTCGAGCGCTTCGTGTTCTGCAACACCGTGCCGTGGCTGGGCCCGGCCGAGGCCCTGCGGTCCCGTGCGGCCGCGGTGCGCCGCGATGGTCTAGGGGGTCTCGTCGACGCGACCATGGACCGCTGGTTCACGCCCGACTTTCGCGTGCGCGACCCGCAGGCCGTGGCGGACATCCGTGCAGCCTTTCTCGCGACGCCGGTCGAAGGGTATGCCGCGTGCTGCGAGGCGCTCGCCGGTTTCGACGAACGCGCCAGCCTTCCGACGATCCGTTCTCCGGTGCTCGTCGTCGCCGGGACGGACGATCCGGCGCCGCCGCTCGGGGCCGCGCGTGACTATGCCGCGAAGATCGCCGGAGCGCGGTTCGTCGAGCTGCCGACCGCGCACTTGTCGAATCTCGGCGCCGTGGCGCGGTTCAACGCGGAAGTGCTGCGCTTTCTCGGCGAGGGAATAGGGGAAAGGGAATACGGGAGAGTGGCGGGCGGCGCTTCACCTCTCCCGCATCGCGGGAGAGGTCGCGCAAAGCGCGGGTGAGGGTTCCGGGCAACGCGCTCTTTCACTATCCCTTGTTCCCTGGCTCCCCTCCCCTTCCTCGCGCCGCGGCGCCGTGCCCTTCGGCTCCGCCTGCACCGCGGCCATGAGTTCTTCCGTCGTGAAGTCGTCGACGTGGATGATGTCCATGACCTTGGCGTCGTACTCACGCAGCGCATACGCCTCGTCCGCGTTGATCAGTCCCGCCGCGAGCGCCTGCTCGATCTGTCCCGGCAGGTCGAGCGCCGTGATGCGGCCCGTCTTCACGCCCTCCACCCGGATGCGTTTCTCGAGCGGTTCGGCCGCCACCGACAACTCGAGCGCCTCCTGCAGCAACCCGATGATGTTGCCGGGCTCGACCGTGCGATAGATGCCGCAGGCGAGCCGGTCGCGCGTCGCGCTCGGGATCATGAGCGGCTCGACGATCCTGCGACCGAGCCGGTCGCTCGGCGCGAAGTACGTGCGACCGCGCGGGAAGATCACCAGCCGCATGAAAGCCGCGAACCCGCGGTTCGGGAAATTGCGCAGAAAGCCGTGCAGCTGCTCCTGCGCCTTGTACAGCAGCGTACGGCAGCTCCACTCGACGAGCGGCAGGTCCGCGACGGGCCGCCCCTGGTTCTCGTAGTGCTTGAGCACCATCGACGCCATGTACATCGCCGAGAGCACGTCGCCGAGCCGTGCCGAGAGGTGCTCCTTCTGCTTGAGGTAACCGCCGAGCGTCAACATCGCCATGTCGGTCGCGAACGCGAAGCGGGCGCTGAAGCTCGTGATGTGCTGGTAGTAGCGTCGGGTCGCACCCGTGGTCGGCGCCGCCGAGAACCGCGCGAGCGTCAGTCCCATCACGAGCGACCGTGCGGCGTTCGACAGCGTGTAGCCGACGTGGCCGAACAGCGCCCGGTCGAACTCACGCAGGCTGCGACGCTTGTCCTTGTCCTTCGCCGCATTCATCTCGCGCAGCACGTACGGATGGCACCGGATCGCGCCCTGGCCGAGGATCATCAGGCTGCGGGTGAGGATGTTGGCGCCCTCGACGGTGATCACGACGGGCACCACCTGGTAGCCGCGGCCGAGGTAATTCTTCGGGCCGAGGCAGATGCCCTTGCCGCCGTGGACGTCCATCGCGTCGTTCGCAACCTGGCGCGCGAGCTCGGTGCAGTGGTACTTGAGCATCGCGGCCGGTACCGACGGCTTCTCGCCGCCGTCGATCGCTCCGGTCGTCACCGAGCGCGCCGCATCGATGACGTAGGCCGCCCCCGCGATGCGCGTGAGCGCCGCTTCGACGCCCTCGAACCTGCCGACCGGCTGGTTGAACTGCCGCCGGATTCGCGCATAGGCGGTGGCGGCGAACGCGCCCGCTTTTGCACCGCCCGCGGCGTTCGAGGGCAGCGAAATGCAGCGGCCGACCGAGAGCTGCTCGACCAGCATGCGCCAGCCCTGGCCGGCCATCTTCGGCCCGCCGATGATGAAATCCACGGGCACGAACACGTCCTTGCCCGACAGCGGCCCGTTCTGGAACGGGACG
The DNA here is from genome assembly GCA_035691185.1 of Steroidobacteraceae bacterium. Lineage (GTDB taxonomy): Bacteria > Pseudomonadota > Gammaproteobacteria > Steroidobacterales > Steroidobacteraceae > RPQJ01. Next base: position 24,976 of record DASSJN010000244.1, read on the forward strand.
TTGAGCGGGAAGTGGCGCCGGCCGATCGAGAGTCCCGGCGTGTCGCGCGGGATCAGCGCGCAGGTGATGCCGTAGTCGGTCTTGTCGCCGCCGAGCAGGCGTTCCGGGTCGTACAGCCTGAACGCGAGCCCGATCACCGTCGCGATCGGCGCGAGCGTGATGTAGCGCTTGGAGAAGTTCAGCCGCAGGCCCAGGACTTCCCTGCCGCCGTACATGCCGCGACAGACGACCCCCGTGTCGGGGATCGACGCTGCGTCGGAGCCGGCGCGCGGCGCCGTGAGCGCGAAGCACGGCACGTCCTCGCCGCGCGCGAGGCGCGGCAGGTAATGGTCCTTCTGCTCCTCGGTGCCGTAGTGCAGCAGCAGTTCGCCCGGCCCGAGTGAGTTCGGCACGGCCACGGTCGACGAGAGCGTGGCGCTGCGACTCGACAGTTTGACGAGCACGCACGAATGCGCGTACGCGGAGAACTCGAGCCCGCCGTACTGCTTCGGGATGATCATCGCGAAGAAGCCTTTCTTCTTGAGATAGTCCCAGACCTCGGGCGGGAGGTCGGCGCGCCGATGAGTAACGTCCCAGTCGTCGAGCATGCGGCACAGCTCTTCGCACGGCCCGTCGATGAAAGCCTGCTCTTCGGGGGTGAGACTCGGCGCCTTCGCCGACAGCAGCTTGTTCCAGTCGGGGTGGCCGGTGAAAAGCTCGCCGTCCCACCACACCGTGCCGGCTTCCAGGGCTTCGCGCTCCGTGTCCGACATGGTCGGCAGCAGTCGCCGGTACGTGCGCAGGAAGGGGCGCGTCAGCCAGCGCAGCCGGAACGCGTCGAGGTTCAGCAACGCCATCAGGCCGAAACCGAGCCAGAGCGCGACCAGCCAGGTCGGCGAGGGGTCGCCGAACGCCGTGTACGCGACGAGCGCGACGCCGGCCGCGGCCGTTGCGATCCGAAGCGAAACGCGGTGATACGCGAGGTAGAGGGCGCCGCCGAAGAGTACGAGGACCCAGAGCAACGTTGTCACTGGTGCACCCCTGCAGTGGACCTGAGCGGGAAACCCCGGTAGCGACTATGCGCTCGCGTGCTGCGGTGCCGCAACGATACACCGTCGCAACCGAGTGTGTGAGAACGCCGACACCGCGAGACGATTTCCAAGGGCCGGAGGCCCGGAAAATGCTGGAAATCTACGTACTTCCGTGCGGTTGGCAGCGCAGCCGCCGAGGGTCGCTTCGGCTTAAAGTTCGGCTCTGACACGAGGTCACGCGAGCGGCCGGGACGGACCGGCCAACGATGCGCATCGATCGCTATGTCCACGACGAACGCCTCACCTGGGGCGCCGCCGGCGTGTTGTTCCTCGTCACCGCGATTCACGCCGCAGGCATCGGCCGGTTGCTCACGATGCCCCTCGAGACCGAGACCACCCGCCAGGCTCCCGTCTTCCAGGTGAGCCTGCAGAAACTGCCGCCGCCGAAGCTGCCGCCGGAATTCGAGCGCCGCAAGACCACCCCGAGCGAGGCGCCGGCAGATGCCAAGCGCCAGAAACCCCGGTTGACCCGGCCGGTGCCGATCCTCGTGGACACGCCGACGACCGACCCGGTGCCCCCCGACACCCAGGTCAAGCAATACGAAATGGGCGACGAGCTGCTGCCGGGCGAACCCGGGCCGCCGATGCCCGAAGGAACGCTCGACGGCACGTCCACCGAGCCGGTCGTCGAGCCGCCGCCGGTGCTGCAGAAGCTGAAGGTCGTCGACATGCGGCCGCCGGCCTATCCGCCCCGCTGCCGGCGCATGGGAATCCAAGGCATCGTCCGCGTGCGCGCGCTCGTCGGGGAGGACGGCCGCGTCATGCAGGCCCTCGTCGCCAAGACGAGCGGCGACGACTCGCTCGACGAGGCGGCCGTCGAGGCCGTGAACACGTGGCGTTTCGAACCCGCGCGGCGCGACGGCGTGCCGATCCGGGCCTGGGCCAGCGTGCCCATCGAATTCAAGTTGGTCGATTGAACGGGAGCGGGAACATGCATCCCACCGAAGCCCTGACGACGATGAGTTTCGCGAACTTCCTGCGGCAGACGGACGCGGTGGGGATCTTCGTGTTCGCATTGCTCGTGCTGATGTCCATCGTGTCCTGGTACTTCATCTTCCTGAAGGCGGCGCGCGTCGCGCGGATCCGGGCGCGCAGCCACCGCGTCGTCTCGACGTTCTGGCGCACGCCGGCCGACGAGGCCATGGACTTCCTCGCGGGCCAGCCGGACTGGGAGCCGTTCTCCAAGATCGCCCTCGACGGCGAATTCGCGATGGAGCACCACGACCGGCTCACCGAGGAGCGCGTCTCGGGCACGCTGCACCGCGCCGAGTTTCTCGACCGGTCGCTGCGCGCGTCGATCAATCGCGAGACGGAGCGGCTCGAAACCGGCCTCACCTTCCTCGCGACGGTCGGCAGCACGGCCCCGTTCGTCGGCCTCTTCGGCACGGTCTGGGGCATCTTCCACGCGCTCGTCCGCATCGGCGCATCGGGCGAGACCTCGCTCGACCAGGTCGCCGGGCCGGTGGGCGAGGCGCTCATCATGACGGCGCTCGGCCTCGCCGTGGCCGTGCCCGCAGTGCTCGGCTACAACCTTCTCGTCCGCAACAACCGCGTGATCATCGCGAGCTTCCATGCGTTCGCGGAGGACCTGCTCGCGTACCTGACGACCGGGGCGCGCGTGCCGTCGTCGATGGACCACCACCGCGCCCGCCGCGGCGAGCGGCCCGAGCGTCGCGAGCGTCGCGCGGAAGAGGTGGCGGCCTGAGCCGCCCCGAAGGAGGCGCACATGGCATTCAGCGGGCTCGGGGCCGGCAGCGGCGCACCGCACACGTCGCCGATGGCGGAGATCAACATGATCCCGCTGGTCGACGTCATGCTGGTGCTGCTGATCATCTTCATGATCACGGCGCCGCTGATCGCCCACAAGATCAAGATCGACCTGCCGCAGGCCTCGACCGTGCTCCTCGAGGAGAAGCCCGACACGATCGTGATCGCGATCATGGCGGACGGGCGCACGTTCCTGAACGACGTCGAGGTCGACCGCAAGTCGATGCTGCAGCGGCTCGCCGTCGAGGCGCAGCGCAAGCCGCAACCGGAGCTGCACCTGCACGTCGACAAGACGCTCCAGTTCCAGAACCTCGCCAGCGTCATGGCTGACGCGCAGAACGCGGGCATGGTCAAGGTCGGCATCGCGACCGACCCGATCCAGGGCGGGCGGGCGACCGCGGAGTGATCCCATGCCGCTGACCGTCACGCTCGAACTCTCGAACGACGAACTCGATTACTTCCGCACGGTCATGCGGCGGGTGCGGCTCCGCAGCGGGGACCGTGCCCCGGAGGAGACCGCCGCGGCCGCGGCCGGCGTCGTGGCGCGGCTGCGCTCGACGGCTCGCTCGCCGTTCATCACGCGGCGCCTCGACCGGGTCGACCGCATGATCGCCATGCTCGCGGATCCGCAATGGGCACTGCCGGAGGTCGAGCGCCGCCGCGTGCTCGACGGACTCGCCTACGTCGCGGACCTGCACGACCTCGTGCCCGACGACGTCCCGGCGCTCGGCCTGCTCGACGATGCGATCATGCTCGAGCTGGTGCTGCGCGACCTGCAGCACGAGCTCGACGCCTACGAGGAGTTCGCCGCGTACCGGGATACCGAGACCGCCCGTGCCGGTCGTTCCGTGCCGAGCGCGGCCGTGTCACGCCAGGACTGGCTCGACTCGCGACGCGAGGCCCTGCACGCGCGCATGCGCGAACGCCGCGAACGCGACCTGGCACGGCACGGCGACGGGTTCGACCTCATCACGAGGTTCTGAAGAAGTGTCCAGCGGTTAGCGGTAGCGGATAGTCGGGGCGGCCTGTCGACCGTCCCGCCGGCTAACCGCTAGACACTAGACACTGGACACTAGACACTTCTTCAAAGAAGGTCCTTCACGCCGTCGCGCTCTTCGAGCAGTTCCTTGTAGGTCGCGTCCATGCGGCCGCGGCTGAACCCGTTGATCGCGAGCCCCTGCACGATCTCGTATTTCCCGCCGCTGCAGGTGACCGGGTAGCCGTAGATCACACCTTCCGGAATGCCGTAGCTGCCGTCCGAAGGCACCGCCATCGAGACCCAGTCGCCGGCGGGCGTGCCGAGCACCCAGTCGCGGATGTGGTCGATGGCCGACGAGGCGGCGGAGGCGGCCGAGGAGGCGCCGCGCGCCTTGATGATCGCGGCACCCCGCTGCTGCACGACCGGGATGAACGTCTCCACGTACCACTGCTGGTCGACCAGCGAGAGCGCGGGCGCGCCCGCGACCGTTGCATGGTGCAGGTCCGGATACTGGGTCGCCGAATGGTTGCCCCAGATCACGACCTTGCGCAGGTCGGTGACGTGCTTGCCGGTCTTCTCGCCGAGTTGCGAGAGCGCGCGGTTGTGGTCGAGGCGCACCATCGCCGTGAAGCGCTTCGGGTCGAGGCTCGGCGCGTTCTTCATCGCGATCAGCGCGTTGGTGTTGGCCGGGTTGCCGACGACCAGCACGCGCACGTTGCGATCGGCCACGGCGTCGAGCGCCTTGCCCTGCGCCGAGAAGATCTGCGCGTTGGCGAGCAGCAGGTCCTTGCGCTCCATGCCGGGGCCGCGCGGTCGGGCGCCCACGAGCAGTGCGACGTTGCAGTCCTTGAACGCGACCGTCGCATCGTCGGTCGCGACGATCCTGTTCAGCGTCGGGAATGCACAGTCGTTGAGTTCCATGACTACGCCCTGCAGCGCCGCGAGGGCCGGCGTGATCTCCAGCAGGTGCAGGTTGACCGGCTGGTCCGGGCCGAGCATCTGGCCCGAGGCGACGCGGAAGGCAAGCGCGTAGCCGATCTGGCCCGCGCCACCGGTGATGGCGACGTTGACGGGAGTCTTCATGGCGGTCTCTCTGATGTCGTTCGGTTGGGGCGATCCCGTTCGGCCCGGCTGCCCGGGACGCAGGTCGTGACCGGTCATTTTAACGCGCTGCAAGAGCCGGACGCGAAAAGCGGCGGCGGCCGCTGGCCCTCGGCAGGGCTTGCAAAGTGTTTAGTGTTGTAGTTAACTACAACACCATAGAGATGACTCACGGACGACTCAGAGAGGACAGGGTCATGCGATCGTCGGACAGGTATCTGGCCATCACCCTTGCCGTCATCGTCTGGCTGTTCGCAGGTTATGCGGTCGCATCGAGGTCGGCGTCGCCCAAGGCCATCACGTCGTCGGCTTTCGATGCGACCGCAGCCGTCGGGCTGGCGATCGGCCGTCCGTAGGGCGGCCCTCCACCGGTGCTCTGCTACAGTAGAGCAGCGCATCACTGAGACGGCTCCCCGACAGCGGCCAAGGCATGGACTCCCACTGGAACGACAATCAGCCGATCTATCGCCAGCTTCGCGACAAGGTCGTGGCGATGATCCTCGAGGGCACCCTCGGGGAGGGAGAGGCGCTGCCGTCGGTCCGCAGCGTCGCCTCGGAGCACACGCTCAACCCGCTGACCGTGCTCAAGGGCTATCAGCAGCTCGTCGACGAGGGCCTGGTCGAGAAGCGCCGCGGCCGCGGCATGTTCGTGACGCCCGGCGCGCGCACGCAGCTCATGCGTGGCGAGCGCGAACGCTTCCTCGAGCAGGAGTGGCCGCGCGTGCGTTCGACGATCGATCGGCTCGGCCTCGACGTCGCGGAGCTACTGCGTCGGGACAAGTGACGGCGCGCGCCGACCGGACAGCGCATTCCAGG
>DASSJN010000245.1:0-9286 GCA_035691185.1 Steroidobacteraceae bacterium
GCCAGTCCGGCGTGGTCATGTCGACCGGGAAGAAGATGTGCAGGGCCGAGGCCGCGCGCCACCAGACCAGGAACACGACCATCAGCATCAGCGCGAAGACCATCAGGTTGCCGAAGGCGCGACGCTCCTCGACGAAGCAGCGCCGCAACGAGGGCCGCACGCCCCGCTCGCGTTGCTCGCTGATCGAGTAGGTGCCGACCGCGACGACCGGCGCGACGAGAATGAACCCCGAGACGAGGGCCAGTAGTTCCCAGTAGCCGCCCCACCGGATCGTGACGTAAGCGAGCGCCCAGCTCAGCACGACGACGACCGCGCCATAGGTGAGGCTCTGGCGCGGCGCCGACTTGAAGTCGGCCCACGCGAGGCGCAGCCAGTCCAGGGGCGCCGAAGCCGCGAGCGCGCGGCACGGCGCCACGAACGGCAGCGCCTGCGGGTCGGGCGTGACGGCCCGTTCAACGGACCCCTGCGATGGTTCGGTCGACGCTTCCGTCATGCTGCTTCCCCCGAATCAGCGTGCGTGGCGATCTGCCCTGCCGGTTTTTACTACCGACCCGGGTCGGGTGGGAAGGGCTCCACCGTCCGCGCCCAGTCACGCAGCGACTCCGGCAAGTACGCATCGGCCCGCGGGTCGACGGCACGAAACGCCCTGAGTTCCCGTGCCGCCGCGTCGATCTCGCCGACGTCGTGCAGCGCTTCGATCCTTGCAGCCCAGGTGGCCGGGTCCTGTGACGACGTCGCTGCCTGACCGAAAGCAGCCGCAGCGTCGGCTGTCGAATCGCGCTCGCGCGCCTGCCCCTCGGACGACGGCGTCGGCGAGACCGGCGCGGGCGCGGCCGCCGGCGCAGGGACCTCGCTCTCCGTCGTCGACCGTCCGGGAACCGCGACCGCGCGCTGACGTCGCTCCGTCAACGTGTCAGTGGCCGGCGGCGCCGGCGGCGCCGTGACCGCGTCCTCCGGCGTCGGTGAACTGCGCGGGCTGGACTCGACCGCGGGCGCTGCGGTCGACTCCTCTCTCTGCAGCGCCGGCGCGGTCTCCTGATCGCGCGGCAACATCGGCACGAGCACGAGGGCCAGTCCCGCGACGGCGGCCGCGGCGAGCAGTGGCTGCCAGCGCGCGAGCCATGGCGACGACTGGCGGCGACCTTGACCGACCCGCGACTCATGGTCGTGGCTCGCGACGGACTTGCGTGCCGCAGCAATGAGCGCCGCGTCGAGGTGCGACGGCGGTCGTTCGGCCGACGACTCGCGCCACGCGCGTTCCAGTGCGGCGTCGCGGTCCGACGGACGGGGGCTGTCGCGGTCTTGGGAACTCATCGCAGGACCTCCAGCGCCTCGCGCAGACGGCGGTACGCGTAGCGCAACCGACTCTTCACCGTCTGCCCGGGCGTGGCCGTGAGGCTCGCGATCTGCTCGAGCGTGAGGCCGCCTTCGACGTGCAGCAGGAAGGCATCCCGCTGCAACGGCGGTACGTCGGCAAGCGCGGCGAGGAGTCGTCGCCGGCGCTCGGCGTCGATCGACGCGTGCAGCGGATCGTCGTCACCGTCGCGCGATGCGGCGACGCACTCCTCCGCCCGCACGACGACGTCGTCGTCCTCGAGCGACGCCAGCGAGACGCCGTGGCGCGAGCGCCAGTGATCGATCATGCGATGCCGCGCGAGCGTGTACAGCCACGTCGAGAACCGCGCCTGCACTTCGTAACGTCCGCGTGCGTCGATCACGCGCAACCACAGGTCCTGGTGCAGTTCGTCCGCCGTCGCGGTGTCGCCGCCCGCGTGGCGCAGGAAATACCGGTACGTGGCGCCCTTGTGCCGTGCGTACAGCGCTTCGAACGCCCGCGCATCGCCCTGACCGTAGGCACGCATCAGCGCCTCGTCAGCGTATGACTCGAACTCGGCGTGGCCTGGACGCATCCGTCGCGCAGTATCGAGCGGTGCGACGGAGGCCGCAAACGTGCCGCCCGTCACGGGTCGGGCACGAAGCCCAGGCCGCCCGGGAACGGCTCCGGATCGCGCCGTCCGTATCGGGCCTCCGGCAGGACGCCCAGCGCCACCAGCGTCTCACGGTCCTCGTACCGGATGGCGATGAGTTCATCGGGCCGCGAGCTGGCGCGCTCGAAGGCGAGCGTCTCGACGGGCGAGTATTCGTTGCGCCCGTGCCCCGTCCCGAGGGACGGGCGTTGCGGGGCCGGTGCGGCGACAGCCGCGTCGGCAGCGCGGCCGTCGGCCGCGTCCCCGGTCGCGCCTGCCTCCGCCGTCTCGCGCGGCGGCGACGACGAATGAAGATCAGCGCCACGGTCGCGGCTCCACCAGCGCTCCGGTTCGGGCAACCGCTCGCGGAAGAGCGCCACGCCGATCACGCCGAGGTCGTCCGGCCGCCCGGTGCGAGCCGCATACGAGTCGTGCGGATCGGAGAAATAGAACGCGGCCGTGCGCTCGAAGTCCTTGCGCCAGCCCTGCACCGTGACGTAGCCCCACGGCTCGATCACGTACCCCGACTGGTCCGGCGAGGCCGTCTGGCCCGTCACCGCGTTGACGCCGTCCACGCTCAGCACGGCCAGCAATCGCTCGCCGGTGCAGTTGCGGATGCGGACGGCGTACTCGTTCCCGGGCCGGCCTTCCACGTATCGTCGTCCGGCGTGGCGGTAGACGGGCAAGGCTTCGCCAGCGTCGCGGTCGTACAGGTCGACCCGCGCGAGCGCGCACGCCCGCGCATCTGCCACGGGGACGATCGCGGCGGCCAGGACGATCGCGGATGCGGCCACCAGCAGCGTACGGCGACGGATGGAATGGCTCATGGTCAGGCTCCGTTTACAGGGCGTGCATCCCTTTAAACGGAAGATCCGACGGCGGGGGGTTAACCGCGCGGAGGAAGGCGTCAGCCGAGCAGGAGCCGGTCGGCCTCGGGATCGACTTCGGTGATGAGGTCCACGGGCTGGCAGGCGAACCGCAACGCCGCCGCATAGCCGCGGCGATCGCCGCCGTGGTCGAGCATCCACTGGGCGTGCTCGCAGAGCAGCGTCAGCTGCAGCGCGCGCGACAGTGTGAGCGCGAGGCGGCGCGCGCCGGCCTGCAGGACTTCCTGGTCGTGGCAGCTCTCCAGCATGAGCACCGCACGCTCGAGTGCGCCGAGCGCCTGTCGGGCCGCCGCCGCAAGCCGCGGTTCGTGGACGTTGCGCACGCAGGCCGAGGCACGACCCATCAGCGCCGCGAGGCCCGCGTGCAGGTCGCTGCGCAGCAATGCGTCGAGCGACAGCACGTTCGTCGTCCCTTCCCAGATCGGCAGCACGTGCGTGTCGCGCAACAGCTGGGGCAGGCCCGTGTCCTCCACGTACCCCGCCCCACCGAAACTCTCGATGACCTCGGTCACGACCGCGACGGCCTGCTTGCCCGTCACGAGCTTGGTGAGCGGCGTCAGCAGTCGAAGCAGCGCGCGCTGCCCTTCGTCGATCTCCCCTGCTTCCTGCCGGCCGTTGAGCTCCACCAGCAGGAACGTCATCAGGAATGCGCCCCAGGTCTCCGCCTCGAGGCCGGCCAGCGTGTCGACGTGCAGCGGCAACCGCTCCAGCGGCTGGCCGAACGCCTTGCGATGTTTCGCGTACGAGCGCGCCAGCGCGAGACCTCGCCGCATGAACGCGATGGCGCAGACGCTGTTCCACATGCGTGTGACCGCGAGCATCGGCTCGATCGAGCGCGTGCCGTTGAGCGGCGGGCCGACCAGCGACGCATGCGCCCCCTCGAGGAACAATTCGGCGGTGGGCACCTTGCGCGTGCCGAGCTTGTCCTTGAGCCGGTCGACCCGCAGGCCGTTCAACCGGCCCTCGGCGTCGCGGACCTCGACGTAGAACATCGCGAGGCCCTTGCCGCCCGGGGGATTGCCCTCGGGCCGCGCGAGCGTGAGCGCCATCTGCGAGGTGACGGCCGAAGTGAACCACTTGCGGCCGTACAGGCGCCAGTCCCCGCCCTGCTGTACCGCACGCGTCTCGGAGCGGCCGACGTCCGAGCCGCCGGTCGTCTCGGTCATCCACTGGCCGCTGGTCCAGAACGTCGAGAGTTCGCGCGACGTCAGATGCGGGATGGCCCGTGCCTGCAGCTCCGGGCTGCCCGAGGCGAGCAGGCAGCGCACGGCGCCGTCGGTCATCGCGAGCGGGCAGGTGTAGACGTCGGAGGACGGGTGGAACAGGTAGACCTTGAGGAACTGCGCGAGACGCGCATAGCGGCCGAGCGTCCTGTCGTAGCCGGTCGCGACGAGGCCGTGTTTCGCGGCGAGCTTCTCGGCCTCGGACCAGAGCCGCGTGACGACGACCTCATCGACGCGGCGCCCCCAGGCGTCCCACTGCGTGAGCTCGGGCTCGTTGAGCCGGTCCGCGAGCTGGAGGCGATAGAGCTCGCCGCCCGCGAGGCCGCCGAGTTCGCGCAATTCCTCGCGCAGGCCGGCGTCGAGCAGCGACTCCGGCAACGACCTCGCGAGCCACGACCCGAGCAGCGGGTCCTCGGCGAACTGGTTGCCGAGCGTCGGCGGCGACTGGGTGAACAGCGCGTCCTGCCAGTCGTCGCTCCGGGCGAGGCTGTCGGGCAATCTGGCCTTGGACTGGCTCATCGTATCCCCCGTAAATTCGCGCGCAGCGCCAGCGCCGGCACGTCGCCGCCGAGGCCCAGGGCGCGTTCGATCAGCGTGCGACGCAGCAGCGGCTGCTGCGTCACGACGGACATGCCGAAGCGGCGCGCGGCCGCGACGACCACGCTGCGCTCGCTGAACAGTCGGTTGAGAGTGTCGCAGAGTGCGAGCACGAGTGCATTCTCGCTGCGGCGCCAGCGCTCGTAGCGACGCAGCACACGCAGGCCGTGCAGTTCCTCGCCCTTCGCCGCCGCGTCGGCCAGCACCTGGACGAGGCTCGCGCAGTCGAGGAAACCGAGGTTGACGCCCTGCCCGGCGAGCGGGTGGATCGTGTGCGCGGCATCGCCGACCAGCGCGAGCCGCGGCCGCACGTACTCGCGCGCATGCCAGAGCGCGAGCGGAAACCCGGCGCGCGCACTCGCGAGCGTCGCGGCCCCGAGCACGTGGTCGCTCGCAGTCGAAACGCGCTCGTTGAATTCGACCTCGCCGCAGTCGAGCAGCGCTTGCGCCTCCTCGGGCGAGGTGCTCCAGACGAGCGAGACGCGCCCGTCGGCGAGCGGCAGGAACGCGAGCGGCCCGCTCGGCAGGAAGCGCTGCCAGGCCGTCTCCCGATGCGGCTTCGCGGTCGCCAGGTGGGCGACGATCGCCGTCTGCCCGTACGTCCAGCCCGACCGGCCGATGCCCGCGAGCTTCCGCGCCACGGACTGCCCGCCGTCGGCGCCGACCACGAACTGGCACGACAGCCGACGGCCGTCCGCCAGCGTGACGCGCGCGGACTCCTCGTCGAACTCGAGTGCCTCGAGGCCGCTGCGGACTTCCGTCACGCCGCGCAGGCACGGCGACTCGTGCAGCGCCCACTGGATGCGCAGGTTCTCGACGATGTGGCCGAGGTTGGGCTCGGCCGTCTCGGCCGCGGTGAACTCGAGGGCGTCCGCCGCCTCGGGCGTGCTCGCGGCGTCCCAGACGACCATGCGACCGTAGGGCGAGGCGTACGGCTCGATCGCGTCCCATGAGCGGGCCGCGGCGAGGATGCGTTCCGACGCACGCGAGAGCGCTGAGACGCGCAGATCGATTTCCTGGTCGGTCGGTCGGCGGCAGGCCGCCGGATCGACCAGCGCGATGCGCCACTGCGACAGTGCTTCCTCGCGCGCGATCAGCGCCGCGAGACAGCGGCCGACCATGCCGCCGCCGACGATGACGACGTCGAAATCGGTCTTGCGCGGTGCGGCCATCAGCGCACACCCGCGAGCGGCACGCCCCGGGTGAGCCGCGGCACGCGCGCCGCCGCGCCGACGCTGAGCCGCGCGAGCGCCGTTTTCGCCGGCGGGAAGACGTCGAAGGCCAGGATGCCGAGGCTGCGCAGCGTTCGCAGCGCGCCGAGCGGCGTCGAGAACAGGCGCACCAGCCCGTCCGTGAACGCGACGATGCGCCGCCGGTCGGTCTCGCGCCAGTCCGCGTAGTCCTGCAGCAGGTCCGGCGTGCCCGGATCGGTGGAGCCTTCGAGTCGCCGGTCCGCGATCAATTCGGCGAGGCTCATCGCGTCGCGCAAGCCGAGGTTGAAGCCCTGCCCGGCGATCGGATGCAGGCCCTGCGCGGCGTTGCCGACGACGGCGAGCCGCGTCGCGACGTGTCGCTCGGCACGCGACAGCACGAGGCCGTACGAGGCGCGCCTGCCGACGCGCAGGAACCGGCCGAGCCGGAACCCGAACGCGCGCTGGAATTCGGCGAGGAAGTCGTCGTCCGACAATCCGAGCAACCGCTCGACCTCGGCGGGGCGCACGGTCCAGACCATGCCGCAGCGGCCGTCGGTGAGCGGCAGGATCGCGATCGGACCCGCCTCGGTGAAGCGCTCGTAGGCGACGTAGTCGTGGAAGCGCTGCGCGACCAGCACGGTCGTGATCGCCGACTGCCCGTAGTCGATGTGGTCGGCGTCGATGCCGGACTGGTCGCGCACGAGCGAGTGGATGCCGTCGGCGGCGACGACGAGCCGGGCGGCGAGTGTCTGCGCCGCGCCGTCGGCCTCGTAGCGCACCGTGCGCGTGTCGCTGCCCGGCTCGCTGCCGGTGACGCGCGCGGGCGCAATGAGCCTGACCGTCGGCGCCCGTTCGAGCGCGTGCCAGAGCGCGGCGCCGATGGCGCGGTTCGGCACGACGTAACCGAGCGCCTCGAGCCCCTGCTCGGCCGCGTCGACGCGCGCCGTGCCGAAGCGCCCCTGGTCGGAGACGTGGATCCTGCGGATCGGCGCGGCCTCGCGCGCCATCTCGTCCCAGACGCCGAGCGTGCGGAACGCGCGGACGGTGCCGTTCGCCAGCGCGGTCGTGCGTTCGTCGAAACTCGGGTGCTGCTCGCCGGTACCCGGCGCGACGGCCTCGAGCAGCGCGATGCGCAGCCCCAGCGGCGCCAGCGCAAGCGCGAGAGATGCCCCCACCAGGCCCCCGCCGACGATGGCGAGGTCGTAACCGGCGTGAGAGGCGTTCACGGCGACGCTCAGGCAGCGGCCGCGCGCGCGCCGCGCACCATCAGGCGCTCGATCTCGACGGGCGTCCGCGGCAGGCCCGCCGTCAGCAGTTCGTGGCCGCCGGCCGTGACCAGCACGTCGTCCTCGATGCGCACGCCGATGTTCCACCAGCGCTTGGGGACGCCTTTGGTGCCCGCGGGGATGTAGATGCCCGGCTCGACCGTCATGACCATGCCGGGCTCGAGCACGCGCCATTCGGTGCCGACCTTGTATTCGCCGACGTCATGCACGTCCATGCCGAGCCAATGGCCGGTGCGGTGCATGTAGAACTTCCGGTAGGCCTCGTCCTTGACCAGCGCCGGCACCCGGCCCTTGAGCAGCCCGAGCCGGACGAGGCCCTGCGTGATCGTGCGGACCGCCGCGTCGTGCGGCTCGTTCCAGTGGTTGCCCGGCTTGACCGTCGCGAAGGCCGCCTGCTGCGCCTCGAGCACGACCTCGTAGATCGCCTTCTGCTCCGGCGTGAAGCGTCCGTTGACGGGAAACGTGCGCGTGATGTCCGAGGCGTACAGGCCGTATTCGCAGCCGGCGTCGATCAACAGCAGGTCGCCGTCCCTGAGGACGTCGGAGTTCTCGTGATAGTGCAGGATGCAGCCGTTCGCGCCGCCGCCGACGATCGGGTGATAGGAGATGTCGGCGCCGTGACGATGGAACTCGTGCAGCAGCTCCGCCATCACCTGGTACTCCGCGAGACCCGGCCGCGTCGTCTTCATCGCGCGGATGTGGGCGCCTACGGCGATCTGGGCGGACTGGCGCATGACGGCCGCCTCGGCGCGGCTCTTGTACAGCCGCATGTCGTGCAGCGCATGGTCGAGCGCGACGAACTCCTGCGGACTGTGGATGCCGTTCTTGCTCTGTCCCTTGAGCCCGTTGACCCAGCCGACCACCCGGTGATCGAAGTCCTGATACTGCCCCATAGAGTAATAGACACGCGCGCAGCGTTCGAGCAGCCCCGGCAGGATGTCGTCGATGTCGCCGATCGGGAAAGCGTCGTCGGCGCCGTAGTCGCGGACCGCGCCTTCGGGGCCCGCGCGGCGGCCGTCCCAGGTTTCGCGCGAGGGGTCGCGGTCGCGCACGAAGAGGATGTACTCCGCCTGCTCGCGGCCCGGGACGAGAACAGCCACCGCTTCGGGCTCGTTGAATCCCGTGAGGTAGTGGAAGTCGCTGTCGGGCCGGTAGTGATAGTGCACGTCGCCGTTGCGCTGCCGCTCCGGCGCGGCCGGCAGGATCGCGATCGCACCCTTGCCCATCGTCCGCATCAGCTGTCGCCGGCGGCGTGCGTACTCGTCTTTGCGCAGGGTCATGTGCAGTCGATGGCTCTCGGCGTGTGTGTGTCCCGGCGGAACGCGGCGACTCAGTGCCGCGCGTTCGAAGTCGTCTGCGAGGCGCGCAGCTCGGCCAGTTCGTCGTAGACGAGTTGCACGCCGACGCGCACGAACTCGATCAGTTCAGCCAGCGCGCTCTCCTCGACTTCGGCGCTCTCGGAGCCGACCGCGCCGGCGCGCGAGACCTCCGCGAAATCGGACAGCACCTCGGCGACGTCGCCCGGCAGCGCGCCGCGAGGGAAGGGGCCCGCCGCACCGAAACCGTACAGGAACCCTTGCGCCCACGCGCCCAGCGCCTCGACGCGCTCGGCGAGGCCGGCGTGCTCCGGCGGCAACAGCGGTTCGAAGTCCATCTCGCGCGAGTCGAGTGCGGCCCGGCTCTGTTCGAACAGCTCGTTGAGCGGGTCCGTCGCGACCGTGAGGTTCGTCGTGTTCTCCGGCGCCTCGGGCAGCAGCTCCTCGAGCCATTCGGCCGGCAGGTACACGCGCCGCGCGCACAGCGCGCCGACGAGACAGCCGTGCGCCTCCGCGGCGTGGACCGAGGATCCGCCGGCGGTGAGGGCCTGCGCAACTGCGTCGTAACCGATGGCTGCGGACATTGCGCATATCGTACCACCGGCCCCGCAGGAACCCCCGAATGGCCTGATCGGCTCCAGTTCAAATTGATTCCCCGGGGGTCGGGCTCTATAGTGATTCGCACTATGAACGAGCCCGCTGCCCGATCCGCCGTCGACATGGAACTGCGACGCATCGAACGCCGCCTCGAGGAACTGGTGGCCACGGTCACGCAGCTCAAGGAAGAGAACCGCGCCCTGCGCCAGCGTCAGGACAC
>DASSJN010000246.1:0-8860 GCA_035691185.1 Steroidobacteraceae bacterium
GTCCGCCGCCGTGATGCTTTCGGCCAGCGAGCAGCCGCCGCGCTCGGTCGGCAGCAGCACCGTCTTGGTCGGGTTCAGGATCTTCGCCGTCTCGGCCATGAAGCGCACGCCGCAGAAGACGATGACCGACTTGTCGGTCTCGGCGGCCCGCCGGCTCAGCTCGAGCGAATCGCCCCGGAAGTCAGGCACCGTGTGGAACAGCGCCGGCTCCATGTAGTTGTGGCCGAGGATGACGGCGTCGCGCTCGGCCTTGAGTTGCAGCACCTCCGCCGCGACCTCCGACTTGAGGAGCAATTCGGCGTCCGGCAGGACGTCGCCAAGCTTGATCTGGAGGTCGCGGTAGATGTCCTGGGCAGTGCGCACGATCGCCTTCCACGGGGCCGCTCGGGCAGCCGGTCCGTCATTTTAGCGGACCGCCGGCGGCGGCGTCGGCAATGACCCGGAAATGACTCGGGCCGGGCGCCCGGAGGCACCCGGCCCGATTTTCAGACCGTGGACAACGTCCTACGGACAGTTCTGCTTGATGCCTTCGTCGCCGTCGTTCGTGGTGGTCACGGTACCGGTCCTGGCGGCACCGAACACGCACTCCGCGGACGTGCCACTCAACTTCGGGCCGGCCATGCCCGGCTGGTTCGTGTAGCCCCACGAGTTGACGGAGATCAGCGAGCCCGTGCCGTTCGAGAAAGGCTGCATCCACGGACCGCCGGACGACCCGCCCGAGAGCCCGCAGCTGCCGAGCCACCAGTTGGCGGCGTCCAGCTGGGCCATGTCCTCGGCGCAGTACATGAAGTGCGGGTCCTCGCTGTACGAGTACCCCAGCGCGGTGGTGTAGTCGACCGAGCTGTTGGCGACGTCGAAATCCGGCGGCGAGAAGCTGATCGGAATCGACGTGACGGCGCCGTCCAGCGCCTGGTTCGACACGGATGTGCCGCTGTGGGCTCCCGTATCCTTGACGACGTAGTACGCGTAGTCCCAGGGAATGTTGTCCGGGAACGTACGGGTCGTCCAGTTCACGTCGACGGCACCGAACCATGGCGTCCAGCAACCGAGCGGGTCGTTCGAGCAGTTCAGGTCGGTGCCCGCCCCCGTGGTGCCGTCCTGGTTCGGGATGAACAGCACGTTGCGCGCAAAGGCCTTGTTCGCGTCGTCGTAGACGCAGTGCGCCGCGGTCTGGATGACCGAGCGCCCCGACGTCGAATCCTTCACGACAGTGCCGGAGCAGACGTACCCACCCCATCGCGTGCGCGCAGCATTGCTCGGCATCTCGAAATAGATGCGCCCCGCCGCGTTCTGGATAGCTCCACCGCCGGTGTATTCGGCGCTGGCCACCACGTCGCCGCTGCCGCCGCCACCGCCACCGCCGCCCGACGTGTCGACGGTGAACGTTACGGTGGGCGAGGTCGTGGTGTTGTTAGCGGTGTCCTTGGCGACGACACTCCAGGTCCACGTGCCGTCCGAGAAACCCGATAACTGCACGGTGTACTGGCCGTTCGCCGCCGCGGTGGCGCTGAACGACTGCTGCCGCGCTCCCGGCCGTCCCACCTTGAAGCTGACCGAGCGGATGCCCGAGGCGTCCGTCACCGTCGCCCTGAACGTGTACGAATAGCCGATCGTCGCACCGGTCGGGGGATCGAGGTTGGTCACGGTCGGGCCGGTGACATCCCCGCCACCGGGCTTGGCCATCGGTCGCTGGTTGGCGACGGACGCCGCCACGGTATGGCCATACGGCTGCAGCGACCCGTCGGGCATCCTGAGGTAGCCGTAGCCGCGCTCGTCGATGACGAGATCGCGAGGGATCGCCCCCGCCCGACGTTCCGGCGTCCAGTGGGTGACGATGCGCGCGTGTTCGGCGCTCGGCCCCTCCGATCTGGCGACGGGAGCGGCGCTGGCCGAGACAGCGACGAGCAGTGAAACGGCGCTCGCGGACGCGAATGCCACCCGGTTGAACGTGCGCATCGAGATCCCCCTGGGAGACGTCTGGACCCGAGTGGAGCAAAAGTTTCGCTTCGCGTCTATATCCAGTCGAGTTATGACAAATACCTTTCGGCGAAGCCCACCGTTCCGTCGTCAGCGACCAGACGGCCGGCGTCGTGCGTGACTGCGACCCGTTCGGGCCGGCCCACACTGCGTAGTGACTCGAACCGGATTGCCCGGTGCGGTCATACCTCTCTTCCAGCCGCACGCAAAATCTCGATCGCCGGCGCCAGCTGGGCCGCGTAGCGGCGCCACCGTCCGACGCTGCTCGTGTACAGCGGCTGTCGCACCTGGACCGCGCTCGCGGTCGCAACCGCCTCCGGATTGCGATCGAACGCGAGGCACGCCGGCTCCCAGTCGAGCCCGCAATGTTCGAGCAGGCGGGCGATCGATGGCTGCGAGTCGTCGACGAGCGTCTCGTACTGCACCTCGTGCAGCCGGCCGGGCAACACACGACGCCAGTGCGCGATGAGCGCGTCGAACGCGAGCCAGTACCTCGCGATGTCGCGGAGGTCGTACGCGTACTCGTAGTACGGCATCGTCGTGGCGAACAGCTGGCCGAAGTTGGCGATGACCGTGTCGAGCGGATCGCGCCGCAGCACGACGACCCGCGCACCCGGCAGCGCTGTCGCGATGTGCCCTGAGTAGAAGAAATTGAGCGGCAGCTTGTCGACGAAACGCGGCTGGTCGCCCGGGGGGCGCGTACGTTCGAGGTATTCGCGACCGACGGCGGCGAGATCCGCATCGAGCGAACGCGCGATGGTTTCGGGATCGAGCACCGTCTGCGAGCGTGTCCTCGCCGCACGCTTGACCAGCACGCCGAAATTCTGCGACTCCCCGGCCGACGCCACCCGTGAATGACTCGCGAGGATGCGCTCCACGAGCGTGGTGCCGGTACGCGGCAGCCCGACGACGAAAATGGGCGCCGTCGTCGTCGCGCCCGTGTCGGGCGGCAGCGGCGACGGGAACGCTCGTGCAGCGGCGTCGAACAGCTCGGCGTCGCGCGAGAAGTCGTAGCCGCTCGTCGCGCGCTTGCGCGACCGGCCGGCGACGAGGTGCGCGAAGGCGTCGTCGTACTGCCCGAGGTCCTCGAGTTCCTTCGCCAGTGCGTGACGGAGGTGCAATTCGGCGTCGACCGCCAGCCCGCCGGCGTCGAGCAGCGCCTGCAGGCGCGCGAGGTGGTTGCTCTCCGGCGTCTGCCGGTGCAGTTGCGACAGCGCCGAATGCGCCCGCCAGTGCCGTGGGTCTGCCGCGAGGCAGGCCTCGTACGCCGCCTCTGCCGCGTCGAACCGGCCGAGGAACTTCAGCGACGATGCGAGGTTGAACTGGAAGCCCGCGTTGCCCGGTGCGAGCGCAACAGCGCGCCCGAAGCACGCGGCTGCGCGCTCGTGCCGGCCACCGCGGCTGAGGATCACGCCGACCGTGTCGTGGGTCCGGGCTTCGCGCGGAGCCAGTGCCAGCGCGCGTTCCGCCGCAGCCTCCGCCTCGGCTTGCTGGTGCAGGCGTGACAGCCATCGCCCGAGCTGAGCGTGCGCCTCGGCGTCGGCCGGGTCGCGCGCGATCGCCTCGCGGATGAGGGCGAGGCCCTCCGCCACGCGGCCCCGCTCCGCCGCAACGACGCCGCGCTCGAGCAGGGATCGATGCGCGGCGCCCAAGCCGGCCTCAGAGGTCGAAACGGTACGAGAACTCGAGGCCCACCGTGCGCGGCCGCAGCATGCTCTGGAAGTACGTGCGAGACGGGATCGACGCGAGTTGGTCGTCAGGGTCGGGGGTCGACCAGTCGAGGCGCTCGATCATGCGGATGTAGCTCGGGTCGCGCCGCACCGACGTCACGGCGTACTTGTCGAACAGGTTGTCCGCGAACAACGTGACCGACCACGGCCCGCTGCTCACGCCGACCGAGGCGGCGTGGATCGCGTAACCCGGCAGCACCTCGCCGTTGTTGCGGAGGCCGACCTTGGTGTAGACGTCGCTCACGGCCGTCAGCGAGTAGTTCGCATTGAGCGTCCAGCCGTTGTCGAGCGGCCGCGCGTAGTCGAGCAGCAGCGTGCCCTGCTCCTCCGGCGTGCCCGCGAGGCGGTCGCCGTCGAACGCGTCCGCGCCGTCGACCAGGCCGGGCGCGTCGCTCGTGAGCTGCGCATCGTTGAACGACATGTTCACCGCGACCTCGAGCCCGTCCGTGATGCTCCAGCGCGAGGACAATTCGACGCCGCGCGTCTCGGCGCTGCCGCCGTTGACCGTGATCGGCACCTCGCCCACGTCGCTGGTGCCGAGCACCTGGATGTCGTTCCAGTCGATGTAATAGACGGCCGCGTTGACCAGCAGGCGCCCGTCGAGCCACAGGCTGCGCAGGCCGATTTCGTAGTTCGTCGTCGTGTCCGGCTTGATCAGCACCTCGTCGGGCTTGAGACAGAACGACTGCTCGTCCGGAATCGGCTCCGGGCACGGCGGGCCCGAGTTGAGCCCGCCCTGCCGGTAGCCTTCGCTGACCGTGAGGTAGCTCATCACGTCCGGCGTGATCTCGTACGAGGTGTTGAACTTGAAGATCGTGTCGTCGTCGCCGGTCTCGTTCTCATCGAAGAGCACCGCGGGGACCAACGGGAACTGCGTCTCCAGCGAGAGCTCGTCGTCGTAGTCGAACCAGCGCGCGCCCACGGTGACCTGCCAGCGGTCGGTCAGCCGGTAGCCGAGTTCGCCAAACACTGCTTTTTCCTCGAACGTGCGGTCGGAGGTGGCGCGGTACTCCAGGTCCGGGAACCCCTCGGGGTAGCCGTACCACTCGGGAATCCCCGGTGTGTATTCGGACGCGATCGCGTCGCCCTCGTAGCGGTTGTAGAACGCACCGACGATCCAGCTCCACTTCTGCGTGCCCTGCGACACCAGCCGCAGTTCCTGGTTGAAGGTCTCCTCCTCGAGGTCGTCCGTGGCGTAGGCCGCGAACTGGGGGAAGTCTTCGTACTGGGGCTGGAAATCGAGGTCCATCAGGAAGTCGGTCTGGTCGCGCTTGCCGAACGAGTCGAACTTCGACGACCCGGTCGCGGACGTGAGCTCCGCGAAGCCCAGGTCCCACGCAAGCTCGAGCGCGAACAGGTGGTTCGTCTTGTCGTTCGGTTCGAGGAACCGGCTGCCGGACACATGGCGGCCGGTGCCGAGCGCCGCGTCGTGGTCGATCGTGCGGCCGCCGACCTGCTGGTCCTGGTAGTAATAGGTGAGGTTGGCCTCGAGTGCATCGGTGAGTAGCCAGTAGAGCCCCACGCGCCCGGTGAACGTTTCCTCGCTGTCGACGTCCTCGACCTTGCGCAGGTTCGCCGACACGTCGTCGCCGGAGCCGTCGAACGGCGCGTTGGGGTTCGAGACGCCCGGCTCGCGCACCACATAGTCGTAATCGATGAAGCCGGGGTCGTCGAGGTAGCCCGCAGCCACGCGCAACGCGAGCCTGTCGGCGACGAGGGGCACGTTGACCATGCCCCACACGTTGCTGCCGAGGCCGTCGCTTTCGCCGAGCGCGTAGAACCGGCCACCGACGTCGGCCGCGAAGGCCGTCGGGTCGGGCCGGTTCGGCAGGTAGCGGATGGCGCCGGCGAGCGTGCCCGCGCCGTAGAGCGTGCCCTGCGGCCCGAGCAGAGCTTCGACGCGCTCGACGTCGATCATCTTGAGATCAACGTAGAGCGGGATATCGCCCAGGTAGGTCGCGACCGTGCCGCCGGTGCTGTTGCCGACGCCCGTGGAGTCGTTGAGCGACGTGACGTTGAGGCCCCGGACCGTGACAAGGTTCGCGCCGCGCGGTCCCTGGCTCGGCACGTACAGGCCCGGCACCGCGCGCGTGAGCTCGGCGAGGTTCGTGATCCGCAGGTCGTCGATCAGGTCCGGCCCGAGCGCCGCCATGTTGAAGGGCACGTCCTGCACGTTCACGTCGCGGCGGGTCGCGGTGACGATGATCGTCTCGAGCGGTGTGCCCTCGTCGGTGTAGGCTTGCTGCGCGACGACCGGCGGCGAAGTCGTTCCGACTCCCAGCGCCGCCGCCACGGCCGCCGCGAGGCGCGGCGACGCGTTCTTCTGATTCTTCTGCATGCGAACTCCCTTACCGGGCCCGCAGGCCGATCTGGCCCGCGCTCGAGCCCTGCTCCCCCGCGACGTCTCTATATCCGAATGATGGATTACTTTCAAACCTGCTATCCAGTCGTCGACACTGCGGTTTAAAGTCGAACCATGCGCCCGCCCAAGCCGTCGACGCGCTGGACCCGCTGGCTGCCGCTGCTGTACCTGCTGTTCGGCGTGGCGTGGATCCTCGCCTCCGACGCCGTGGTGGGCCGGCTGTTCCGGGACACTCCCAACCTGCTGCTGCTCGTCGGCACGTTCAAGGGCTTTGCGTTCGTCGCGCTGACCGCGCTGCTGCTCGCGCTGTGGTGGCGCGCCGAACAGCGACACAACGCGGCGCTGGTGGCCGGCGCCGAGGCGCGCGCGAGCTTCGCGGCGGAACGCATGGCGTGGATGAGCCGCCACGCCAACGACGTGATCCTGTTGCTCGACGAGGACGGCCGCATCATCGACTGCAACGAGCGCGCGGAGGTCACCTACGGGTACTCGCGGGAGGAACTCCTGTGCAGGACGGTCTTCGACCTGCGGTCCGACGGCAGTCGCCCGGTCGCCGACGGGCAGTTCCGCGAGGTCCTCGCCAAGGGCGCCCTCGTGTTCGAGACCGAGCACCTGACACGTGACGGCCGGCTGTTCCCGGTCGAAGTGAGTTCGAGCGGCGTCGAGTTCCAGGGGCGCACGTACGTGCAGAGCATCGTGCGCGACCAGAGCGAACTGGTCGCGGCGCGGCGGCGCCTGGAGCGCCAGCGCGACCTCTACGACATGCTCTCGCGCTGCAACCACGCGATCGCGCGGCTGCGCGACCGGGCCTCGTTGTACGACGCGGTCACCCGCGTCGCAGTGGAGCACGGCCGTTTCCTGTTTGCGTGGATCGCCGAGCCGCAGCAGGACGGTGCGGTCCAGCGCGTCGCGGCGTTCGGCGACGACGGAGGCTATCTCGCGCAATTGCAGGTCACCGCGCGCGCGGACGACCCGCGCGGCCACGGTCCGACCGGACACTGCCTGCGCGACGGCGACACGGTCGTCATCAATCGGTTCCTCGACGATCCGCGCACGCGACTCTGGCACGACCTGGCCGCGCGCGCCGGCATTCGTGGCTCGGCTGCCGTCGCCGTTCGAGTGAGGGGCGCGGTCGTCGCGGCGCTCATGGTGTACGCGGCGGAACCCGACTTCTTCGACGCGGAGATCGTCCGAACGCTCGAGGAGGTGGCTGCCGAGATCAGCTTCGGGCTCGAAGCGATCGAGGTCCGCAAGGAACTCGAGGAGAGCCGCAATCTGCTGCAGACGGTGATCGACGCGAGCGCGACACCGGTGTACGCGTTCGACCGGCAGGGCCGGGCGCTGCTCATGAACGCGGCCGGCGCCCGGGTCATGGACCGGCCCGGCCACGGCACTTCCGACGAGCGGATCTTCGCCACGGGCGAGACGCTCTACGTCGAGGAATCCGTAGGCGCGGGCAACCAGGAGCGAACCTTCCTCTCGGTGAAGTTCCCGCTGCGGGACCTCGAAGGGCGGGTCTACGCCGTCGGCGGCGTCTCGACCGAGATCACCGAGCTGCGCCGGGCGCAGCGTGAAGTGGTCGAGGCCAACGCGCGACTCGAGCTGACGGTAGCGGAGCGCACGCAGGAACTCGTCGTGGAGCGCGACCGCGCCGAACAGGCGGACCGCGCCAAGACGGCGTTCCTGTCCACGGTGTCGCACGAGCTGCGCACTCCGCTCAATTCGATCATCGGGTTCACGGACATCGTGCTCGGCGAGCTGTCGGGCCCGCTCAACGAGGAGCAGCGCCGGCACCTGACGATCGTGCAGGATTCCTCGCGACTGCTGCTCGCCCTGATCAACGAGATCCTCGACCTGTCGCGGATCGAGGCGGGACGCATGCAGTTCAGCGTCGAATCGTTCGACCTGGCGGACGTGCTGCTGCGCCGCCTGGAGGCGTTCGCCTCGCAGGCCGACGCGAAGGGACTGCGCCTGCACAGCGACCTCGCGCCAGACCTGGGCACGATGTTCAGCGACCCCAAGCGGGTCGCGCAGATCGTCGCGAACCTGCTCTCCAACGCCGTCAAGTTCACCGAGACCGGCAGCGTCTGCCTGGGCGCCGCGCGCGATGCCGACCGCGTTCGCATCGACGTGCGCGACACTGGGCCCGGCATCGCACCGGCGGACCTGGCGCAGTTGTTCAAGCCGTTCATGCAGGTGGGTGACGCGCAGGGTCGGCATCGCGAGGGCACCGGGCTCGGGCTCGCGATCTCGCGCCACCTGGCGCGTGCGCTCGGGGGTGACATCGCGGTCGAGAGCGAGCCGGGTCGCGGCACGACCTTCACCGTGACGCTGCCGCTGCGGGTCCGCGCGCCGGTCGACACGACGACCGACACGGGCCTGTTCCGGCGGCTCAACTCGTCCGGCTGAGAATTACCTCTCGAGCGACGCGGGAGAGGTCGGCCGCAGGCCGGGTGAGGGCCTGTCGGCCCGAGTCAGAGGAACGGCTTGGCGCGCTCGAGGAGTTCCTCGAGGCCGGGCTCGTTCGGGTCCCAGGGCTTGCCCGGGTGAATCACCGAGACCTGGCACGCTTCCGCGGCTTCGACGAGCTGCCGGTACGACCCTGCGCGGGCGTCCTTGAGGTACGCCTGCTTCTGGTCGTCGTAGGCGAAGAGCTTGGGGAAGGCGAGCGTACATTCGTTGCAGCTCGAGCAGCGGAGCGTCTCGACATAGGGCTCGTCGGGATTGCGCGTCGGTTCTTCGATCGCGACCGCCGCCGCCAGCGCGACCGCTTCGCTCGTCGTCACGGGGA
>DASSJN010000247.1:0-45174 GCA_035691185.1 Steroidobacteraceae bacterium
TACTTCGAGTTGCCCCGGCCATTGAACGCGCGCACGCGGTAGTAGTACCGCGTCGCGGCCGCCGCGTCGTTGTCGACGAAGTTGGTCGCATCGGTGCCGAGCACCGCCACCTGCACGAAATCGATGCCGTTGCTCGAGCGCTCGACCTTGAAGCCGCTCTCGTTGTCGCCCGCATCGAACCAGTGCAGCACGACCGTGCCGGGCGCGCTCGTCCAGGCCGACAGGCGCTCCGGCGCACGCGTGGGACTCAAGCCCGTCGCTGCGCGGAACCTCGCCACCGTGTCGGCCGTGTTGTTCATCGAGCGCACGTTGTCGGCGGAGTTGTCGGGATCGGTCTCGTAAGCGAGGCCCATCGCCTGGCCGGCGTACGAGAGGTTCGGGCTCGAGAAGCGAGCGACCCGCGCGACGCCCTGGCACGCGTAGGCCATGATGGTGCGGAAGCCCGCCCCGTCCCGCGTGCAGCGACGAAAGCCGTACGAGTACGGGAAAGCGCCGGTGTTGGTCGTGCTGTCGCGATCGTGCATGTTGCCCTGGTTGTGACCGACCTCGTGTGCGAGCGACTGGTTGCTCAGGCAGCCGGCGTTCACGACGTTGAACGCCGTGGAGGCCGCACCGGAATTCTCGCCACGCATCGACCACGCGATGCCGCACGAATCCGAGTCTTCCGCGACCAGCGTCACGATGTCCGCGCCGGCCTGGTCGCGCATCGTGTGCACGCGCGAGAGCCGGCCGTCCTTGCGGCCCTGCAGGTCCTTGAGGGAGGACTTCATGTCGCCGCTTTCCTCGTACTGCACTTCCTTGAGCCCGACGAGATCCAGCGTGATCGCCACGCCGCTGTTGCGATACGCCTGGTTCGCGGCCTGCACGGCGTTGTGGATCATGCTCTCGAGCGTCGCCTGTCCGTAGCGGCGGCGCGCGGCGGGCGTGTAGACCACGAGCAGTTCGTGCACGTAGCCTGCCTCGAGCATTTCCGGCGTGGCCTCGATCTCCCGGTAGTCGACCGGCGTCGACATCGCCGCGGTCGGCTTGCGCGTCGGCGACACCAGCGGCTCGGTGGTCGGCAGGCGCGAATCGTCGAACCGGTAGAGCATCAGGTGACGGCCGTCGGGCGCGGGGAGGATCTCCCAGAGCTCCGCTCCGTACGCAAGGAAGCCGGTCGTCGCCCCGCGATACGTGCCGAGCACCGCGAGACTTCCGGGCTGCTCTTCGAACGTGCCGACCCAGGTCTTCAATTGACGCGCGCGATCGTCGACGAGTTGCTGGCGTCGCGCATGGATCGTGCGACCGTCGGGCAGCGTGAAGGAAAGTGCGACGGCGTCGAGCGCGCGCGGGCTCAGCAGCCCGAGCATTCCGGTGCCACGACGCGCCTGCGGGGGCAGCGCCTCGTCCTGTGCGCGACGCGGCGCATCGAACGCATCTTCATCGGGACGCGCGTTGGGGATGTTCGCCTGCGTCGACCCGACCACGCTCGCGACGCACAATGCGACGGGCGCGATCCAGCGCAAGTGACGGCGAACGAACGGACCCATGGTCTCTCCGAAGCCTCCTGTCGGCACGGCGGGCGCGTCGATCGGCTGTGGTCCCGCGGTGCAGGTTTAGTGCATCACGACCGCCGACACGGTGTAGGCGGGATTACACCGTTTTGGCATGGCTTGTCGCAATACGGAGACAGGTTCGCTGCGCTTGTTTTTGTTTGTTTTTCAGCAGCGGCGCACAGAATTCCAGCTCGCTTCGCTGTCGGTGAGCACTGCTCGCCAGGCTTGGCTGGCGCACCGAAACGAGCGGTCAGTCGTGGCTCGACAGCCAGTGGTCGATCTTCGATTCGAGCACGGTGAGCGGCAGGGAACCGCTGCCGACGACCTGCTCGTGAAACTCACGCACGTCGAAGCGTGCCCCGAGTCGTCGCTCGGCTTCGCGTCGCAGCTCGAGGATTTTCAGCTGTCCGACCTTGTACGCGAGCGCCTGGCCGGGCCACGCGATGTACCGATCCACTTCGGCTTGAACGTCAGCATCGCCGAGCGCCGTGTTCGCGCGCAGGTAGTCGACGGCACGCTGACGACTCCAGCCCTTCGCGTGAATGCCGGTGTCGACGACGAGGCGCGCCGCGCGCCAGAGTTCCATCGTCAACGCTCCGAACTGTGCGTACGGATCGGCGTAGAGCCCCAGCTGCGGGCCGAGCGATTCGGCGTAGAGTGCCCAGCCCTCGTCGTACGCGGTGTTCGAACCGAAGCGCCGGAAACTCGGCAGGTTGGGCGTCTCCTGCGCGATCGCAACCTGGTAATGGTGGCCCGGCACGGCCTCGTGAACGAACGTCGGCTCCATCAGGTAGGACGGGCGCGACGACAGGTTCGACGTGTTGACGTAGAACACGGCGGGCCGCGAGCCGTCGGCGCTCGGCCCCTGGTAGGAGGCCGCGGCCGCGGCGGCGGCGCGATACGGCTCGACGGCGCGTATCACGAACGTCGCGTTCGGCGCACGCAGGAATTGCGACGCGAGGTTCTGCTCCACGCGGACCCGCAGCCCCTCGTACGCCGCCAGCAGCGCCGCCGCGTCCGCAAACCTGTACTTCGGCTCCGCGCGCATCGCATCGAACACGGCGCGCGGCTCACCGTCCACGCCGAGGGCCGGCTGCAGGATCGCGAGGTTGGCGGTCAATCGTGCGACTTCACGCAGGCCGAGTTCGTGGACCTGCCCGGGCGTCAGGTCCGTCGTCGTGTGATAGCGGACGAGGTATGCGTACCACAGGTCGCCGCTCGGCAGCCCCGACCACCCGATCGAGTCCCGGGCATGAGGCAGGTATTCCTGCGCGAGGTAATCGTGCAGCCGGCGGAACTCCGGAATGACCTTCGTGCGCAGCTTCTCGTCGTACGCCTCGATCAGGCGTCGCCGATCGGCCACGGACGGTCCGGGGGGAAGGTTCAACAGCGGCTGCCAGAATATCGACTGACGCGGATCCTCGATGCGCGCGAAGACCTCGAGCTGCGGCAACGTCCGCTCGACGACGACCTTCGGCAGGACGACGCCCTTGCTCACGCCGGCGCGCAGGTTGTTGATCACCTGCTCGGACCACGCGACGAAGCCGTCCATGCGCACGAGGAAGCGGTCGTAGTCGCCCGTCGTGCGGAACGGGTGCGCGCCGGTGCCGGAGGCGAGCTGCGCGAAGACGTTGGCCCAGTTGTCGAACTGGTTGATCGCGAGCAGCTCGCTCGGATAGCGGAAGCCGTAGACGGCGAGTTCGCGCTGTCGCTTGAACGCCGCGTACGAGACGCGGTCCTCGCCCCGCAGCCGTGCCGGGTCGACCGATGCCAGGCGCTCGAGCGCCTCCTGCTCGATGCCGAGCGAATTCGCCATCCAGCTTGCGCTCGCGTAATCGCCGAATCGATCGTCGAACCGATGGTCGCCGAGCTCGGTGGCGAAAATCGGGTTCAACGCGAGGTACTCGTTGAAATAGGTTTCGACCACGCGGTAGAGATCGGCAGCCTCGGCATTCGAGGCCTGCAGCGTTGCGGCGATCGGTGACGGCGTCTCCTCCGGTCGCGGTGGCGGCTCCGTCGGGAACTCGCAGCCTGCCAGGGTCGCCGCCAGGCACGCGACCGCGAGCACGGCCATCGCGCGCGGGTCGCAACTCACCCGGTCTCGCATCACCGACGTCACCGTCTCGCGCGCTCAGCGACGCGCGGCGATCCAGCGCTCGATCTTGGCCTCGAGCACGTCCATCGGCACCGCACCGTCGCCCAGTACTTCGCGGTGGAAGTCGCGCACGTCGAATTTCGGGCCGAGTTCGGCCTCGGCCTTGCGTCGCAATCCCTGGATGCGCAAATCGCCGACCTTGTACCCCAGCGCCTGCCCAGGCCACGCGATGTAGCGCTCGACCTCGGACACGACGTCCGTCTCGGCCAGCGTGGAGTTGTCCAGCATGAACTTGATCGCCTGCTCACGGCTCCAGCCCTTGGCGTGCAGACCCGTGTCGACGACGAGGCGCATGGCTCGCAACTGTTCGTCGTTGAGGCGGCCGAACCACTGATACGGATCGGTGAACAGGCCCAGTTCCTTGCCGAGCGACTCGGCATACAGCGCCCACCCCTCGACGTACGCGGTGTAGTCGCCGCCGAAGCGACGGAAGCGCGGCACGCCTTCGAGCTCCTGCTGGATCGCGACCTGGAAGTGATGCCCCGGCGAGGCTTCGTGCAGCGAGAGCGTCTCCATGCCGAATTTCGGCTGCGACTTCAGGTTGTACGTGTTGACGTAGAAGATGCCCGGCCGCGAGCCGTCCGCCGAGGGCTGCTGGTAAGACGCCCCCGCCGCGGACGCGGCGCGGAACGCCTCGACTTCGCGCACTTCGTAGTCGGCCTTGGGAAAGACCGAGAAGAGCGTGGGCAGCGCCGCGTCGATGCGAGCCTTGAGGTCGCGATAGCCCTGCAGCAGGTCCGCACCGCTGGTGAAGTAGAACCTCGGGTCGCTCTCGAGGTGCGTGAAAAATGCCTCGAGGTCGCCGGCGAACCCGACCCGTTGCCGCACACCGTCCATTTCGCCGAGGATGCGCCGGACCTCCCTGAGCCCCAGCGCGTGGATTTCCTCGGGTGTCAGCGCCGTCGTCGTGTGCTCCTGCACGTGGAAGGCGTACCAGGCCTCGCCGTCCGGCAAGGCCGTCCAGGCGACGGTCGCGCGCGTCTTCGGCAGGTACTCGTCACGCACGAAATCGCGCAGGCGACGGTAGCCGGGCAGCAGTTTCGTGTCGAGTGCGCGGGTGTACGCCGCCGTGAGCCGGTCGCGATCGGCCTGCGAGAACGACTCGGGAAACTGCCTGACCGGCGCGAAATACTGGCTCTCCTCGGCGCGCGGCACGACCATCGTGTCGAGCTGCGGCAGGACCTTCTCCATGACCGCGCGCGGTTGCACGACGCCCTTCGCGGCACCTTCCCGCATGTTGACGATGGCCTGGTCCATCCAGACGACGAGCCCGTCGAGACGCTTCAACCAGTTCTCGTAGTCCTGCACCGTCTGGAACGGCTGTGCGTTCGTGCCCGAGCCGAGCGCGGGCATGACGGTCAGCAGGCTGCCGGCCTGGTTGATCGGCAGCAGTTCGCTCGGAAAACGCTCGGCGCGCAGTTCGCGCTCACGCTCGCGCAGGAAGATGTCGTAGGAGATCCGGTCCGCCGACGCGAGGCCCGCCGGATCGATCGCGCGGATCGCGTCGAGGTACCTGCGATTCATCGCGCGCGCAGCGGCGATGTGCTCTGGTCCGATGGAGTTCGGCAGACGGTCGTCGTAGCGATGGTCGCCGATGTACGTCGCCGTCAGCGGGCTCAGCACGAGTGCGTCTTCGAAATAGCCTTCGAACAGCGCGTCGAGTCGTTGCTTCTGGTCCGACGTGGAGACAGTGGCGGGCGTGGTGGCTGCCGCGGATTGCGCCTCGCCGCTGGATGGCTGCGTCGCGCAACCCTGGAGCGCGAGCGACACGGCGAGGCCGACGAGCGTGACGGTGATTCTGTACATGCGAAGAGCTTCCTGCCGAGGGGCGAGGCGCGATTATGCCCGCGTCGCGCGGCGCACCGCACGGAAGGCCGGAGGCGCGCCCCGAACGGCCCTCACCCGCGCTTCGCGCGACCTCTCCCGCCGTCGCGGGAGAGGTGGGTAGCCAACGGCCCTCACCCGCGCTTCGCGACCTCTCCCGGCGCGCCGGCAGAGGCATTTCAGCGCTCGACGATCGCGGTCACGCCCATGCCGCCGGCCGTGCAGATCGAGATCAGTCCGCGCCCGCCGCCCCGCTGGTCGATCAGTTTCGCAACCGTGCCGAGGATGCGCGCGCCCGTCGCCGCGAACGGGTGCCCGAGCGCGAGGCTGCTGCCGACGACGTTCAACCGCGAGCGGTCGATCGAGCCGAGCGGTCGATCGAGGCCGAGCCGCTCGCGACAGAACTCCGCCGACTCCCAGGCCTGCAGCGTGCAGAGGACCTGCGCCGCGAACGCCTCGTGGATCTCGTAGAAGTCGAAGTCCTGCAACGCCAGGCGCGCATCCTCGAGCATGCGCGCAACCGCATACGCGGGCGCCATGAGCAGCCCTTCGCCGCGCACGAAGTCGACGGCTGCGACCTTGCCGTAGGCCAGATAGGCCTGCACGGGCAGGTTGCGCGCACGCGCCCAGTCCTCGCTGGCCAGCAGCACCGCCGCCGCACCGTCCGTCATCGGCGTCGAGTTCCCGGCGGTCAGTGTCGCACTGCCCTCCATCGGAAACGCCGGCTTGAGCGTCGCGAGCTTGTCGAGCGTGGTGTCGCGACGCAGGTTGTTGTCCTGCCGCAGGCCGCGGTATTCGCAGACGAGGTCGTCGAAGAATCCTGCGTCGTACGCGGCGCCGGCCCGGCGATGACTCTCGAGCGCCAGTTCGTCCTGGGCCCGGCGCTCAACGCCCCAGCGCTTCGCCATGAGTTCGCAGCTCTGGCCCATCGTGAGTCCCGTGCGCGGTTCGACCACTGCCGGAAAATCCGGCTTCCAGTGGCCGGGCCGCAGCTTGCCCCAGGGCGCCAGCCGCTCGCCGGGAGTCCGGCCGCGCGCGCTGCGCAGCAGGATGCGCCGCAGGTTTTCGTTGATGCCGATCGGCGCGTCGCTCGCCGTGTCGACGCCCGCGGCCACGGCGCTGTCGATCTGGCCCGCCGCGACCTTGAGCCCCAGCCCGATCGCGGTTTCCAGACTGGTGCCGCAGGCCCGCTGCAGGTCGAACGCCGGCGTGTGCGGGTCCAGGGTCGTGCCGAGCACCGCTTCGCGCGTCAGATTGAAGTCGCGCGGGTGCTTGAGCACAGCGCCGGCGCCGACGTCCCCGAGCCGCACGCCGTCGAGCGAGAACTTGCCGACCAGTGCCTGCAGGGCGGCCATCAGCATGTCCTGGTTGCTGGACTCCGCGTAGGCGCCCATCGAGCGGGCAAACGGAATCCGCGCGCCGCCGACGATGGCGACGCGACGCATGGCATGACCGACGAGCATTTCCGGCTGACCTCGAATGGCGCTGTTGCGATACGCGAGCGTACGCCGTTCCCGCCCGCTCCTCATCCCGGGAGATGGCAGCCCTGCTATTCTTGCGGCATCCCGTTCGACCCCGCAGCCCTCACCCCCACCCTCTGCCGCCGAGGCGGGAGAGGGAGAAAAGAGAGAACCTCATGTCGCTGAACCTCAAGGATCCCGCGCTGCTGCGCCAGCAGTGCTACGTCGACGGTGCGTGGCTCGACGCGCAAGGCGGCGGCGCCGTCAAAGTCACGAACCCGGCGACCGGCCTCGTGCTCGGCACGGTGCCGAGCCTGAGCGCCGCCGAAACGCGCGCTGCGATCGATGCGGCCAGCGCCGCATTCCCGGGCTGGGCCGCGCGCACGGCCAAGGATCGCGCCAACCTGCTGCGTGTGTGGCACGACCTGATGCTGGCGCACGCCGACGATCTCGCGACGCTGATGACGGCAGAACAGGGCAAGCCTCTCGCCGAAGCCAGGGGCGAGGTGCTGTACGCGGCCTCGTTCATCGAGTGGTTCGCCGAGGAAGGCAAGCGCGTCTACGGCGATGTGATCCCCGGGCACCAGCCGGACAAGCGCATTTTCGTGCTGCGCCAGCCGGTCGGCGTCGTGGCGGCGATCACGCCGTGGAATTTCCCCGCCGCCATGATTACACGCAAGGCCGGGCCGGCGCTCGCGGCGGGCTGCACGTTCGTCTGCAAGCCCGCGATGCAGACACCGTACTCCGCGCTCGCGATGGCGGAGCTCGCGCACCGCGCCGGCATCCCGAAGGGCGTCTTCAACGTGATCACCGGCCCTGCCTCGGTGCTCGGCGCCGAGATGACGTCGAACCCGCTCGTGCGCAAGCTCACGTTCACCGGCTCGACCGAGGTCGGCAAGAAGCTGATGGCGCAGTGCTCGGGCACCCTCAAGAAAGTGTCGCTCGAACTGGGCGGCAACGCGCCGTTCATCGTTTTCGACGACGCGGACCTCGACGTCGCCGTGCAGGGCGCCATTGCGAGCAAGTACCGCAACACCGGCCAGACCTGCGTCTGCGCCAACCGCCTGCTCGTGCAGGAAGGCGTCTACGACGCCTTCGTCGCCAAGCTGGTCGACGCGGTGCGCAAACTCCGCGTCGGCGACGGCCTGAAGGGCCCGACCGAGCAGGGCCCGCTGATCGACGACAAGGCGGTCGCCAAAGTCGAGGAACACGTCGCGGACGCGCTGGCCAAGGGCGGCAAGATCGCTCTCGGCGGCAAGCGCCACGCGCTCGGCGGCACGTTCTTCGAGCCGACGATCATCACGCACGTGCAGCCGAACATGCTGGTCGCACGCGAGGAGACATTCGGCCCCGTCGCGCCCGTGTTCCCATTCAAGACGGAGCAGGACGCCGTCCGCATGGCCAACGACACGGAGTTCGGCCTCGCCTCGTACTTCTACACGAGGGACCTGGCGCGCGCACTGCGCGTGGCCGAGAAGCTCGAGTACGGCATCGTCGGCCTCAACACGGGGCTGATCTCGACCGAGGTCGCGCCGTTCGGCGGCGTCAAGGAATCGGGCATGGGTCGCGAGGGCTCGAAGTACGGCATCCTCGACTACACCGAACTGAAGTACCTCTGCATCGGCGGCATCGAGGGTTGAACCGGAGATTGAGCGAGCGCGCGCTCATCCTCCTGTTGTCGGTCATCGTCACGATCGGCTCGGTCGCGACGAACATCTACATCCCTGCCCTGCCCGCGGTGCGTGAGCACTTCGGCGCGACCGTAGGCGAGGTGCAGGCGACGTTTTCGATCGCGCTGCTCACGTTCGCTGTGGGCATGCTCTTCTGGGGCCCGTACGCGGACCGCTACGGCCGACGGCAGGCGCTCTTCGGCGGCATCGGCCTGATGGCCGCGGGGTCGCTCGTCTGCCTGTCGGCAGAGAGCCTCGGCGCAGTGATCGTCGGCCGCGCGGTGCTGGCGTTCGGCACGGCCACCGGCATCACCGTCACGCGCACGATCGTGAGCGATCTTTTCGCCCATCGCATGGCGCGCGCGCTCGCGCAACTGACCGTCGTCGCCGTCATTGCGAGCGCGTCCGCCCCGGTCGTCGGCGGCTACCTGACCACCTGGCTCGGCTGGCGCTCGGTGTTCGCCGCGCAGATCGTCACGGCCGGCGCGGTGGCCTGGCTCACGTGGAGATACCTGCCCGAGACCCGCCCCACGGCCGTGACGCCGCCCGACGTGCGCGAGATGGCGCGCGTCGCCGGCGGCCTGCTGACCCGACCGCTGTACCTGAGCTGCGTGCTGCAGTCCTCAGCCGCGTACTCGATGTTCGTCGTGTTCATCTCGCTCGCGCCGTACGTGATGGTGAGTGCGCTCGGGCGTTCGGCCACCGAGTACGGCCTCTACTATCCGTTGATCTCGGTGGGCTACGTGCTCGGCAACTGGTCGATCGGCCGGTTTTCGGTTTACGGCCAGCATCGGTTGATCAATTTCGGCGTGGGTCTGCAGCTGATGGCCGCAGTGGTGACCCTGGCATTCGTCGCCGTCGGGCTCGAACACCCGCTGTGGATTTTCGTGCCGATGGGCGTCATGTACTTCGGCCAGGGGCTCTTCATGCCCCACCTGACGGCGATCGCCGTGAACCTCGCCCCCTCGCATGCCACCGGGGTCGGTTCCAGCGCGCTCGGGTTCCTGAACCAGCTCGTGTCGGCGGTGTGCGTACAGGCGATGGGCGCGGCGGGCGGCGACAGTGCGGTACCCATGCTGGCGTTCGTCGCCGGGGCCGCGCTCTTCCAGCTCGCCGTCCTGCGGCTCTCGCCTCGCATGGAAACGGCCGCGCGCAGCAGCTGAGATCGACGCACCCTCTCCCACCTGCGTGGGAGAGGGAGTACGGGCCGCGTGGTATCGTTGCGCGCTCAGATCGACGACGGCTCGACCGACGATGACCAGGTACCTCGGCACCCCGGATTACACCCACGGCACCCCGGCGCGGGTCGGCATCCTGCTCGTGAACCTGGGCACGCCGGCGGATCCGTCTCCGGGCTCCGTGCGCGAGTACCTCGCGGAGTTCCTGTGGGACCCGCGCGTGATCGAGCAGCCGCGATGGCTCTGGTGGCTCGTGCTGCACGGAGTCATCCTGCGGACGCGTCCCAGACGCAGCGCCCACGCCTACCAGAAGATCTGGACGCCGGACGGCTCTCCGCTGCTGCTGGAGTCTCGTGCGCTGACTGAGGGCCTCGCCCGACGCCTGCAGCAACGGTCCGGCGACAGCGTCGCCGTCGACCTCGCAATGACCTACGGGCAGCCGTCGATCGTCTCCGTGCTCGAGCGATTCCGGCGCCGGAACGTGCAGCGACTGCTCGTGCTGCCGCTCTATCCGCAGTATTCGTCGACGACCACGGGGAGCATCTTCGAGTTCGTCACGCGTGAACTCGGTCGCTGGCGCTGGATGCCCGAACTGCGCTTCGTCAACCAGTACTGGCAAAACGAACGCTATCTCGCGGCCGTGGCGAACAGCGTGGCCGCGCATTGGCGCAGCCACGGGCGCAAGCACCTGCTGTTTTCGTTCCACTCGATTCCGAAGCGGTATTTCCTGGCCGGCGACCCGTACCATTGCTTCTGCCAGGGGACGGCGCGCGACGTAGTGCAGCGGCTCGGCCTCGCCGACGGTGAATGGTCGATCGGGTTCCAGTCGCGGTTCGGCCGCGAGGAGTGGCTCAAGCCGTACGTCGACGTGCTGCTGCGGCAGTACGCGCAGAAAGGCCCGAAGCAGGTCACCGTCGTGTGCCCGGGGTTCGCGACCGACTGCCTCGAGACGCTCGAGGAGATTTCCATGCAGAACCGCGAGATGTTCCTCGCACGTGGCGGTGAAGCCTTCGACTACGTGCCGTGCCTCAATTCGGGCGAGGCCCACGTCGCCGTGCTCGAGGACGTCGTCGCGCAGCACGGCCAGGGCTGGCCGGAACTCGCGCCGGCCCCTGCGGACGACGTCGCGCGCGCCCGTTCACGCGAGCGAGCCCTCGCGCTCGGCGCCGAACGCTGAAGCGGCGGCGCATCTCCCGTGCTGGGACGCTTCCTCGAACTGAGCATCGCGGCGACGGACATCGCCGAGACGCTGGAGTTCTACGAATCGCTGGGCTTCGCCCAGGCCCACGTCGGCGAGGCCTGGCGGCACCCGTACGCGGTCGTCACGGACGGTCGTGTCTACCTCGGTCTGCACGGCATCGAACTCGAGGCGCCGCTGCTCACTTTCGTCACGCCCGACCTGCGCACGCGGCTCGAGGAACTGGCCGATCTCGGGGTCGAGGTCGACCACGCGCGGCTCGACGACCTGTCGCTCAACGAAGCCCAGTTTCGCGACCCGGCGGGACTGCACGTGCGACTGGTCGAGGCGCGCACGTTCTCGCCACCCGCGCTCGAGCCCGCGTTCGAGAGCGCACTCGGGTACTTCGAGCAGTACGTCGTCGGCGCCGCCGACCTCGCCCGCAGCGGCGAGTTCTGGGAACGGCTCGGGTTCGTGGCGTTCCAGGACGAGGCCGACGCGCAGGCGCGCAGGCTCGTCGCGTCGCATCGTGACATCAATCTCGCGTTC
The DNA here is from genome assembly GCA_035691185.1 of Steroidobacteraceae bacterium. Taxonomy (GTDB): domain Bacteria; phylum Pseudomonadota; class Gammaproteobacteria; order Steroidobacterales; family Steroidobacteraceae; genus RPQJ01. The sequence continues at coordinate 11,549 of DASSJN010000247.1, forward strand.
TACGACCTCGACCTCGCCACGCCGATGCTCTGCTTCTCGGCGCCCGACATGGCGCAGCGCATCTCCGGGCTGCGTGAGCGCGGGTTCGGTTTTGCGCGCCGCGTCCCGCGCGATTTCCACGCGCGCGGCGCGGCCGCGTTGCTTGCGCCGGACGGCCAGCAGATCCTGCTGCTCGAGCCGGAAGGGTAAAATCGACCTGTGTTCACCGACCAGGGATACGTGATGCCATTGCGCAATACCGCCGAAGCCTACGGCAGCCTGTCCAAGTTCCTGCACTGGGCGATCGTGCTGCTGATCGTCTCGCAGTACTTCATCGCGGAAGCGGCCGAGGACGCCGGGAAGGACACGCCGGAGCGTGCTTCCCTGATGGGCTGGCACGTCTCGTTCGGCATGCTCGTGCTGCTGCTCGCGCTCGTCCGCATCGCGTGGAAGATCGCGAACAAGGGCCAGCCTGCAGTGCTCGGCCAGGTCGCCTGGCAGCGCAAGGCGGCCACGGCAGGCCACGGTATCTTGTATCTCCTGATCCTGCTGCAACCGCTGAGCGGCTGGCTCGTCGTCTCGAGCGGCGGTTCGCCGGCCGGCTTCTTCGGCTGGTTCGACTTCCCGGCGCTCGTCGCGGAGAACCACGGCCTGCACGAGGCACTCGAGGAAGTGCACGAGGTGCTGTTCAACGTCCTGCTGGTCGTCGCCGTCGTGCACGTCGCGGCCGCCCTGTACCACCACTGGGTACTCAGGGACGCCACGCTGCGTCGCATGCTGCCGTTCGCGCGCGGCTGACCGTCCGGGCACGGGTGTCCGCCTTTCATTTATCGCCGCACCCGGATCGGGCTTAGAATCCGGGTCGCTGCGGGAAGGGCAGCGATCCACACACGAGACAGCGGGAGTTCGAACATGTCTTCACGTTCCACCACGACTGATGCACGCCTGGTACTCGCCATTGCCGTCGCCCTGTCCCTCGCGGGCTGTGGCAAGAAGCAGGACGAGACCGCGACGGGAGAGGCCGCGCCCGTTGGTGCCGGCGCGACCGCGCCCGACACGCTCGAAGGGCAGGTCGACATCGTCGCGTGGCCGGGCTACATCGAGCGCGGTGAGACCGACAAGGGCTACGACTGGGTGACGGTGTTCGAGCAGGACACCGGGTGCAAGGTCAACGTCAAGACGGCGGGCACGTCCGACGAGATGGTCTCGCTGATGACGCAAGGCGGGTACGACCTGGTCACGGCGTCGGGCGACGCGTCGCTGCGCCTGATCCGCGGCGGCACGGTGCAGCCGATCGACGTCGAGCGCGTGCCGAGCTACGTGAACGTCGACGAGCGTCTCAAGCAGGTGCCGTGGCACTTCGTCGACGGCAAGCACTACGGCACCCCGTACCAGTGGGGCCCGAACGTACTGATGTACAACACGGAGGTGTTCCCGACGCCGCCGAAGTCGTGGTCGGTCGTGTTCGAGGAGCAGAAACTGCCGGACGGCAAGAGCAACAAGGGCCGCATCCAGGCCTACGACGGCGCGATCTACATCGCCGACGCCGCGTTGTACCTGATGGCGAAGAAGCCCGACCTCGGCATCAAGGACCCGTACGAACTCAACGAGCAGCAGTACGCCGCCGTGCTCGAGGTGCTGCGCAAGCAACACCCGCTGGTCCATCGCTACTGGCACGACGCCAACGTCGCCGTGCAGGACTTCACGAACGAAGGCGTCGTCGTCTCCGGATCGTGGCCGTTCCAGGTCAACACGCTGGTCGCGAACAAGCAGCCGGTGGCGAGTGTCGTACCCGACGAGGGCGCGACGGGCTGGGCGGACACCACCCTGCTCGCGACGAACGCGAAGCACCCGAATTGCGCGTACCGGTGGATGGAGTGGTCGCTCAACGCCAAGGTCCAGGGTGACGTGGCGGCGTGGTTCGGCTCCGTCCCGGCGGTGCCGGCCGCATGCAAGGGCAACGCGCTGCTCGGCGACTCGGGTTGCGCCACGAACGGGTTCGACAACTTCGACAAGATCCATTTCTGGCGCACGCCCGAGGCTGCGTGCCCGCAGGGCACGTGCGTGCCCTACAGCCGCTGGGCGACCGATTACGTCGCGGTGATGGGCGGACGCTGATCCCGTACGGCCGGCCCGGGCTGCGTCGTTCGACGCGGCGCAGCCGGGCAGGCCCGAGAAACCATGACCGCCGCCATCGAACTGCACGAGGCGAGTCGCGCCTTCGGCAACGTCGTCGCGCTCGAGCGTGTCTCGCTCGCGGTCGCGCCCGGCGAATTCTTCGCGCTGCTCGGGCCCTCCGGCTCGGGCAAGACCACGAGCCTGCGGCTGATCGCCGGGTTCGACCAGCCCGACAGCGGCCGGGTCCTGCTCGACGGCGAGGACGTCACGGAAGCGCCGCCGTTCGCACGCAACGTCAACACCGTGTTCCAGGACTATGCCCTGTTCCCGCACATGTCGGTCGCGGAGAACGTCGCGTACGGGCTCAAGGTCCGCGGCGTGGGGAGCCGTGAACGCGAAGCACGCGCCAGGGACATGCTGGAGCTCGTCCGGCTCGGCGACCTCGGTTCGCGCAGGCCGAGCCAGCTCTCGGGCGGCCAGAGGCAACGCGTCGCGCTCGCACGCGCGCTGATCAATCAGCCGAAGGTCCTGCTGCTCGACGAGCCGCTCGGCGCGCTCGACCTGAAGCTGCGCGAGGAGATGCAGGCCGAGCTCAAGGGCCTGCAGAAGCGCCTGGGCATCACGTTCGTGTTCGTCACGCACGACCAGGGCGAGGCGCTCAGCATGGCGGACCGCATCGCGGTGTTCAGCCAGGGCCGGATCGAGCAGCTCGACACTCCGCGCGCGCTCTACAACCGGCCGCGGACGGCGTTCGTCGCGAGTTTCGTCGGCAGCGCGAACGTGGTGCACGCCGACGCCGCCCGGGAACTCACGGGACACCCGCGCGCCTTCGCGATCCGTCCGGAACTGGTCGAGATCGTTGCGCCGGGTACGCCCGTCAGGGACGGCAGCATCCGCTGCGAGGGCGTCGTGCTCGACGTGCTGTATCACGGCGCCAGCAGTCGCTGCCGCGTCCGGCTCGACGACGGCACGACGCTGGCGGTAGCACAGCCCGAGGCCGCGAGCGCGGCGGCTGGCCTCGTGGCCGGTGCGCACGTCCGCCTGGCCTGGCGGCCCGACGCCGCCGTCCCGCTGCAGGACTGAGACATGGCCGCGCGGGTGTTCTCGCTCCAGGGCCGCAGCTCGTTCTACTTCGCGCTACTGCTCGTGCCGCCGCTGCTCTGGCTCGGCATCGTCTACCTCGGGTCGCTGTTCACGCTGCTGCTGCAGAGCTTTTACGCGATCGACGAATTCACGGCGCGCGTCGTGCCACGGTTGACGCTCGCCACCTACCGGGTCCTGCTGACGCAACCCGCCCACCTCGACATCATCGCGCGCACCGTCGTCATGGCGATCGCCGTCACGGCCGTCTCGGCCGTCATTGCGTTCCCGGTCGCGCTCTACATGGCGCGCTACGCGGGCCCGAAGCTCAAGGCGCTGTTCTACGTCGGCATCCTGCTGCCGATGTGGACCAGCTATTTGGTCAAGGTCTACGCGTGGCGCCTGATCCTCGCCAAGCAGGGCATCGCGAGCTGGGGTTTCGAGCAGCTGGGGCTCATGGGCGCGCTCGATCGCACGCTCGCCGTGCCGGTGGTCGGGGGGCCTTCGCTCGCCTCCTCGTATCTGGGCATGTTCGTCGTGTTCGTCTACATGTGGCTGCCGTTCATGATCCTGCCGCTCGCGGCTGCGCTGGAGCGCGTGCCGGGTTCGTTGCTGCAGGCCTCGGCCGACCTCGGTGCGACTCGGCCGCAGACATTCCGCCACGTCGTGCTGCCGCTCGCGCTGCCCGGTCTCGCCGCGGGCTCCATCTTCACGTTCTCGCTCACGCTCGGCGACTACATCATCCCGACCGTGGTCGGCGCGCCCGGCTATTTCATCGGCATGATGGTTTACCAGCAGCAGGGCACGGCGGGGAACCTGCCGCTCGCGGCAGCCTTTTCGGTCGTGCCGATCGTCTTGATCGGCCTGTACCTCGCGCTCGCCAGGCGACTCGGGGCGTTCGATGCGCTCTGAACGGCCTCGTCCACCGCCGCGCTGGGAGCGGCCCTCGCCGTTCACGAAGGTGGCCGCGACGCTCGGGCTGCTGTTCCTGCACGCCCCCGTCTGGGTGATCGCGCTCTATGCGTTCACGACGGAGGATCGCACCTATCGGTTTCCGCCGCCCGGGTTGACACTGCACTGGTTCGAGGTCGCCTTCGCGCGCAGCGACATCTGGGCCGCGATGCGACTGTCGCTGCTGGTGGCGGCCGTCGCGACGCTGGCCGCGATCGTGCTGGGCACGCTGGCCGCGTTCGCGCTGGCCCGGCGATCGTTCCGCGGCAAGGAATCGATCACGCTGCTGTTCGTGCTGCCGATCGCGCTGCCGGGCATCCTGACGGGCCTCGCTCTGCTCGCCGGCATCCGCACGCTCGGACTCGAGCCGGGCTTCTGGACCATCGTCGCCGGGCACGCGACGTTCTGTCTCGTGATCGTCTACAACAACGTGATCGCGCGGTTACGGCGCATCCCGCCGAGCTGGGTGGAAGCCTCGAGCGACCTCGGCGCGCGCGGCCACCAGACGTTCGCCTACGTGTTGCTGCCGCAGATCGCGAGCGCACTGCTCGCGGGCGGCATGCTCGCATTCGCGCTGTCGTTCGACGAGATCATCGTGACGCTGTTCACCGCTGGCCACGAGCGCACGCTGCCGATCTGGTTCTACAACGAGCTGTTCCGGCCGCGCGAACGACCCGTCACGAACGTCGTCGCGGTGATCGTGATCCTCGTGACGCTGGCGCCGATCCTGGCGGCGTATTGGCTGACCAAACCGGAGGCGGAAGTGTCTAGTGGATAGTGTCTAGCGGTTAGTCAGAAGGCACGCGTCGCGTGTGATCGGCGCGCCAGCGCCTCCGACTGAACACTAGACACTGAACACTAGACTCTCGATTGCGGAGGCATCGCATGCAAACGAAGCTGCTGATCAATGGAAAGCTCGCCGGCGGTGAAGGCCGGGTCGAGGACGTGCTGAACCCCGCCACCGGCAAGGTGCTCGCCAGGGTCGCCGAAGCCTCCCGCGGCCAGGTCGACGCCGCGGCCAAGGCCGCGAGTGCGGCGTTCGACGACTGGTCGCGGACGGCGCCGAAGGACCGCGCGGCCCTGCTGCTCAAGCTGGCCGACCGCATCGAGGCCGACGGCGCGGCGTTCGCCACGCTCGAGTCGCAGAATTGCGGCAAGCCGCTTGCGGCAGCGCTCAACGACGAGATTCCGGCGATCGCCGACGTGTTCCGCTTCTTCGCGGGCGCCTGTCGCACCATGACCGGGGCCGTCGCGGGCGAGTACCTGGCGGGCTTCACGAGCATGATCCGGCGCGACCCGATCGGGGTGGTCGCGTCGATCGCGCCGTGGAACTACCCGCTGATGATGGCGGCGTGGAAGCTCGCCCCGGCCCTCGCCGCGGGCAACACGGCAGTGCTCAAGCCTTCCGAGCAGACGCCGCTCACCGCGCTCAAGCTGGCTGAACTGCTGGCGGAAGTCTTCCCGGCCGGCGTCGTCAACATGGTCTGCGGTCGGGGGGCCAGCGTCGGCGCGCCGCTGACGAAGCACCCGCTCGTGCGCATGATCTCGCTCACGGGCGACGTCGCGACGGGCGGGAAGATCCTCGAGCAGGCGGCGGACGGCATCAAGCGCACGCACCTCGAACTCGGCGGCAAGGCCCCGGTGATCGTGTTCGACGATGCGGACGTCGAGAGCGTCGTGTCGGGCGTGCGCACGTTCGGCTACTACAACGCCGGCCAGGATTGCACCGCAGCCTGCCGCATCTACGCGGGCGCGAAGGTGTACGACAGGCTGGTCGCGGACCTGTCGAGCGCCGTCGCGTCGATCAAGGTCGGCCTGCAGACCGCGAAGGACGTCGAGATGGGGCCGCTGATCAGCGCCGAACAGCGCGACCGCGTCGCCGGTTTCGTCGCGCGCGCGAAGAAGCAGAAGCACATCGAGATCACGGCGGGCGGCAACGCGGGCACCGGGGGTGGTTTCTTCTTCGAGCCGACCGTGGTCGCCAATGCGAAGCAGTCGGACGAAATCGTCCGGCGCGAGGTGTTCGGCCCGGTGGTGTCGGTCACGCGCTTCAAGGACGTGGACGAGGCGGTGCGCTGGGCCAACGACTCGGATTACGGACTGGCGTCCTCGGTCTGGACGCAGGACGTCGGCCGGGCACTGCAGGTGGCTTCACGGCTCCAGTACGGCTGCACCTGGATCAACACGCACTTCATGCTAGTGAGCGAGATGCCGCACGGCGGCCTCAAGCGCTCGGGCTACGGCAAGGACCTCTCGGCATACGCCCTCGAGGACTACACCGTGGTCCGCCACGTGATGGCGAAGCTCTGACCGGGCTTTTTTCGCGAGGACTGCAACCCGCCTCGCACCTGCTGCATCAGAAACGGCATCCAGCCACAGGACGCGCCGAGATGCCGACACACCGCCTGCCGTCGCTTCGTCACACGTTGACCGCGCTGGCGCTGCTCGCGATCGCCTTGCCCGCCGAAGCCTGGGACGCCTGCCGCTACAGCGCCGACCGTCGCGCGAGCCTCGACGCGACCGGCGCGACGCGCGTCGTGATCAACGCCCGGGCCGGCGACCTCGAAGTTCGTCCGACCAGCGCCGCGACGGTCGTGGCGCAGGGCAAGGCCTGCGTGTCGCGGGAGTCGTACCTTCCCCAGACTGACGTCACCGTGCGACGCGAGGGCAGCACGGTGCGCGTCGACGTGCGGGTGCCGGACCAGATGGCCGGCATCGGCATCTTCTACGCCACGCTCGACCTCGTGGTGGACCTGCCCGCCTCGCTGCCGGTCGAGATCACCGATTCGAGTGGCGACCTCACGGCGCGCGACGTGCGCGTCGTCAAGGTGACCGACAGCTCCGGCGACATCGTGCTGCATCGGCCTCGCTCGGACGTCGAAGTCCGGGACAGCTCTGGCGATGTCCGCGTCGAAGGCGCGGCCGGCCGCGTGCAGGTGCGCGACAGTTCAGGCGACATCGTGATCGTCGGCGCCGGCGACGTGGTGATCCCGGTCGACAGCTCGGGCGACATCACGATCGAGCGCGTCGCGGGCAGCGTGCGCATCGAGCAGGACTCGTCCGGCGACATCCGTGTCGCCGACGTGGGTCGCGATTTCGCGTTGCTCGGCGATTCCTCCGGCAAGGTCCGGGTGTCCGGCGTCAAAGGAGAGACGCGCCTTCCCGGGGATTGATTAAGACGTCCGCCGAGGTCAGCCGAGTTCCGCGAGCAGCCCCTCGATCATCGAGGACGCCTGCCGCGCATAGCTGCCGCCGAACAGGACGTAGTGGTTCAGCACGTGGTAGAGGTTGTAGAGCATGCGGCGCACGTCGGCCCCCGGCTCCAGCGGCCAGGCTGCCTGGTACGCTGCGTAGAACGACGGGGCGAAACCGCCGAACAGCCGCGTGAACGCGATGTCCGCCTCGCGGTCGCCGTAATAGACCGCGGGATCGAAGATCACCGGTTCGCGCGTCGTCGCCAGCGCGGACCAGTTGCCGCCCCAGAGGTCGCCGTGCAGCAGCGAGGGCACGGGGCGATGCCCGGCGAACAACACTTCGCAGCGCCCCTCGAGCTCGCGGCCGCGAGCGACGATGCGCCGGTCCAGCCCCTGGGTCGCCGCGAGCTCGAGCTGATGACCGAGCCGCCGCTGCCGGAAGAACCGCACCCAGTCGTCGTCGGGGGTATTGGGCTGCGGGGTGGCCCCGATCGTGTTGTCGCGCCGCCATCCGAACGTTGCGGCGGTGACCCGGTGCTGTGCCGCGAGCCTCTCGCCGAGCTGCGCCTGCACCGCCTCCTCGCCCGACGCGACAGGCGACAGGTCGAGCCACTCGAGCGCCAGGATCGCGTGTGGCCCGACGCTGCCGACCGCGTACACGCCCGGCACCCGCAGGGCGTCGGCACGACGCAGCGCCCGAAGTCCTTCGACCTCCGCTTCGTAGGCCGACAGCGTCGTCGGCGGCCCCAGCTTCAGGAAAGCATCGCCGCCCCGCCCCGGCCAGCGCACGCAGCGGTGGATGCTGCCGCCGTGCACGGATTCCGCGGGCCGCGAGGCGAACCGGCGTCCCGTCTGCTCGGTCAGCCACGCGCCGATCGCGGCGTACTGCTGCTCCGACTCCATGATGGCACGGCGCGCGACGGCCTCACCCGCCGTGGCGCGCATGGAGGCGACGACACTGCTCGCGCAGCATGCGACCGAAGCCGTGCGCCTCGCAGAACGTATCGATCGTGCCGAGGTCCGGCGCGAGCCGCCTGAGGTCGCCGATCTTCGACACCGGCAGTGGCATGTCGCAGGCGATGCCCGTCAGCCGGCGCGACAGGAACGCCGCCTCGCGGTGCTGGCGCAGGCTGTCGGCGACGAAACTCGCGCCGCGCAGCTTGAGCTTCCTCACTTCGTCCAGGTTCTCGAACACGCCCGGCAGCGTGTCGAAGTGCTTGAGCAGCTTCTGCGCCGTCTTGCGGCCGACGCCGGGCACGCCCGGGATGTTGTCGACCGCGTCGCCCGTCAGCGCCAGGAAATCCGCCATGCGTTCGGGAATCACGCCGAAACGGTCCGCGATGTCGTGATAGCCGTACCGCACGTCGGCCACCGCGTCCCAGTACGTGTCGGTCGTCGACAGCAGTTGCGTGAGGTCCTTGTCGCGGCTCACGATCGTCACGGGCAGCCCCGCCGCCCGGGCGCGCGTCGCGAGCGTGCCGATGATGTCGTCGGCTTCGTAGCGCGAGCTGCCGTACTGCACGAGGCCGAGCGCGGCACAGATCTCGCGGCACAACGCGAACTGCCGCTTCAGCTCCACGGGCGCGGGCTCGCGGTTCGCCTTGTAGGCGGGATAGATCTCGTTGCGGTACCCCTGCTCGAGGCTCTCGTCGAACGCGACCGCGATGTGGCGCGGCGATTCGCGTTCGAGCAGCTCACCGAGAAAGCGCGCGAACCCGAGCACCGCGTTGACGGGATTGCCGTCGCGGTCGGCCACCTCGATCGGCACGGAGTAGTACGCGCGGAAGATGAAGACGCTGGCGTCGACGAGGTAAAGCATGTGCGGTCTTCAGTCGTCCCACACGGGCTTCGTACCCGTATAGGCGTCGATGCCTTCGAACATCGCGTTGATCAGTCGGCGTTCCTCGTCGTCGATCTCGGGCCGTTCGATGTCGAACAGCAGGATCACGCGCGTGGCGTCGCTGTCGTTCCAGGCTTCGTGGTCGATCGAATCGTCGAACACCCAGGCGCGGCCCGGCTGCCACTCGCGCACCTCGTTGCCGACGCGGAACCGGCACTTGCCCGGCACGACCAGCGGCAGGTGACAGATCAGTCGCGTATTGACCATGCCGTTGTGCGGCGGGATGTGCGCGCCCGGCCGCAGCTGCGAAAACAGCACCGACGGCGACCGGTTCGGGATGCGGGCGAGCGGCGCGGCCTCCAGCGCCTCGAGCGTGCGCGGGCATCGCGCCGCATTCTCCGCGACGCGCTCCCCGTTGCGCCACAGGTAGAACGCGGACCAGTCCGGATTGTTCAGCATGCCCTGCTGGTCCGTGTGCGGGCGTCGCGGGTCTCCCTGCACGTAAGGCGCGAACGCCCGGGGGTCGCCGAGCACGCCGAGCAATTCTTCCCGGATTGCGGTCGTCGCAGCCTCGACACGGTCGAGCCAGGGGAAATCCGCGCGCTCGTAGAACTGTCTCTGCGGCAGCCCGGGGAAGTAGTAGTAACGCGGCTCCTGCACGTAGATCCGCTTGCGTCCGAGCAGGATGTCGAGCGACTGGCCGAAGCGCGACCCGGCCCGCGCCGCATCGAAGCCACAGCTGGCAAGCCACGAGCGCAGGTGCTCCTCGTAGCGTCGGGCGTGCTGCTCCGCCTGTGCCCGCGCACGACCCAGTTCCTGCGCAAGATCCGGCGGCGCCTGGTCGGGCGGCGGCGCAGCGCGCAGTGCCGCGAGGTAAAACGCCGAGGCGGCCTTCACGTCGCCCGCCGCCTCGAGGCTGTCGGCCTTGATCACGAGCGCCCGCACGTTGCGCGGCTCGAGTGCCAGCACGCGGTCCGCGGCTGCGCCGGCCGCCGCGTGGTCGCGCTGGTAGCGGCAGGCATAGGCGAGCCCGAGCAACGCGCCGGGGTCACGCGGCGCGACGGCGGTGGCCTGCGTGAACAGCTCGCGCGCTGCCCGGCCGTCACCTCGGCGCAGCGCGTCGGCGCCCGCGCGGGCCAACGCCCTGCCGTCGTGGGGTGGTGCGTTCATGGCCGCGGAGCATAAGAGATCGGAGGACAGCATGGCAGGTCGCCGACCCACGCCGGCGACGCTTCGGCCGTGCGACGATCGCGCCATGGCGACCGTCGCGCTCCCTGCCCAGACCGAGTATCGCCCGGCCCGACGCATCGTGCCGATCGGCAAGGAACACCTGGCGGGCTTTCATGCCGCGCTGGACAGCGTCGCCCGCGAGGGCCGCTACCTCGCCATGCTGCAGGCGCCCCCTTATGCAAGTACCCGTCGTTTCGTGCTCGACAGCCTGAAGGGCGGCGCGATCCACGTGGTGGCGCTCGCCGGCGACGATGTCGTCGGCTGGTGCGACCTGCGGCCGAAGGCGGCCCTCGGGTTGCGACACAGCGCGGTCCTCGGCTTGGGGGTGGTCCGGCAGTATCGCGGCCAGGGTCTCGGCTCGAGCATGCTCGCCACCACGCTGGAAATGGCCGAAACGCGCGGATTGCACCGCGTGGAACTCGTGGTTCGCGCCGACAACGAGACGGCCATCGCGCTGTATCGTCGTTTCGGGTTCGTGGAGGAAGGCCGCTGTAGGCAGTACCTGAGCCTGGACGGAGTCAGCCACGACGCGCTGCTGATGGCACGCCTGGCCTGCGAACAGTCGGCCTGACCGGCGCCCCGGTTCGGTGCGGTCGCGGCGGCCCGGGCGCTATAATGGCGCGGCTCGCCGGACGGCGTCCCCCGCGCCGCCGATCGGTGAAATCCTAACCCCCTGAGTCGCTTTGCTTTATCCGACCCGGCGGCCATGGCACGCAAGTTGCCGCCGTGGCCTGACGGATCCGACGCCATGGCCACCTCCCTCAAGACGCCGCCGCTGCGCCTCCTGCGAGCCTTCTGCCTCGCGGCCCGGCATTCGAGTTTCAAGCACGCGGCCGACCGGCTGGCGCTGACCCCGTCGGCGGTGAGCCACCAGGTCAAGGAACTGGAGGAGCAGCTCGGCGTGGTGCTGTTCGAGCGGCGCACGCGCGCAGTCATCCTGACGGCTGTTGGACGACAGCTGCTCGAGGACCTGGAACCGGCGCTGGAGGCCGTGGTCGCGGCCGTGGCGCGGACGACGCGGGCCGGAAATGCACGGCGACAGCTCACGGTCGTGATGCCGCCGTTCTTCGCGAGCGAGTTGTTCGCGCCCCGGCTGCCCGAATTCAACGAGCGCCATCCCGACATCGACCTGCAGATCCACACCAGCGACCCACGACCGGGCCAGCATTCGGGCTACAGCGATCTGTCGGTCATCCTCTCGGCGAAAGAACCGGACGACGCGGAGCTGGAAGCGGTGCGGCTGCTGCCATTGCAGCTGGTCCCGGTCGCCTCGCCGAAGGTCGCCGCGAGCATGCAGGGCAAGCCGCGCGATCGCGCATTCGACCAGCAGACGCTGATCATGCATCGCAGCTTCCGCACCAGCGTCTGGGACGACTGGCTGAAACGGGCCGACATCGACCTCGGGCGGCTCAAGTCGACGGTCGAGTTCGACAACGTGACGGCCGTGGCTCGCGCGACGGAGCGCGGCGCCGGCATCGCGCTGGTCCCCGAGTTGATCTGCCGGCCCTGGTTCGAGCGCGGCACGCTGGTTCGCATCGACGGTTTCGCGTACCCGGACGACGAGTCGTATTACCTGGTCGCGCGTCGGGACGACATCGAGCGCGCCGAGGTCCGCGCCTTCACGCAGTGGCTGATCGAGCAGTTCCGGGTCGAGGTGTGAACCACCGGTTGCGCCGACGGCTGCGCCGCAGGCGCAGAGAAATCCGATCGATGGGTTGAGACGTCTTCAATCGTCGCGTGACGAAAGCTCGTTTGTCGCACCGCAGCATTGAACGTACTCTCACTGCGTCCGGCGGAACGACGAAGCGACCTGAAGTGCACTCCCCCTGCGAATTCAGGTCCTTTTAACCCCCGCAGGAACTTGCCGGGGTGGTCTGTAGCGCACTCCCCCTGCGGCTCCAGCCCACTCCGGCAAGTTATTGATTCGTAAGTGACTAGTGTCTAGTGAATAGTGACTAGTGACTAGTCAGAGGGTCGGCTCGAGCGAAACGCTCGCCGCCCGTGAACCAAAAGGCGCCCTCGGCGCCTTTCTTTTGGAAGGGTAGAGTGGGCCGAGCAGCGAGGCCACGATCTACGACTATTCCCTAGTCACTGGTCGCTTTCCTGCTCAGCCGCTCGTGCAGCGGGCTCGACCGCGGGAAGTGCGCGAGCAGGTATTCCATCTGGTCGGCCAGCACCCGCCGCCCCTTCAGGTAGATGTACTCGGCGTAGCTCGGCGTGAACGGCACGGCGATCAGCTGCAGCTTCGCCTGCTCCGGCGTCCGCCAGGCCTTGAGGTTGTTGCAGCGCCGGCACGCGGTCACGACGTTGGTCCAGGCGTCGTGCCCGCCGCGCGACAACGGCGTCACGTGGTCGCGCGAGAGCTGGCTCGTCGGAAAACGCTGGCCGCAATACAGGCACAGGTGTGCGTCACGGCGGAACAGCGTTTCGTTGTTGAGCGGTGGCACGTACCCGTGGTGGCGATTGCCCGGGTTGTGGCTGTGGCCGATCGTCGCGACGATCGAGCTGACCTTGACCGTCGTGCGGTGCCCGGTGCGCGCGTTGACGCCGCCCCGTAGCGAAAACAGGGTCTGGCCGAATGCATAGGCCACCTGGCCCATGAAGTGCAGACGAACCGCGTCCCGGTAGTCGATCCACTCGAGAGGCATCCCCGAGACGTCCGTCCGCAGGACTTCCTGCGACAGTGCGTGCATGGGCCTGACGATACGTATAATCCCGCGCCACGTCCATTACCCCAAAACCGAGAATATCCGCCCGTTCGGCAAGCCATTAGACGCAGTCCCGCCGAGCGGAGCAGACGTTCGATGTTCCACCCCCGGGCCCGATCGCCGAGGCGACCGGACCAGGTGAAACCGTATCCACGCATCGATGAGGTCACCATGCCACTGACGATCGGAGTGCCGCGCGAAACGTTCGCGGGGGAGAGACGCGTTGCAGCCGTGCCCGAGGTGGTCGAGAAGCTGATCAAACTGGGGTTCGGTGTCTGCATCGAATCCGGCGCCGGGGCCGCGTCCAACTTCGACGACGACGCCTACCGGGCGGCCGGCGCCAGCATCGCCGCCAACGCCGCCGAGCTGTACGGCGTCTCCGACATGGTCTTCAAGGTCCGCGCGCCGTCGCCCGAGGAGATCGCGCAGATGAAACCGGGCAGCACGCTCGTGAGCTTCATCTGGCCCGCCCAGAACCCGCAGCTGATGCAGCAACTGGCGGACCGCAAGCTCACCGTGCTCGCCATCGATTCGCTGCCGCGCCAGCTCTCCCGCGCGCAGAAGATGGACGCGCTGACCTCCATGGCCAGCATCAGCGGTTACCGCGCCGTGATCGAGGCCGCGAACGCCTTCGGCCGCTTCTTCAACGGCCAGGTCACCGCGGCGGGCAAGATCCCGCCGGCCAGGGTCTTCATCGCCGGCGCCGGTGTCGCCGGCCTGTCCGCCATCGGCACGGCCGCCAACCTGGGCGCCATCGTGCGCGCCAACGACACGCGCGCCGAGGTCGCCGACCAGGTCGTGTCGCTGGGCGGCGAATTCGTCAAGGTCGACTACGAGGAGGAGGGCTCCGGCGGCGGCGGCTACGCCAGGGTGATGAGCGAGGGCTTCCAGCAGGCCCAGCGCGAGATGTACGCCCGGGAGGCCAAGGACGCGGACATCATCATCACGACCGCCCTGATCCCGGGCAAGCCCGCGCCCAAGCTCATCACCGCCGAGATGGTGCAGAGCATGAGGCCGGGCAGCGTCATCGTCGACATGGCGGCCGAGCAGGGCGGCAACTGCGAGCTGACCGAACCGGGCCAGGCCGTGGTGCGGCACGGCGTGACCATCATCGGCTACACGGATCTGCCCAGCCGCCTGGCCAAGCAGTCGTCGACGTTGTACTCCACGAACCTGCTGCGCCTGACCGAGGAGCTCTGCAAGACCAGGGACGGCGTCATCGACGTCAACATGGAGGACGACGCCATCCGCGGCCTGACCGTCATCAAGGACGGCGCCGTCACCTGGCCGCCGCCTCCGCCCAAGCTGCCGGCCGCGCCGCCCCAGGCGGCCAAGCCTGCCGCGGCGGCCGCGGCGCCGACCGCGAAGAAGTCCGGGCACGGCCACGGCGGCGCGGGCGAGCCTGCGTCGGCGAAGAGCCTCGGAATCGTCTTCGGCGTCGGCGCGCTGCTGTTCTGGCTGGTCGGCGCGTTCGCGCCGGCCTCGTTCCTGGCGCACTTCACCGTGTTCGTGCTGGCGTGCTTCGTCGGCTACATGGTGATCTGGAACGTGACGCCCTCGCTGCACACGCCGCTCATGAGCGTGACCAATGCGATCTCGAGCATCATCGCCGTGGGCGCGCTGATCCAGGTGGCGCCGCCACTGGTCGCGGGTACTGCCGGCCGGCCCGATGCGCTGATCGTCGCGCTTGCGGTCGTTGCCCTCACGCTCACCGCGGTCAACATGTTCGGCGGCTTCGCCGTCACGCGTCGCATGCTTGCGATGTTCCGGAAATAAGACGAGGGAGCCGCAGGCATGTCTTCCAATCTCGCCACGATCGCCTACATCGGCGCCACGATCCTGTTCATCCTGAGTCTCGGCGGCCTCTCGAACCCCGAGACGTCACGACGCGGCAACCTCTACGGCATCATCGGCATGACGATCGCCGTGCTCGCCACGGTGCTCGGTCCGCGCGTCACGGCGGCGGGCTACCCCTGGATCATCGGCTCGCTGCTCGTCGGCGGCACGGTCGGCCTCTACGCCGCGAAGAAAGTCCAGATGACGCAGATGCCCGAGCTGGTCGCGATCATGCACAGTCTCGTCGGCCTCGCCGCCTGCCTCGTCGGCTTCGCGAGCTACGTCGACACCTCGATCGCATACACCGGCGCCGAGAAGACGATCCACGAAGTCGAGATCTACATCGGCATCCTGATCGGCGCCGTCACGTTCTCCGGTTCCGTGATCGCGTTCGGCAAGCTCTCGGGCAAGATCGGCGGCAAGCCCGTGCTGCTGCCCGGCCGGCACTGGCTCAACCTCGCGGGCCTGCTGCTCGTGATCTGGTTCGGCGGCGAGTTCCTGCAGGCCCACGACATCGACGCCGGACTGCTGCCCCTGATCGTGATGACGGTGATCGCGCTGCTGTTCGGCGTGCACATGGTGATGGCGATCGGCGGCGCCGACATGCCGGTCGTCGTCTCGATGCTGAACAGCTATTCGGGATGGGCCGCGGCCGCCACCGGGTTCATGCTGTCGAACGATCTGCTGATCGTCACGGGCGCGCTCGTCGGCTCCTCCGGCGCGATCCTCTCGTACATCATGTGCCGCGCGATGAACCGCAACTTCCTCAGCGTCATCGCGGGTGGCTTCGGCACGGGCGAGGGCACGGCACCGGCCGCGGCGGGCGCACAACCGGCGGGAGACGTCACGCCGATCAGCGCCGTCGAGACGGCGGAGCTGCTGCGTGGCGCCAGGAACGTGATCATCGTGCCCGGCTACGGCATGGCGGTCGCACAGGCGCAGCACACGGTCTACGAGATCACCAGGCACTTGCGGGACAAGGGCGTCAACGTGCGATTCGGCATCCACCCGGTGGCGGGCCGCATGCCGGGCCACATGAACGTGCTGCTCGCCGAGGCCAAGGTGCCCTACGACATCGTGCTCGAGATGGACGAGATCAACGACGACTTGCCCTCGACCGACGTCTCGATGGTGATCGGAGCGAACGACATCGTGAACCCCTCGGCCGAGGAAGACCCGTCGAGCCCGATCGCGGGCATGCCCGTGCTGCAGGTCTGGAAGGCGAAGACCTCGGTCGTCATGAAGCGTTCGATGGCTTCGGGCTATGCCGGCGTCGACAATCCGCTGTTCTACAAGGAGAACAACCGGATGCTGTTCGGCGACGCGAAGAAGATGCTCGACGAGGTCCTCGTCGCGCTCAAGGGCTGAAAAGAAAGGGGTTAGGGGTCAAGCGCCTGACTCCTATCCCCTGTCCCCTTTTTTCCCCTTGCCCTTGCCCTTTTCCTTAGGCTGATCGCGACCCTGTTCGCGCTTCTCGGGCGTAGCGTCGCGCCACTTCTGCCGGGCGCGCTCGCGCTCTTCCGGGCTCATGTCGTGCCAGCGCTCGCGCAGTTCCTCGCGCCGCTCGGGCGGCATCTCCTGATACTTGTGGTAGGCCTCCCGCAACCGCTGCTGCTCCTCGGGAGGCAGCTCGCGGAATTTCTCGTAACGCTCGCGGGCGCGCTGGCGATCCTCGGGCGGCAGGCTCTGCCACTGCTCGAAGCGTTCGTGCGCGCGCGCGCGCTGCTCCGGCGTCATCTCCTGCCAGCGCGCGGCGCGGCTTGACATCGCCTCGCGACGCCCCGGCGACATGGAGTTCCACTCCTGCCTATAACGTGCCAGCACGCGCTGCTGCTCGGGCGACAGGTCCGACCATTCGGGACCCGCCGCCGCCGGCGTCGGCTCGCGCTCGTCGGCGCGTGCGAATGGGCCGCCCGCCGCCAGGCAGCCGGCGATCAAGGCCACCGCCAGCGCCCTCCGCCCGGCCCGCAACCACCCGAGCCGTGTGCCGTCCCTCATGATCGCCCCTCTCCCGCGCCGTTCGTCGTCGCCTGCTCCACCCAGCGGTAGAACTCGAGGGCCTCGTCGGCGGTGGCGATCTCGAATTCGTCGCCTGCCGCGATCATTTCGATCGTTCCCTGCGTCAGTGTCGCCGGCGTGGCCGCCATCGGGCGCGGCCGCGGCCCTTCTGGCGACGGCCCGCGCAGCAGCAGCGCAGCACCCAGCACTCCCGCGGCGAGCGCACCGACGGGCGCCCAGCTCTTCCAGCGCGGCTGCGTGGCCGCAGCGACGGCACGATGACGCGATTGCCTGAGCCGCGATCGCGTGTCGGCATCCATGGCCTCGATGCTCGCGTCGAAAGCTTCGCGCGCGCGCCGTTCGAACTGATCGGGTCGGCTCTCGTCCTTCATGATGTCCAGACCTCGGCAAGGTCCGCACGCAGCGCCTGCAGCGCGCGGAAGTAATGGGTCTTCACGCTGCCCTCGGAACAGCCCATGGCGGCGGCCGTCGCGGCGACGTCGAGCCCCTCGAGGCAACGCAACGAGAACGCCTCGAGTTGCCGGGCCGGCAGCCGCTGCAGCGCACGCTCGAGCTCGGCCATGGCCTGCGTCGCCGCGAGGCGTTCGCTCGGGTCCGGCAGGCCGTCGGGCACCTGCTCGATCGGGTCGGGCCCCGCCTCTTCGTCTGCGCGCGGCGTCGAGCCCGGCAGCAGGCCGAAAAAACGGCGGCGCACGCCGTGACGGCGCTGGACGTCCCGGATGCAGTTGTAGAGGATCCGGTAGAACAGCGGCCGCCACTCCTCGCTGGGACGCGTGGCGTACTTCTCCGCCAGGCGCAGCATGGCGACTTGCACGGCATCGTGGGCGTCATCCACGTTCCGCAACGCGACCTGCGCGATCCGGAACGCGCGAGCC
The DNA here is from genome assembly GCA_035691185.1 of Steroidobacteraceae bacterium. Lineage (GTDB taxonomy): Bacteria > Pseudomonadota > Gammaproteobacteria > Steroidobacterales > Steroidobacteraceae > RPQJ01. The sequence continues at coordinate 29,379 of DASSJN010000247.1, forward strand.
TCCACGCCGGCCAGGAAGCGGTCGAGTTCGCGGGCATGCGCAGCGTCCAGTCGGATCTCCTCTCGCAGGCGACCTGCGGCCACCTGGGCGCGGCACGGGTCGGCCTCGAGACTAGCAAAATGCGTCATGCCGTAGACTCGCGCTCCCCGCAGCCCCATGATCGTCCTACAAGAACGTCTGTACGGTCAGGGGGTTGACGCGGACTGCTGCAGCAAAAGATGTCCACGGCGACCACAACACCGGCCCAACGGCGTTGTCAAGCCCCCGGCGCGGATTGGACCCGGTCTGACATGCACTGGCCCGAACTGGCTAACTCGTTGAATTCCTTCGCCATTCGGCGGCCCGACGATTTTGTGACCATCACGTAAAAGCTCCCGTCGGATTCGGCACTTGGGCGAGATTCCAGCAAGTCATCCACAAAGTTATCCACAGACTTTGTGGACAACGACGCGGAGCGGCAGCGCATGATCGGGACGATCCTCGGCGTCGCGATCGACGCGCCGCTGCGGCGGCTGTTCGATTACCAGGCGCCGCCGGACGTCGAGCCCGGTTCGCTGCGTCCGGGCCAGCGGGTCTGGGTGCCGTTCGGCCGCCGCAGGACGGTCGGCGTCGTCGTCGAACTCCGCGACCGCTCGGAGGTTCCCGAGGCAAAGCTCAGGCGTGCCCTGTCGCGGATCGACGATGAACCCGTGCTCGAGCCGGCCCTGCTCGAGTTGTTGCGCTGGTCCGCGGAGTATTACCGGCACCCGGTCGGGGAGGTCGTCAGCGCGGCCTTGCCGGCGGCCCTGCGCAGTGGCAGCGACGCCGCGGCGACGGCCGAGCGCTGGGTGCTCAGTGCGGCAGCACGCACCGGCACGATCGCGCCGCTGGGGGCCCGTGCGCACAAGCTGCGCGAACTGGTGGCGTGGCTCGAGCATCATGAACCTGCGGGTGCCGCCGAACTGGCCTCCCTCTCGGGCCGATGGCGCGAGCACCTGCGCGAACTCGAGAAGCGGGGCTGGGTCACGCGCACGCGCGAGTCGCCGGATGGCGCACCGCGGCCGTCGATGTTCGAGTCGACCCTGGCGGGACCGGCCCTGACGCCCGAGCAGGACGCCGCGGTTGCCACGATCGATTCGGCGCACGGTCGATTCGCGCCGTTCGTATTGCACGGCGTCACGGGCAGCGGCAAGACCGAGGTTTACCTGCGTGCGATCCGCGGCGTCGTGGCGCGTGGCGAGCAGGCGCTCGTCCTCGTGCCCGAGATCTCGCTGACGCCACAACTGGTCTCGCGCTTTGCGGCACGCTTTCCGGGACCGCTGGCCGTGCTGCACTCCGGCCTCACGGATACGGAGCGGCTGCAGGCCTGGCGCGCCGCGCGGTCCGGCGAGGCCCCCGTGGTGATCGGGACGCGGTCGGCCGTCTTCGCACCGCTCGCGCGCCCCGGATTGATCGTCGTCGACGAAGAGCACGATGCGTCGTACAAGCAGCAGGAGGGCTTCCGCTACTCGGCACGCGACCTGGCGCTCGCGCGGGCACAGCGCCATGGCGTGCCCGTCGTGCTGGGGTCGGCCACGCCGTCGCTCGAGAGCCTGGAGCGCGTGCGCGCCGGCAAAGCGCGATTGCTCGAATTGCCCAATCGGACGGCGGGCGCGCGCCCGCCTGCGCTGCAGCTGGTCGACCTGCGTGCCCATGCGAGCACGCAGGGGATCGCGACACCGACGGTGCTCGCCATCCAGCGGCACCTCGCGGCCGGCGGCCAGGTGCTCGTGTACCTGAACCGTCGCGGTTACGCACCGACGCTCTTCTGTCCCGCGTGCGGGTGGGTCGCACCGTGTCCGCGCTGCGACGCGCGACTCACCGTGCACCAGCGCGAACGTTCACTGGAGTGTCACCACTGCGGCACGCATCGCGCGATCCCCGAGCTGTGCCCGGATTGCGGCGAGCCGGTCAAGCCGGTCGGCCAGGGCACCGAGCGCATCGAGGAGACGCTCGCGTCGCTGTTCCCGGAGGTGAAGCTCGCGCGGATCGATCGCGACGCGATGCGGCGGCGCGGCGTGCTCGAGGCGACGCTCGAGCGCATCCATGCAGGTGAGGTGCGGTTGCTCGTCGGGACGCAGATGCTGACCAAAGGCCACCATTTTCCGGAAGTGAGCCTCGTGGTCGTGCTGAACGCGGACCAGGGCCTGTTCGGCACGGACTTTCGTGCCGCCGAGCGCCTCGCGCAGACGATCGTGCAGGTGGCGGGCCGCGCAGGTCGCGCGGAGCGGCCGGGCGAAGTGCTGATCCAGACGGAATATCCCGAACATCCATTGCTCAGGCAGCTCGTGAGCGGCGGCTACGACGCATTCGCGTCGGCGGCGCTGGTCGAGCGCGAGCAGGCGGGCTGGCCGCCGTTTGCGCGCGTCGCCGTGCTCCGGGCCGAAGCGATGCGCCGCGAGATGCCGCTTGCATTCCTCGACCGCGCGCGCGAGTTGGCCCAGGCCTGCGGCGAGTCCGGCGTCGAGATTCTCGGTCCCGCGTCGGCACCGATGGAGCGACGCGCAGGACACTTCCGTGCCCAGTTGCTGCTGCACGCACGGTCGCATTCGCCGCTGCAGCGCCTGCTCGCGCGCTGGGTGCCGCTGCTCGAAGAAACGCCCACCGCACGCAAGGTGCGGTGGGCGCTGGACGTCGATCCGCTCGAATTGTTCTAGCGCACGAGCGTCGCCGGGGCGGGGCGGTCTTACTGGCCGGTCGTGCCGGACGTGTTGTCTTCGCCCGCGGTGCTGGACGTGGTGTCGTCCGTCGTCGACGAGCTGCTCGAGGTGTCGCCCGACGGAGTCGTGCTCGAGCTCGACTGCGAGCTGGACGTGTCGGTCGTCGAAGACGACGAAGAAGAACTCGTGCCCTGGTCAGCCTCCATGCTGCGGCCCGGGTTCGCGGCCTCATAGGCCTTCACCTCGTCGCGCGTCAGCTTGCCGTCGCCATCGCTGTCCATGTCCTGGTAATGCGTGGCGAGGGACGGGGCGGCGGCCTGCACCTCGGCGAGCGTCAGCTTCCCGTCACCGTCCACGTCCGCCTGCGTCCAGTGGTGCGTGGAGCTCAGCGCCTTGTCGCTGCTGTTCGCGGCGCCGGAGGTCTTGGCCGTGGCCGAGGTCTCCGAGCCCATCGCCGGGCTGGACGTGCTCGGGTCGGTCGAAGTGGTCGTGGACGCAGAAGAGCTCGTGCTCTGGTCCGCCTCCATGCTGCCCGTCGAACTCGTGCCGGTCGCCGTGTCGGCATCCGGGGCAGAGGTGGTCGCGTCCGGGCGCGCCGTGTCGGTCTGCGACGTCGGCGAGGACGGATACGCGCTGCTGGGCTCCGTCTGGGCCACCGCGGCCGTACTCAACAGGACGGACGAAATCACGACGGCAAGTGCATTCCTGCGCATAAGGCTACCCTCCTTGGTATGGAACCTTTGTGACCGGGGCTCGGGGGTCGTGTTCCGCCATCGATGTGTCTGTCTTTGGCGACATGGTCGGGTCGACGCGATATGCGGCCCGAATGCGGCCCGACACGTGCACCGCCGCTCATGACCTGGGAAAAATTTGCTGAAAAAAAAAGCGTCCCGGCGTCGGGACGCTCCTGTGAGTTGGCCGGAGCCGATTACGGCGCGGGCGGGAAATCGACGAGCTTCGTTTCGCCTGGCGCCAGCTCGACCTGCACACCGGCGTCGGGCACGAACGTGACCTCTTCGCTGACATCGGTGTCCGCATCGACCTGCGTGCTGTCAGGCGAGCACGTGTAAGCGATGACGTACTTTCCGGCAGGCACGAAACCGATGGTGTACTCGAACGTAGTCGGGTCCACCATGGCCCAGGTGACCGCATCGTCGACACCGTCGTAATCGTCCACGGCAGGCTCCACGTCGGTGTAGGGCCCGAACAGGTACACGTTGCCCGGGTATACGGCGCTGCTGTCGCAGCCGTCGGGCAGCGGATCGACCTTGCCGGTGATCGTACCGATCTCGAGATTGTCGACGACGCGCAGCACCGGCTTCAGCAGGTACTCCTGGCCGTCGCAGACTTCCGGCTCCGACTGCTGGCCCGGCGGTTCGACGATCGACTTGCGCAGGTCGAAATCGATGGTGAGATCGGTGATCGCACCGACACCGACGGTGAACCCGCGGTTGATCTTGAGACCGGTTTCGTCTCCGCTCGGCACGCGCAGCTCGCACTGCCCGCCGCCGATCTCGATATACGAATCGACGACGGTCGGGTCGGCATCGACCTTGAGACGCATCCATTCATACTCGCCTGCCGGGATCTCCTCGCCCTCGAGCAGCAGTTCGCGCTTCGTGCCCGAGAGCAGGTAGAGATCGACCTGCTTCGACAGCGACTGCCCGGTCGAATCGACGAAGTCGATCGAGAACGGCTCGCCGCCCTTCGGCTTCAACTCGACACCCGAGAACTGCACCACCACGGCGTCGGCCGCATCGACCGGCGCATCCGTGATGCCGAGCTTCAACGTGCCCGTGGGTTCCCTGTCGTCGCCTCCGCCGCACGCGGCCAGCACGAAAGCGGCCGAACAGGCCAGAACGACTCTCGAGATACGACTTGACTCAGGATGCATGGGGGCTCCTTCCATGCCGCTGGTAGCGGCGGTTCCGCGACGAGCGTAGCCAAGGCCCGGAAACGACGGCGTGCCGGCGTCACACTTCGGAACCTCTGATTCACTCCCGCATGGACGCGACCGTGTGCGATTTCATTCGCGGGCGCGCAGCAGATCTCGCATCGCCGGTCGGAATTCCCTAGACTGCCGCCTGCCTCCGGGTCCCTGACGGCGAAAAGCCCTTGAAATACCTGATCGAAAACCTGCTGCGGGACGCCCTGCGCGCCCTGCCGGCCGAGCTGCGTCCGGGCGAGACCGCGCCTGCCGTCACGATCGAACGCACGCGCGACGCGAGCCACGGCGACTTCGCCTCGAGCGTCGCGTTGCAGCTCGCCAAGGCGGCGAAGCGCAAGCCCCGCGAACTGGCGCAGGCGATCGTGGACGCGCTGCCGCAGAGCGAACTCGTGGCGCGTGTGGAGATCGCGGGCCCGGGCTTCGTCAATTTCTTCCTGGCCCCGGCCGCCTACCGCGCCGAGTTGCTCGCGGTGCTCGACGCCGCGCGCGGCTACGGGCGCTCGCAGTCGGGTGCGGGCAAGCGAGTGCTCGTGGAGTTCGTCTCCGCCAACCCCACCGGCCCGCTGCACGTCGGCCACGGTCGCCACGCCGCATTCGGAGCCTCGCTCGCCAACCTGCTCGACGCGGCCGGCTACGAGGTGCAGCGCGAGTACTACATCAACGACGCCGGCCGCCAGATGGACATCCTGGCGACGAGCGTCTGGCTGCGTTACCTGGAAAGCTTCGGCGAACAATTCCCGTTCCCGAGCAACGGCTACCGCGGCGACTACATCCGTCCGATCGCCGACAAGCTCGTCGAACGCGCCGGGCGCACGCTGCTGCGGCCCGCGGCCACGATCTTCGCGGACCTGCCCCCCGATGCGCCGGCAGGCGACCAGGACCTGTACATCGACGCGGTCATCGAGCGTGCGAAGGGACTGCTCGGGGTCGACGGCTTCGCGCAGGCGTTCGAACTCGCGCTCCACGACATCCTCGCCGACATCCGCGGCGATCTGGAGGAGTTCGGCGTCCGCTACGACCGCTGGTTCAGCGAACGCAGCCTCGCGGAGGACGGCGCGATCGACCATGCGCTCGACCTGCTGCGGCGGAACCGCGTCGTGTACGAGAAGGACGGCGCACAATGGTTCCGCGCGACCGACTTCGGCGACGAAAAGGACCGCGTGGTCGTCCGCGAGAACGGTCTCAGGACCTATTTCGCCTCCGACATCGCCTATCACCTGAACAAGTGTGAACGAGGCTTCGAACTGCTGATCGACGTGCTCGGCTCCGACCACCACGGTTACATCGCCCGCGTGCGGGCCGGCCTGGCCGCGATGGGGCAGCCGGCGGACTGTCTCGACGTCCGGCTCATGCAGTTCGTGACGTTGTACCGCGGCGGCGAGAAGGTGCAGATGTCGACGCGTTCCGGCGAGTTCATCACGCTGCGCGAACTGCGACGCGAAGTGGGCAACGATGCCGCGCGGTTCTTCTACGTGATGCGCAGCAACGAGCAACACCTCGATTTCGACATGCAGCTCGCCACGTCGAAGTCGAACGAGAACCCGGTCTACTACATCCAGTACGCCCACGCGCGCATCTGCAGCGTCATGCGCCAGGTGCGCGAGAAGGGCTTCCATCACGACGAGGCGCGCGGGCGCGCGCACGTGGACCGCCTCGTCGAGCCGCACGAACAGGCGGTGCTGGCGGCGATGAGCCGCTACCCCGAGATCATCGAAACCGCGGCCCAGCAGCGCGCGCCGCACATGCTCGTGCATTACCTGCGCGAGCTCGCGACCGAATTCCACGCGTATTACAACGCACACCAGTTCCTCGTCGCGGACGAGACGCTGCGCGACGCGCGCATCGTGCTGGTCCGCGGGGTCCGGCAGGTCATCTGCAACGGGCTCGGCCTGCTCGGGGTTTCGGCGCCGGAGGCCATGTGATGGCCGGCCCGTCGACCGGCGCCCGTACGCTGAGCCGCGACTACAAGGACGTCCGGCGGCACAAGCACGTGGCGGTCGGCCACACGTTCAACGGCTGGGTCGGGTTGGGCGTAGGGCTGAGCCTCGGCCTGCTGGTGGCGCTCGGCGTACATCTGCATTACACGCGGCAGGCGCAGGCGACGGCGGAGCCAGTGCCGGCCCCGCCGGTCGCGCCTGCGTCGGCCGCCGCAACGGACGATGCGATGGTCGGCACACCCGAGACCAATGCAGCCGAACCGGGGCTCGACTTCTACGACATGCTGCCGAAGCAGGAAGTCGAAGTGCCCGCCCATGCGAAGAACGGCAAGGCGGCGCGGCCGCCGCTGCCCACGGGCGACGTCGTGCTGCAGGCGGGCTCGTTCAAGCAGCCCGGCGAGGCCGAAAAGATGCTGGCCAAGCTCGCCTACCTGGGCATCGACGCCAGGATCCAGCGCGCGCCGGTCGACGACGAGACATGGTATCGCGTGCGGATCGGCCCGATCGCGACCGTGGAAGAACTGCACGCGGTGCAGTCGAAGCTGCAGGAGGCCGAGATCAGTGCAACGCCGGTCGCGCCGGTCGAAGAGGCGCCGCTGCCCTGAAGGCCGGACAAACGACACGGGCCCCGAGGTAACCCCGGGGCCCGCATCGTGTCGATCCAGGCTTCAGGGCTGCCGTTCGCGACGGCGTGCGAGCCCCAGGCCAACGAGACCGAGACCCAGCAGCGCGAGCGAGCCCGGCTCCGGCACGTCCTGTGTCGGCGGCAACGTCTCGAGCGCGGCCGCCGGCAGCGGTGGCACGCCAACGTTCAGGGCGCCCGGGCCCGACGGCTGCCCGCCGCCGGCGGGGGGCGTGAAGACCGGCGGCAGGTCCAGGATTTCCTGGACGTAGCCGCCGCCACCGCCGGGATTCCAACCGCCGACGTTCGGCGCGCCGCCACTGCTGCCCGGCGCTCCCATGCCCGCTGGCGCGTTGTCAGATGCACCCTCGTCGAGGACGGGCCCCGATCCGTTGTCGCCCAGGCCAGGCGCCGCCGGCGCGGCCGGCGCGGCACAGAGTTTCTGGTACCTGGCGCGCTTCTTGGCCTTCTTGATCTTGCCGGCCGCGAGCTTGGCGCACGCCTTCTGCAGCTTGCGCTGCTTCTTGCTCAGCTTCTGGGGCTGGGCCGACGTGGTCTGCCCGACGCTGCTGGTCGTGCCGGAGCCGAGGAACATCGCCTCGGCGGGCGGCATGACCAGCACGAGGGCGGCGACTACCGGCAGCAGGGCGTAACGAGCGTGCTTGAACATGGCAGTTCCTGAATGAATCCTTCTCGCGAGTAAACCAAGCAAGGTCCGTGCCATCAAAAAACCTGCTTTAAATCAATTGCTTGCATATGCAACATAATGAGTCTGTCGAGCCCTGCAAAAGGCTCCGGCACCTGGACTGAGACTGGTTGTACATAAGGCCCGTCCCGCCGGCCGGCGCCGCCTCGTTTGCCGTCGCAACCCAAGTTTTTGCTCAACGAATCAAGGGTTTGTTCGGGGAAATTCCGTGACGCCGGTCACAATTCCCGGGCGGCGACGTCCGGGATCCCGGCTGAGAGCCGGTTGTAAGGATTGTCGACACACAGCAGGCACTCATTCGACCCTCTGCAGGTCCCGCCTCAACCGCGGACGGCCGATGCGCCCGTGGCCGACGTCACCCGGCGATCGAGTTGCCGCAGCGTGATGGCCTCCGCCACGTGTTCGGTACGCACGCGCGCGCATCCTGCGAGATCGGCGATCGTGCGTGCGACGCGCAGGACCCGGTGGTACCCGCGCGCGGACAAGCCGATCTGCCGCATGGCACGCCCGACGAGATCGCGCGCCGCGGGTTCCGTGTCGCAGGCCTGTGCGAGCGCGCCCGGCTCGAGCCGCGCGTTGATGCGACCCTGCCGGGTCAGCTGCCGGTGACGCGCTGCGGCGACGCGCCGAGCGACGGTAGCCGTGTTCTCGGCGACCGCGTCCGAGTCGATGTCCTCGACCACGACACGTCCGACCTCGACGTGCAGATCGATGCGGTCGAGCAGGGGCCCGGACAGCCGCCCGCGATAAGCCGCGATGCGTTCGGGCGGACAACGACACCGCCCCTGGCTGTCGCCGAAATGACCGCAAGGGCACGGGTTCATCGCGGCGACGAGCTGAAACCGCGCCGGGAACTCGGCGTGGCTCGACGCGCGCGAGACGGCGACGTGGCCGCTCTCCAGGGGTTCGCGCAGGACCTCGAGCACGTCGCGACGGAACTCGGGCAGCTCGTCGAGGAACAAGACACCGTTGTGCGCGAGTGAAATCTCCCCCGGACGCGGGCGACCACCGCCGCCCACGATGGCGATGGCGGAGGCCGTGTGGTGCGGCGCGCGAAACGGGCGCTGTCGCCATCGTTGGAGCTGCAGGCCCTGTCGCGACAGGGAGCGGATCGACGCCGTCTCGAGCGCCTCTTCGTCATCGAGCGCGGGCAGCAGGCCGGGCAGGCGCTGCGCGAGCATGCTCTTGCCGCTGCCGGGAGGACCGACGAAGAGCACGCTGTGCCCGCCGGCGGCCGCGATCTCGAGCGCGCGTCGCGCGCCCGCCTGGCCCCGGACGTCGGCCAGGTCCGGCCCGGGTGTCGCGGCGGCGAGATCGGGCTCCGGGGTGCGCGTCTCGAGCGGCAGGGCCTGCAGACCGGCCGCATGCCGGACGACCTCGCGCAGGTGCGACGCGACGAACACGCGTGCCTGGCGCACCAGCGCCGCTTCCCGGCCGTTCGCAGCCGGCACGACCAACGCGTGACCGACGCGAACCGCCTGCAGCGCACTCGGCAGGATGCCGCGCGTGGCGTGCACGTCGCCACCCAGGGACAACTCGCCGTACAGCTCGATGCCGTCGAACGCGGCCGCGGGCAACACCTCCGACGCGGCGAGGATGCCGACCGCGATGGCGAGGTCGAAGCGACCGCCTTCCTTCGGCAGGTCGGCCGGCGCGAGGTTGACCGTGACGCGCCCCGCCGGGAAGTCGTATCCGCAATTCGTGAGCGCGGCCCGCACGCGGTCCTTGCTTTCCTTCACGGCCGTTTCCAGCAGGCCCACGACCGAAAACGCCGGCAGGCCGTTGCCGACATCCACTTCGACGCGCACCTGCGGCGCTTCGAGCCCCTGGGGCGTGCGGCTGAGCAGCGTGGCAAGCGTCATGGCGCGACCGGAGACAGGAAGATGGCTCGGTATCCCTCGCCGCATCGCAGCCGCTCAAGCCGCGAATCACTCCCATTCGCTTAGAATGACGGCATGAAACTGCACCAGCTGCGCTACCTCGCCGCCGTTGCCCAGACCGGCCTCAACATCACGGCGGCAGCCGAAAAGCTGCACACGTCCCAGCCCGGCGTCAGCAAGCAGATCAAGCTGCTCGAGGACGAACTCGGCTTCCAGATCTTCGTGCGCGACGGCCGCAACCTTACGCGAGTCACGCCGGCGGGCCAGCAGGTCATCGACCGCGCAATCAGGATCCTGCGCGAGGTCCAGAACATCAAGCGCCTGTCGGACGACCTCAAGGACGAGGAGCGCGGATCCCTGTCGATCGCGACGACCCACACGCAGGCGCGCTACGTGCTGCCGGAAGTGATCAAGGCCTTCCGCGAGAAGTACCCGGAGGTGCGGCTGCACCTGCACCAGGGCACGTCGGAGCAGATCGCCGAGATGGCCGCCCTCGACCGGATCGACTTCGCGATCGCGACCGGATCGCAATCGCTGTTCGACGGTTTTTCGCTGCTGCCCTGCTACCGGTGGCACCGCCACGTCGTCGTGCCGCGCAGCCACCCGCTCGCGCGGGCGAAGAAAGTCACGCTCAAGCAGCTCGCGTCCTACCCGATCATCACCTACGTGTTCAGCTTCACCGGTCCGTCGTCGCTGCACGGCATCTTCGCCAGGGAAGGCCTCGTCCCGAACGTCGTGCTGACGGCGCGCGACGCCGACGTGATCAAGACGTACGTGCGGCTCGGGCTCGGCGTCGGCATCGTCGCGAGCATGGCGATCGAAGCCGAAGGCGATGCCGACCTCGTGCACATCGACACGTCCGACCTGTTCCCCACCCATACGACCTGGATCGGCTTTCGTCGCGGCGGCCTGCTGCGCAAGTACCAGCTCGACTTCATCCAGATGTTCGCGCCGCACCTCACGCGGCGCCTGATCGAACGCGCGGCCGGGGTCGCCACGCAAGCCGACGTCGATCAACTGACGGCGGAGCTCGAGCTGCCGCTGCGGTAGGACGGCCCTGCGATCACCGGGGCGTGTGGCCCAGCACTGGACGCGATGCGCTGTCACCGTTTCCTAACCGGTGCGCGACTGACGCCGTAACCGTACCGCTACTAGCATCGCTCCCCAGCATTCGTAGACAGGGAGCAGGTTCGATGTCATCGCCGCGTATGAACCGCTGGGCCGCCGCCGCCGTCGCAGCCGCGCTGGGCCCGGTCACGGCCGGCGCGCAAGCGACGCCCGGCAACGAGGAGTTGCTGCAGAAGATCGAAGAGCTGAGCCAGAAACTGCTCGTGCTCGAGCGCCGGCTGGAGATCCAGGACGAGGCCACGCAGGCGTCGTCCAAGTCGACGCCCGTCGTCAAGGCGAGCCCAAAGGGGTTCAGTCTGGAGTCGCCTGACAAGCAGAACGTCGTCAAGTTGCGCGGCACGCTGCATTTCGACGGCCGGCATTTCCAGGACGATGCCACGCCGGACACGGCGGACACGTGGCTGCTGCGTCGCGTCCGTCCCACGATCGAGGGAACGCTCGGCGGGATCTACGACTTCCGGTTCACGCCCGACTTCGCCGGCGGCAGGACGATCATTCTGGATGCGTTCGCGACCGCGCGGCTGCAACCGTGGTTCGGGGTGACTGCAGGCAAGTTCAAGGTCCCCGTGGGCCTCGAGCGCCTGCAGTCCGCCAACGACATTCGGTTCGTCGAACGCGCCTTCCCGACCAGCCTGCTGCCGAACCGCGACCTGGGCGTCTCGATCGGCGGCGACCTGCTGGACGGGGCGGTCAATTACTCGGTCGGTTACTACAACGGCGTCACGGACGGCGGCAGCAGCGACGGGACTGGCGACGTCGAGACCGACACGGCGGGCGACTACGCGGCGCGCCTGTACGTCACCCCGTTCGCCGCGTCCGAGAACTTCGCGCTGCGCGGCCTGGGTCTCGGCATCGCGGGCACGATCAACTCCGTGTCCGGCGACGCTGCAAATCCGCTGCTCGCCTCGTACCGCACCCCCGGTCAGCAGACCTTCTTCCGCTACCGCTCGAATTCCACGACGAGCGCCGGTCCTTATGCGGACGGCGAGCGCCTGCGCTGGACGCCGCAGCTCTACTATTCGGTGGGCCGCTTCGGCCTGCTGGGCGAGTACGCCGTGGTGGAGCAGGACATCTCGCGCAGCACGACGGCGGGGCTGCGCAGCGACACGGTCGAAACGACGGCGTGGCAGGTGGCCGCACACTGGTTCCTGACCGGCGAGGAGCAGGCTTTCAAGGGGTACAAGCCGAACCACGTCTTCTCGCTCGAGGCCGGCACTTGGGGCGCCTGGGAACTCGTGGCGCGGTACCACGAACTCCAGATCAGCGATGAAGCCTTCGCGGGCGGCGCGGACTCGTTCGCCGATCCCCTGGCCTCGCCGAGCGGGGCGCAAGCCTGGGGCGTCGGCCTGAACTGGTACCTGAGCGAGAACCTGAAGTGGGTCCTCGACTACGAGAAGACCAGCTTCGACGGTGGCGCCGCCGGCGGCGACCGCCCGGACGAGGAAGTGTTCCTGACCCGCGTTGCGGTCGGATTCTGAAGGGAGACTGACACATGGACACGCGCAACATCCTCAAGCCCTTCGCGGTCGCACTGCTGCTCGCATCGACGCTGATGGCATCGCCGCTGTTGTTTGCCGCCCAGACGACGCTCCTGAACGTCTCGTACGACCCGACGCGTGAGTTGTACGACGACTACAACAAGGCCTTCACGGAGCACTGGAAGCAGAAGTCCGGCAAGAACGTGTCGATCCGGCAGTCGCACGGCGGTTCCGGCAAGCAGGCACGCACCGTGATCGACGGCCTGCCCGCGGACGTCGTCACCCTCGCGCTCGCGTACGACGTCGACGCGCTGGCGACGCAGGGCAAGCTGCTGCCGTCGAACTGGCAGTCGCGGCTGCCGAACAACAGCTCGCCGTACACCTCGACGATCGTGTTCCTCGTACGCGCGGGCAACCCGAAGAAGATCCGCGACTGGAACGACCTCGTGCGTCCCGGCATCTCGGTGATCACGCCCAATCCGAAGACCTCCGGCGGCGCGCGGTGGAACTACCTCGCCGCCTGGGCGTGGGCGCTCAAGCAGCCGGGCGGATCGCCCGCCGCGGCGGAGCAGTACGTCGGCAAGCTCTACAGGAACGTGCCGGTGCTCGACACCGGCGCGCGCGGCGCGCTGACGACCTTCGCCCAGCGCGGCATCGGCGACGTGCTGATCTCCTGGGAAAACGAGGCACTGCTGGCGACCCGCGAACTCGGCAAGGGCAAGTTCGAGATCGTGGTGCCGTCGGTCAGCATCCTGGCCGAGCCGCCGGTCGCCGTCGTGGACAAAGTCGCGATCCGTCGCGGCACCGCCGACGTGGCCCGCGCATATCTCGAGTACCTGTACTCCAGGACGGGCCAGGAGATCGTCGCCAAGCACTACTATCGGCCGCGGGACCCGGAAGTCGCGGCGAAGTACGCGAGCGTGTTCCCGAAGATCAACCTCGTGACGATCGCCGATTTCGGCGGCTGGCAGAAGGCACAGAAGACTCACTTCTCGGACGGCGGCGTGTTCGACAAGGTCTACGCGCGCTGACGCCAGGCAGGGCTCGGGCCACGGTCAGGTTCTCGTTGACCGGGGCCTGACCCCGTCTTTCCGGCTGTGGCAAAGTGCGGCGGTCATGGTGGCCGGCCGCAGACTCGATCCCTCCCCCGCTTCGTCCTCGAGCGCAGGCCTGGCGAGCCTCAAGGGGCTGGGCGAGGTCTTTCGTTACACGCGTCACGCGCTCGAACTCGTCTGGTCGACGAGTCGCCGGCTGACGTTTGCGCTGGCGTTCCTCACGCTGGTGGCCGGCATGCTGCCCGCGGCGATCGCCTATGTCGGCGCGCAGATCGTCGACGCCGTGGTCGCCGCGATCTCGACGCACCGCGCGGGCGCTGCGGACGACCTGTCGCACGTGCTGGGGTACGTCGCGCTGGAGGGCCTGCTCGTCGCGATGCTGGCCGCCGCCCAGCGCGGCCTGTCGACGTGCCAGTCGCTGCTGCGCGCACAGCTCGGCCAGCGCGTCAACGAGATGATCCTGGAGAAGGCGCTCACGCTGGACCTGCGTCAGTTCGAGGATTCGGAGTTCTACGACAAGCTCACGCGCGCGCGCCGCGAGGCCTCGAGCCGGCCGCTGGCGCTGGTCATGAGCAGCTTCGGCCTGGTGCAGAACGCGGTCGCGTTGCTGAGCTTCGGCACCTTGCTCGCACGATTCTCGCCCTGGGCCGTCGCGGTGCTGTTCCTGGCAGGCCTGCCGTCCTTCGTCGCGGAGGCGAAGTTCTCGGGCGACGCATTCCGCCTGTTCCGCTGGCGCTCGCCCGAGACGCGCATGCAGCTCTACCTGGAAACGGTGATCGCGCGCGAGGACCACGCCAAGGAGGTCAAGCTCTTCGAGCTGGGACCGCGCCTGCTCGATCGGTATCGCGAGATCTTCCGCAAGGTCTTCAAGGAAGACCGCGCGCTCACGATCCGTCGCGACACCTGGGGATTCTTCCTCGGTCTCGCGAGCACGGCGGCGTTCTACTCGGCCTATGCCTGGGTCGCCGTCAGCGCGGTGGGGGGGCAGATCACGCTGGGCGAGATGACGATGTACGTACTGTTGTTCCGCCAGGGCCAGTCGGCGGTCTCGGCGATCCTGTCGGCGATCGGCGGCATGTACGAGGACAACCTGTATCTCTCGACGCTCTACGAGTACCTCGACACGCCGGTCGACTCCGCGACCGGCACCGCCACGGTCGGCACCCGGCCGGGCGAGGGTCTGCGCTTCGAGCACGTGACCTTCACCTACCCCGGCGCGAGCGAGCCGGCCGTCCGCGACGTCAGCTTCGCGCTGCGGCCCGGCGAGAGCCTCGCGCTCGTCGGTGAGAACGGCTCCGGCAAGACGACGCTGATCAAGCTGCTGACCCGGCTCTACGTGCCGGGCTCGGGACGCATCGTGCTCGACGGCCTCGACCTCGCCGACTGGCAACCCGCGGCGCTGCGCCGCCGCATCGGCGTGATCTTCCAGGACTTCGCCCGCTACCAGCTCAAGGTCGGCGAGAACATCGGCGCCGGCGACGTGCGTCACTTCGAGGACGAGGCGCGCTGGCGCCAGGCGGCGGGCCTCGGCATGGCCGCGCCGTTCATCGACGAACTGCCTGGCGGGTACGCCACGCAACTCGGGAAATGGTTCAAGGATGGACGTGAGTTGTCCGGCGGGCAGTGGCAGAAGATCGCGCTGTCACGTGCGTTCATGCGCGAGGAAGCGGACATCCTCGTGCTCGACGAACCCACGGCGGCGATGGACGCGCGCGCCGAGGCACAGGTCTTCGAGCAGTTCCAGGCGCTCGCGCGCGATCGCATGGTGATCCTGATCTCGCACCGGTTCTCCACCGTGCGCATGGCCGACCAGATCCTCGTGATCGAGGGCGGCCGCGTGATCGAGCGCGGCAACCACGCGGAGCTGATGCGGCTCGGCGGGCACTACGCCGGACTGTTCAGCCTGCAGGCACGCGGGTACCGGTGAGGAAGGGGACAGGAGGCAGGGGGATAGGAAATAGTCGAAGCCCTCACCCGCGCGGCGCAGCCGCTTCGTCACTGGACTTCTATCCCTTAACTCCTGTCCGCTTCTTCCAGCTTGTACCCGGCGCCCGCCGCGGTCCTGAGCAGTTCGGGTGCCGCGGGGTCCGCTTCGATCTTCTGCCGCAGCCGGTGCACGAGCTGCTTGAGCAGCTGGCGGTCGCCGCTGCCGCGATGTCCCCAGACGTGCGTCAGCAGTCGCTCGGTGCCGACGACGTGGCCGGCATTGGCGATCAGGATCTGCATGAGCCGCGTCTCGAGCTTCGTAAGCCTGATCGGCTCCGCCTCGCGGATGCGCAACGTGAGTGCCTCGAGGTCGAGGTGCAGCGACCCCGCGCTGGCCGACCCGCCGGTCTCGAGCCCGGCGCGCCGCAGCAGCGCGCG
>DASSJN010000248.1:0-30697 GCA_035691185.1 Steroidobacteraceae bacterium
TTGACGCGCTGCTCCTCGACGCCGAGCGCCGACACCTTGGTGAACCCGAACGGCTCGACCCGGCGCACGACGGCCTCCAGCGGCTGCCCGCCGCCCCAGCCCTCGACGAGGACCTTCTGGCCCGGTGAGACTCGCACCGCCTCCGTGGACAGCAGGTCGACGACGACCTCGAGCCGGCGCGGATCGCCCACTTCGATCAGCGGCGCCGCCGCCGCGACGACTCCCTCGCTCTCGTTGAGCACGCGCAGCACGCTGCCGCTCACCGGCGAGCGCACGAGCACGCACGCGCAGTCGCCGTTGCGCGGCCGCCCGGGCGCCTGCAGACGGGCGCGCGCCTGTTCGACCTCGGACTCCCGCACCCGCAAGCCGGCGCGCGATTCCTGCAGCGCCGCCTCTGCGGTGCGCGCGCGTCGTCGCGCAGCGTCGAGGTCGTTCTCGGACACCGCCGCGCGCGCGACGAGCCCCTCGTACCGATGCAGTTCCGCCTGGGCGAACTCGAGTTCCGCCTCGACGCGCCGGACCTCCGCGGCGGCGTGGGCACGCGCCGCTTCTGCCGCCCGCAGGCCCGCCAGTGCCTCTCCCTCGGTGCGCCGGTCGAGGAACGCCGGGTCCGACGGCTCGATGCGCGCGACGACGGTCTCGTCGGCGACCACCGGGTCGCCGGCCTCGAGCTCGATCCGGCGCATGAGCCCGGCCACCGGTGCCGAGACCACGAACACGTCCTTCACTCGCGTCTCACCGTCGTCGCTCACGGAGACCTGCAACGGCCCGCGACTCGCCTCGGCGAGGTCGACGGCGACCGGCTGCGACCGGAACAGCCACGCGAGCGCGAGCAGCACCAGCGCGAGCGGCGGCAACCAGAACCAGAGGCGTTTGCGGACGGCGGCCTGCATGTTCACTCCCGGGTCTTGAGCACGGCGATCAGGTCGAGTCGGTCGAGGCGACGGCGCACGAGCAGCACGGAAGCCGCGGTCGCGCCGATGCCGACCAGCAGCGCCCAGCCATACGTGTCGGGCGCGATCACGAATGGCACGCGGAACAGTTCGGTCTGCAGGCCGACCACGAGAGCCCGCGCGAGTGCGTAGCCGGAGGCGATGCCGAGCGGCAACGCGGCCAGCGTCAGCACACCGGTCTCGCCGACCAGGATGTAGGAGATCTCGGCACGCGTGAACCCGAGCACGCGCAGCGTCGCGAGCTCGCGGCCACGCTCGGAGAGCGCGATACGCGCGGTGTTGTAGGTGACGCCGAACGCGAGCGCGCACGAGAAAACCACGAAGAACGAGACGAAGATCAGCAGCGTGCGCGCCATCGTCGCGCGGAACGTCTCGATTGCAGCGTCGCGCAGCGTGACGGCGCTCACCTGCGGCACGGCCTTGAGCTCGCGGAAGAACGCCTCTCGCTCGCGCGGATCCACGCGCACGTGCACACCCGTGACGCTCGGCGGCTCGCGCAGCAGCCGGTTCAATGCACCGATCTCCATGTACGCCGGGCTGCCGATGTACGTCTCGAACACCCCGGCGACGGGGACCTCGAGCACCGGCCGTCGGCCTTCGAGCACCTCGACCGTGACAGTGTCGCCGGGCCCGACGTCGAGCAACTGTGCGAGCATGGTCGAGAGCACGAGCCCCCCGGGCGGCAGGTCCACCGTGCGTCCCGACGCGTCGTAGACCCGGTACAGCCGCTGTCGCGCCGGCACGCCCTGCACGGCTTCGCGCTCCATGTGTGGGCCCACGCGCAGTTTCGCGGCCACCGCGCGAATCGGCTCCGTCGCCATCACGCCCGGCAGCCGGGCGAGGCCGCGGGCCGCGTCTGCGGTGCGCACCTGCGCGAACCCCACGCTGACGTCCTGTCGCTGCGCCTGCAGGAAGTAGACGTCCTCGATGTGGCCGATCGCGTCGAGCCACTGCATCGAGCTGATCAGCACGGCGATCGCGAGCCCGATCCCGGCGCTCGCGACGAACGACCGCAGCGGCCAGCGTCCCACCTGGCGCAACACGATGCGCGTCGGCTGGTCGAGCCAGCGGGCCGGCGAGTAGCGCGCGAGCCGACCGCGGCGGAACAGGGGCGGCAACGGCGGTTGCATCGCCTGCGCGGGCGGCAGCGCCGCCGCCTCGCGCACCGCGCGGATGGTGCCGAGCAATGCGGCCGCGAGGCTCGCGAGCGCCGCGACCGCGAACGGGCCGGGCCCCGGCCGGTAGAGCAGGAACGGGAACTTGTAGAACTCGGCATACGTCATCGTGTTGTAGAGCCCGAGCCAGTAGCCGACGAACCAGCCGAGCACGATGCCGACCGCGCCGATCACGAGCACGAGCTTGACGTAGTGCCAGGCGATGACGCGCCCCCGATAGCCGAACGCCTTGAGCAGGCCGATCTCGCTGCGTTCGACGGCCACGAGGCGCGCGAGCACCATGTTCGTCAGGAACGCCGCGACGGCGAGGAACACGGTGGGCAGCAGGCGCGCCATCGTCTTGAGCTGCGTGATCTCGTTCATCAGGAACCAGTTCGAGAGCTGGTCGTCGCGCGCGTACGCCCCGACGCTGCCGTAGCGGGCCAGCACGCGGTCGACGCGGTCGACCACGGCTTCCGGGTCCGTGCCGCGCAGCAGCCCGAGCGAGACGTCGTTGAACGCGCCCTCGAGGTCGAACGCGGCCTGCAACGCTTCCGCGCCCATCCAGAGGACGCCGAAGCGCCGGTCGTCGGGCATCAGGGCACCGGGCCCGATCGTGTAGACGTACTCCGGCGAGAGCGCCACGCCGACGACGGTCAGGCGACGCCAGCGGCCGTTCAGCACGGCCTGCAGGTGGTCGCCGAGCGCGAGTCCGTGCGCCTGAGCGAAAGGCTCCGACAGCACGGCTTCGTCGGGTGAGCCCGCGCGGGGATAGCGTCCCTGGCGCAGCGCAAGCGCATTGAGCGCAGGTTCGCCGCGCTCCGGCACCGAGACGAGTTGCCCGATCACGGGCTCGCCGAATCCCGCCACGTCGAGCACGGCGTTGCGCACCACGCGCGTCGTGACGGCCTGCACGCCGTCGATCGCGGCGAGCCGGTCGGCGACGTGCTGCGGCGCGCGCTCGACGCGCGCGAACACCGACGCGAACCGGTAGCGCTCGTAATAGGCCGTGGCCGTGTCCTGCAGCGCTTCGATCGACGTCAGCGACATCACGAGCAGCCCGACGCCCGAGGCGATCACCATGCCGATGGCGAGCACCTGGCTCCGCAGCCGCCAGAGATCGCGCAGCAGCTTGCGGTCGAGCGCACGCATCACCAGCTCAACTCGCTCGCCGCGCGTCGACGCTCGTTGCGTCGTGTCTGCTGGATGAGGCCGTCGCCGAGCACGATCACGCGGTCGGCCATGTCGGCGATCACGGCGTTGTGCGTGATCAGCACGGTCGTCGTGCCGAGCTCGCGGTGGATCGTCTCGATCGCCTCGAGCACGAGGATGCCGGTCCTGCTGTCGAGCGCACCCGTCGGCTCGTCGCAGAGCAGGATCGAAGGCTTCTTCGCGATGGCGCGGGCGATGGCGACGCGCTGCTGCTCGCCGCCGGAGAGTTGCGCCGGGAAGTGGTGCAGCCGGTCGCCGAGCCCGACGAGCCCGAGTGCCGTGGCGGGCGTCATCGGGTCCACTGCGATCTCGGTCACGAGCGCGACGTTCTCGAGCGCCGTGAGGCTGGGGATCAGGTTGTAGAACTGGAACACGAAGCCGACGTGTTCACGGCGATAACGGGTGAGGTCCCGGTCGCTGGCGCGCGTCAGGTCGTGGTCCAGGAACCAGGCCTCGCCGGAGGTCGCGGTGTCGAGACCGCCCAGGATGTTGAGCAGGGTGGATTTGCCGCTGCCGGAGGGACCGAGCAGCACCACGAGTTCGCCGGTGGCCAGTTCGAGGTCGATGCCGCGCAGCGCGCGGACTTCGATTTCGCCCGACCCGTAGGTCCTGGTCAGGCCCCTGGCGCGCAACGTGACGCCACGCGCCTGCGTGTCCTTCGGGACCGGGGAGAGGGGCGCTCCCCTGGCGTCGCCCTGCACGGAAAGCCTCGCTAGCCGGCCTTGCGTCGGGCCGGGAAGTCATGGTGGGCCGCGGCGCGCGGCAGCGTAAATATGCAATGTCCGTTACGCGATCGCGCAGCGATTGGATTAGCCCGCGTCTATCAGAATGATTCCGATAATCGATTGGATCGATCGCGCGATCGCAGGAAATCCAAGCTCGCGCACACCGGGCGTCCGCTACGGTATCGTGCGCGCGCAATGACACGACCGACGCAACGGACACGATGAGCGGTGAGGGACTCGCTGCGGCCCCGCCCGCGCGGCGCGAGGCGTGGATCGAACGCGTCGTCGCCGCCGTGCTGCGCAAGACCCTGGAGGCCACGCTGCTGCCGACCTTCCGCGCCGACCGGCCGATCCCGGAGCAGCGTCGTCGCCTGCTGCGGGTGACGCGCCTGACCTTGCGCCCACGCGGCGTGCGGTTCGAGCCGGGTCTCTGCGGCGGCGTTCGTGGGGAGTTCGTGCGCCGGCGTGATGCCGCGGAACGGGCGGGCTCGGCAGTCCTCTACCTGCACGGCGGCGCCTACTGCGTGGGCTCGCCGATGACGCACCGCACGATCGCGGGCACGCTCGCGCACTTGACCGGCGCGACCGTCGTCGTCGTGGACTATCGCCTGGCGCCGGAACATCCCTGTCCGGCCGCGATCGACGATACGGTCGCGGCGTATCTAGGGCTCGTCGCGAGCGGCCGAGAGCCACGGCACATCGCGATCGCCGGCGATTCCGCGGGAGGCGGGCTGGCGCTCGCCGCGGCCCTGCGCCTGCGCGAACGCGGCCATCCGTTGCCGGCGGCGCTGGTGACGTTCTCGCCGTGGGTCGACCTCGACGATCCCGACCGCGGGCCGGTGCCGCCGGGCGAGGTCATGATCTCGCCGTCGTGGGTGCGTGCCTGTGCACGCCATTACCTGGGGACGCGCGCCGCGCGCGACCCGATGGCCTCGCCGATCTACGGCGACCTTGCCGGGCTTGCGCCGACGCTGATCCAGGTCGGCAGCGACGAATGGCTGCTGCCGGACGCGCGTCGCCTGCACGAGGCGTTGCGTCGCGCCGGCGTCCCGTCGACGCTCGAGGAATATCCGCGACGCTGGCACGTGTTCCAGGCCCACGCCGGCGTACTCGCCGACGCCGATCGTGCGCTCGCCAGCGTCGCGCGGTTCCTGCGCGAAACCTGGGACCGGCCGGCCGGCGATGGGTCGGATCCTTAGAGCGAAGCGCGACTCGCGTCTTCGGCCGACGGGGCGGCCGCTGCGAACGCGCCGACGGCGTCGAGCTGCGCAGCCGACGGCTCCGGCAATGGGCGCGGTCGCGCGCGGTGATGATCGATGAACTCCACGATCAGCCGCAGCGCGGCGCGCGACTCCGGCAGCATGCGTATGACAGGGAACACGTGCGGCATGTGCGGCCACACGTCGATGCGCGACGGCGTGGCGGCCTGCATCGCGCGGTCGTGCGCCCGCACCGAGTCGTCGAGCAGCATCTCGGTCGAGCCGGCGAGGAAATACAACGGCGGCAGGCCCGCCCAGTCGCCGAACAACGGCGACAGCAGCGGGTTGCCGCGGTCCTGGCCGGGGCAATAGATGTCGGGCAGCAGGTCCATGGAGGCAGCGCTGAACATCGGGTCCGCCAGCGCGTTGTAGCGGATCGAGGGGCCGCTGAACGTGAGGTCCGTCGCCGGCGACAGAAGCACGGCGCAGGCCGGCAGGGGCAGCGGCGTGTCGCGAGCCCGCATCAACGTGACCAGCGAGAGGCTGCCGCCCGCCGAATCGCCGACGATCGCGACCGGCCCGCCCTGCGGGCTTTCGAGCATCGCCCGGTAGGTTGCGAAGCAATCGTCGATGGCGGCGGGAAACGGGTGCTCCGGCGCGAGGCGGTAGTCGACCAGCAGCACGCGCAGCCCGGTTGCGTTCGACAGCGCGGCCGCGAACCCGGCATACAGCGCGGGCAGGTGCAGGCACCACGCCCCGCCGTGCAGGTACAGCAGCGTGCCGTTGCGGGCGGCGAGGTCGGGAGCGCCGAACCAGTGCGCAGGGCGGCCGGCCACTTCGACCGCTTCCACCTGGCAGCGCGGGGGACGACGACCCAGGCGGGCGTCGGATCTCGCTGCGTGCGCGCGCACGGGCCCGATCCCGAGCCCCGGGCGCCACATCGGCCTCACGGTGAGGCGCAGCATCAGGTTGATCAGTCGTGCCCGCAGGCTCGGCATGGTCGGTTCGGTCCTGGCGTCGGGGGCAGATTGTCCGTCGGCGCGCGATCGGGCGCATCGGGCACGATACGTAGGGCGCTCACGTGCCCTGCGCGAGCAGGCGCTGGACCTGTCGCCGCTGCGGCGGTCGCAGCAGCGGGCTGAACAGCGCGACGAGGTGGCGCATGCCCTCGTGGATGTCCGACGACTGGATCGCGCGACGGCGGCTGACCACCTGCCAGTGCGTGAACCACTGCGTCAGCACGATCCAGGCATTGGTCGCGAGCAGGTCCAGGTGCTCGTCCGACGCCTCCATCCACCCCTGCTCGACCATGCCGGCGAAGATCGCGCGCGACCGGCCGAGCACCCGGCCCGCCAGTTCACGGTAGCGCTCCTTGAGCCCCGGCACGTCGCGCAGCAGCGAGTTCAGCTCCCGGTAGAAGAACCGGAACTCCCACAGGTGGGCGAAGATCGCATCGAGGTAGCCGAGCACTTCGTCGAACGTCTGCTCGCGACCGGCCGGCGGGGCGAGGATCGACTCGAGCTGCGCCTCGATGCGCTCGTACAGGTGCAGGACGATCTCTTCCTTGTTGCCGAAGTGGTAGTAGAGGTTGCCCGGGCTGATGCCGAGCCGCGTCGCGACGTGGCGCGTCGAAACGGCGTGGGATCCTTCGGCATTGAACAATGCGAGCGCCGCGTCGGCGATGCGCTCGCGAGTGTCGGAGGTCTCGCCGGCTGGTGCGTTGTGTCTGCTGCGGGGGGGCATGGCGCGTCGGGATCCGGCGTTGCGGCCGGTCTTGCGCCACGAAGTATACGGGGCGCGGCGCCGGATTTGACACGCGAGCCGGCGCGCGGCATCCTGCTGTTAGAACAATTGTTCTAAACGTCCGGGCGACGCCGGCGGAGACGGTCATGACGAAGTACCTGCGGTTCCTGGGTGTGTACGCGTTCGTGCTGGCCACGGCCGCGGGCATCGCGCTCGGCGGCCCCTGGATGTGGCTCGGCATCGCCGTGATCTACGGCGTCATGATCGTCGGCGACGAACTGATCGGCGACGATTACTCCGAGCCGGCGTACGCGCACCGACGCCTGCTCGATGCGCTGCTCTACCTGGCCGTGCCGGTGCTGGGGCTCCTGTGCTTCGTCATGGCGTGGATGGCCGGCACGGGCGACCTGTTCGGCGTCGGCGCCTGGGTGCAGGCGAACCTGGGGCACGACCTGTTCGCGGCGCGGGCCGCCACCGGTCCGCTGCACTGGCTCGGCGGCATCCTGTCCGCCGCGCTCACGTTCGCGGCGGTCGGCACCAACATCGGCCACGAGCTCACCCATCGCACGAGCGACCGCGGCGCCATGTTCGCCGGACGCTGGCTGCTGGCGCTCACGTTCGACGCGGAGTTCGCGATCGAGCACGTCTACGGCCACCACCGCCGGCTCGCGACCGCGGCGGACCCCGCGACGGCGCGGCGCGGCGAGCACTTCTATGGGTTCCTGGTCCGCTCCGTCCCCGGCCAGACGCGCAGCGCCTTCCACCTCGAGCGCGATCGCCTCGCCAAGCTCGGCCACCCCGCCTGGAGCCTGCACAACCGCTATCTGCGCGGCTGGTTCATGTCGGCGGGCATCGTCGCGGCCTTCGGCGCTGCTGCCGGCGTGGCCGGCGTCGTCGTCTTCGTGCTGGCCGGCCTCGCGGGCCGCACCGTGCTCGAGGCGGTCAACTACTTCGAGCACTACGGGCTGGTGCGCGACCCGGACGCGCCGATCGAGCCGCGCCACTCCTGGAATTCGAACAAGGCGCTCAGCAACGTCGTGCTGTTCAACCTCGCGCGCCATTCGCACCACCATGCCGAGGGCGATGCGCAGTTCTGGCAGCTGCGTTCGTACCGGGACGCGCCGACGCTGCCGTACGGCTACCTGACCTGCATGCTGCTCGTCTACGTCGTGCCGGGCTGGTACCGCAATCGCATGACGCCGCTCGTGCTCGACTGGGACCGTCGTTACGCGAACGCGACCGAGCGCCGGCTCGCCGCAGCCGCGAATCGCGCGAGCGGCGTGCCCGCACTGCAACTCGCCGCGCAGGGCGGTTGATGCTCGGCCGGCTGTTCGGACGGCGCGAGCCGCAGGCCGCCACGGTACACGTCGAACCGTTCGGCTGGGAGTTCCACGTCGAGCCCGGGCAGACCATCCTGCAGGCCGCGCTCGCGCGTGGCCTGCCGTGGCCCTCGCGCTGCCGCGTCGGCAGCTGCACGACGTGCCGTTGCCGCCTGCTCGACGGCGACGTGCGGGCGCTCACCGACACGAGCTACGTGCTCTCGAAGGAGCAGCTGGCCGCGCGCGTGATCCTCGCGTGCCAGTCCCAGCCGCGCGGTCCGATCCGCGTGCATCTGGCGCGGACCAAGGCTACGCTGCGACGCGATGCCGACGACCCCGGCGCCGCTGCCGCTGACCCTGCCTTGCCAGCCGCTTGACCTTCCCGAGGCGGACGTGCGGCTGTGGCCGCAGGCCTTCGCCCCCGATCGGGCCGACGCGCTCTTCCTCGTATTGCGTCACGACGTCGAATGGCAGCAGGAACACGTCCTGGTCTTCGGCGAGCGCCGGCTCGTCCCGCGCCTGGTCGCCTGGCACGGAGACCCCGGCACGTCGTACGTGTACTCGGGTACTTCGCACGAGGCGAGACCGTGGACCGAGGCGCTGGTCGACATCCGGCAGGTTGCGGAGATGCTCACCGGGCACCGCTACAACAGCGTGCTGCTCAACCTGTATCGCGGCGGCCACGACGGCATGGGGTGGCACGCCGACGACGAGCCCGAGCTCGGCCACAATCCGGCCATCGCATCCGTGTCGTTCGGTGCGACGCGCCGCTTCAAGCTGCGTCACCGCAAACACCGGTCTGTGACGGCGCTGGACCTCGGTCACGGCAGCCTGCTCTCGATGGCCGGCACGACCCAGCATCGCTACGTGCACGCCGTGCCGAAGACGGCGCGGCCGGTCGGCGAGCGCATCAACCTGACTTTTCGTTTCGTGACAGCGCGGCCCTGATGCGCGGCGGGACTTTGCGTACGGCGGTACGGACGGGTACATTCGCGCCCCACGAATGACAGGGCGCATGGACTTTGCGCCTCGCAGGGGGAGTTTCGATGATGCAGCGCGACCTCGTGGCGCGTCTTGCACTGTGCCTGTTCGCGCTCGGTGCGGCGACCAGCGCCCGCGCCGCCACCGGCCAGCAACTGTACGCCTCGTGCGCCGCCTGCCATGGTCCGCGCGGCGAGGGCAATCCGGCGCTCGGCGCGCCCGCCATCGCCGGCCAGTACGAGTCCTACCTGCGTCGCCAGCTCGAGAACTTCCGCGCGGGCGTGCGGGGTGCCCACAAGGCGGACGTGTACGGTGCGCAGATGCGCGCCGCGACCGTGGCGGTGCTGCGCGGGGACCGGGACCTCGCCGCGATCGCGAAGTACGTCGCGACGCTGCCGCCGACGTCGGTGAGGCCGGTGAAGTTCGACGTCCGCAATGGCAACAACCTGTACCAGGGCAAGTGCGGCGCGTGTCACGGCGGACGCGCCGAAGGGAACGAACCGCTGGCGGCGCCCCGGCTCGCGGGCCTCGACGCGGCCTACCTGCAGCGCCAGCTGCGTCACTTCCGCGACGGTGTGCGGGGGGCGCACACGCAGGACAAGTACGGCCGGCAGATGTCGCTGATGGCGGCGACGGTGACGACGGAGCGCGACGTCGCGGACGTGATCGGCCATATCCACGCGGCCGGCGGCACACGGTGACGATTTGACTGCGGCGTCCAGACCGATTCGTACACGACCGGCGTGTGGCGCCGCGGGCGCCGTGATGGCGCTCGCCGCGACGCTGTCGCCAGCGCCGCGGGCGGTCGCCACGGACGCCGACTTCGAGCTGAGCGCGCGCTGCCCGCCGAGCTTCGAGCTCACCGCCCGCGGCGCCTGCGAGTTCCGCGACCGCTACCAGTTCTACGATTCGCTGCAGGGCCGCGGCGTCGGCGGCACGCGGACCTCGCTGCCGCCGCACCGCGACGGTTTCACGCCGGCCGAGATCGACCTCGGTCGCTACCTGTTCTTCGACCCGATCCTGTCGGGCGATCACACGATGTCGTGCGCGAGCTGCCACCGTCCCGACAAGGGGCTCGCCGACGGTCGGCCGCGCTCGATCGGCATCGCGGGCCGGGACGCCGGCCGGGCGGCGCCGACGCTGTGGAACGTGGCTTTCCTCGAGCGCCTGTTCTGGGATGCCCGCGCGGAGTCGCTCGAGGCGCAGGCGACGGGCCCGCTGTTTTCGCCGGTCGAGATGGGCAACGAGCCCGGGCGCCTGCTCGCGAGCCTGAACGGCAACGCGACGTATCGACGGCTTTTCCGCCAGGCGTTCCCGGCCCGCACGGGCGCCATCGACGTCGACCAGGTCGGCCGCGCGCTCGCCGCGTTCGAGTCGACGCTCGTCTCGTTCAACAGCCGCTACGACCGTTATGCCCACGGGTACGCGACGGCGCTCGACGAACGGGAAATCGAAGGCCTGAACGTCTTCCGGTCGTTCGTCGCGCGCTGCTCCGAGTGCCACACGCCGCCGTTGTTCACCAATGGCGAGGTCGCGGTGATCGGTGCCCCCGAACCGCGTGGCCGTGCGTTCGACGTCGGCGCCGAGAAGACCTTCGACGCCCCGAAGCTGCGCGGCGGCTTCAAGGTGCCGACGCTGCGCAACGTCGCCCGCACCGCCCCGTACATGCACTCGGGCGTCTTCGGGACGCTGCGCGAGACGGTCGAGTTCTACAACAAGGGCCGCGGCAATGCCGTGCCCGAGGACCAGGCGCTGTACCTGCACTGGCACATCAGCTCGCCGAACCTCACCGAGCGCGAAGTCGAGCGGCTGGTCGACTTCCTGCAGACGCTGACCGACGAGACGTTCCTGCCGCAGGTGCCCGCCCGGGTGCCCTCGGGCCTGCCCCCGCTGGACAACCCCGTGCGCGCCGCCGCGGCGCCACGCAACCCGCACACACGAGGAGTCGATCGATGAACCGGATCATGACGGCGGTCCTGCCGCTCGCCGCAGCGCTCGCCGGCCTGGCCGGCGGCCTCTACCTCGGGCGTGCGTCGAAATCCGACGTGGTCATCACCGACAAGGGCAGCGGTGCGCAGTACTCGGGCGGCTTTCGTGCCGAAGGCGAGCGGGCGGACGAGGTGAAGGCTGCGATGGCGGCCGGGTCGATCAAGAACGTCGCGGGTCCAGCCGGCGAGGCGGTCGTGGTCGTCAGGGACGGCGAGTCGATCCTGCAGGCGGTCAAGAATGCGGCCCCCGGCACGACCATCCGCGTGATGCCAGGCACGTACCACGAGACCGTCTACATCGACAAGGACGACATCCGGATCATCGGCGTGATCGAGGCCGGTCGACGGCCCGTGCTCGACGGGCGGAAAAAGCTCAACGACGCGATCCTGTATTCGGGCAACGATTTCGTGGTCGAGAACCTGGAGATCAGGAACTACAAGGGCAACGGCGTGATGGGCCAGGCCGGCAACAACTTCGAGATCCGCAACAACGTCGTGGTCGACACCGGCGTCTACGGCATCTTCCCGCAGCTCGGCCAGAACGGCGTCGTCGAGCACAACGTCGTCTCCGGCATCGCCGACGCCGCGATCTACGTCGGCATGAGCGACAACATCCACGTCGCGCACAACGAGGTGTTCGACAGCGTCGCGGGCATCGAGATCGAGAACAGCCGGCACGCGATCGTCGAGAACAACTACGTGCACGACAACGCGGGAGGTCTCCTCGCTTTCGTCACGCCTGGATTGCCGATCAAGACGACCCAGGACGTGATCTTCCGCAACAACTTCGTCGTCGACAACAACCACGTCAACTTCGGCGCGCCGGGCTCCACCGTCTCGGGCATCCCGTCCGGCACGGGCATGCTGATCATGGCGGCGGACGACGTCGTGGTCGAAGGCAACGTGGTCTCGAACAACAAGGTGGCCGGCATCATCATCACCGACCACGGCCACGCGGCGAACATCACGGTCGACCCGGAGTCCGAGCCCAACTCGGATCGAGTCCGCCTGCTGGACAACGTGATGCTCGACAACGGCTACGACACGATCCCGGAAGGCAAGGCGCTGCTGCTCGCGGAAGGCAAGGGCGGCAAGGCGCTCGACATCGTGCGCGTCGGCCCGAGCCCGGGCAGCTGCATCGTCAATCGCCACCAGTACGTGACGGCGGGTGTCGGCGACTTCGCCGAATGCGATTTCACCAGCACGGCGAACATCGCGACCTACCTGCTGCCGCCCGTGCCGCCGCGCCGGATCGACCCGTCCGAACGCGGCAAGGTCGCCTACCTCGGAATCTGCAGCGGCTGCCACATCTACAACGGCCGCATGATCGGGCCGCCCGTGCAGGTGATCCAGGCGCTGTACCTGGACAACCCCCAGGGCATCGCCGACTACATCGCCAGGCCCGTCCGGAAGCGGCCGGACTACCCCGAGATGCCGCCGCAGGATTACCTCGACCCGGATACGCGGCTCGCGGTTGCGCGGTACATGCTCCAGGTCAGGAACTGATTCACGCGAACCGGCCCCACATGAACGCCAGGAACGAACAGGGAGACTCCATGATCGAGAACACGCACGTCCTGACCCGCGCCGTCGCGGCGGCGCTGGCGGGCTCGACGATGCTGGCCGTCGTGCCGACGGTCGCCTCGGCGCAGGAGGCCGCGACCCGGTCGCCCTCGGTGCTCGAGGAAATAGTCGTCACGGCACAGCGCCGCGCGCAGGTGCTGCAGGAGGTGCCGATCACGGTCCAGGTGGTCAACCAGGACCTCATCGACGACGTCGCCGCCGAGGACATGAGCGACTTGAACGGCTTCGTGCCCGGCCTGGTCGTCTCGGGCGACAGCCCGACGCAGCCGCGCTACCAGATCCGCGGCATCCAGACCGGCGACTTCGGCGTCGGCACCGACCCGGCCGTCGGGGTCTACGTCGACGGCGTCTACGCGGCGCGCTCGGGCGCGTCGCTGCTTGCGTTCAACGACATCGAGCGCATCGAGGTGCTCAAGGGGCCGCAGGGAACGCTGTTCGGCCGCAACAGCGCCGCAGGCGCCGTCTCCATCGTCACGCGCCAGCCCGTCGACGAATTCGACGCACTGCTGAAGCTGCGCGCCGGCGAGTACGACAAGCATCGGGCCGAAGGCATGGTCAACGTGCCCGTCGTCGACGGCCTCTCGCTGCGCGTCAACGGCGTCTGGAACGAGAGCGACGGCTGGATCGAGGACGCGGCCACGGGCAAGGACCTCTATCCCGAGGACAACTGGGCGGTCCGGGCGGCGCTCAAGTGGACGATCTCGCAACGCACGTCGGCCACGCTGACCTGGGACCACGACGAGGTGGACCAGCTCGCGCGGCCGGCGATCGGACTCGTGCCGCTGTCGGACGGCGAGGCACGCGGCCCGTACCCGGCGGAGCCGGACACCTTCCTCGACCCGGTGGACGCGCCCGTATACAACGACGTGGTCGGCAACGAGGAATCCCGCGATCTCGACGGCCTGACGCTCTTCATCGACCACGATTTCGGCTGGAGCGATTTCCGCTCGACCACGTCGTACCGCGAGTTCCAGACCGTCAATCGCGAGGACGAGGACGGCACCAACCACCTGGAGCTCTACTTCGACACCGCGAATCTCGAGGACAACGAGAGCTTCTACCAGGAGTTCAAGTGGTCGGGGCAGACCGGCTCGTTCGACTGGGTCGCGGGCGCCAGCTACTACGAGGAGGACGCCCGGCAGGCCAGCGACACGCACGCCTACACCGACAGCATCGACACGGTGCTCGTGAACCTCGGCGTGCTGCCGCCCGAGGCCAGCCCGGACGGCACGTTGTTCAACATCACGAGCATCATGCTCGAGCCGATCGGTGTGTCGCTGCTCGGGCTGCCGTGGCGCGAGACCATGTACAACGAGGGCACGTTCGAAGCGGCCGCGCTGTTCGGCGACGTGATCTGGCACGCCACCGACCGCCTGAACGTCACGTTCGGCCTGCGCTACACGCACGACGAAAAGGAGTTCAGCTGGTTCAACGGCCCGCGCGTCGCCGCGGAGCTCGACGACACGCTTGCCATGCTCGGCGGGCTCGGGCTGCTGAACCCGGCGGACTACCAGTTCGACATCGTGTTCGACCAGACTCTTCGCGACGAGGCAGGCAATCCGGTCGGCACGCTCGAGGGCCGCAAGGTCGAGCTCGACGACTCGTGGGACGACCTGAGCCCGCGCATCGTGCTCGATTACGAGGTCGCGCCGCACGTCATGGTGTTCGGCTCGCTCGCCAAGGGCTACAAGGCGGGCGGCTACAACAGCGTCGAGGTCGGCTCGAGGTTCGAGAACGAGGACGTGTGGAACCTCGAGGGCGGCGTCAAGAGCCTCTTCACCGACCTCGACCTGCTGTTGAACGCGTCGACCTTCTACTACGTCTACTACGACAAGCAGGCGATCTCGCTGGTCTCGGGCGTGAGCGGGTCCGGCGTCCCGCAGTACGTGGTCGACACGAGTGACGAGGAGGCCTGGGGCATCGAGGTCGACGCGCGCTGGCAGCCGCTCGAGGCGCTCACGCTGTCCGCGAACCTAGCGTTCATCGACGCGACCTACAAGGACAAGAAGACCCGCAGCGGCGTCGACCTGTCGGGTGAACCGACCGGCGAACCGTATTTCTCGGCCGCCTTCGGTGCGAGCTACGCCTGGTCACTGGGCAACCATGGCCTGCTCGACTTTAGTGCGATGCACGCCTATCGCGGCGAATCGCGCTGCAACGCGGAATCGCGGAACCAGGGCGACTGCCAGGTCAGCCGGAACTTCGAGGTCGGCGAAGCGACGAATCGCACCGACGTGCGGCTCGCGTGGTCGAGCTACGACGACGCCTGGGGCGTGGCGGCGTTCGTGACCAACGTCTTCGACGACCAGTACGTCACGGGCGTCAACAACCTCACGCGCGACACCTTCGGCACGCCGTTCGCCTCGATCTCGGAACCGCGCCAGTGGGGCGTCGAACTGCGCCGGAGCTTCTGAGCTCCCTCGTCCGCGAAGCGGGAGAGGGGCGTCCTCTCCCGCTTCGCGGGAGAGGTCACAGCGACACGAAGGTCTTGAACCCGCCCCAGAACATGCGCTTGCCGTCGAACGGCATGTTCTTCGGGTCCATGTACTTCTTGAGCCGCGGGTCGCTCATGAACTTCGCGTTGATGCGGTCGCGATCCTTGCGTGACTTGTAGACGACGTACGAGAAGACCACCGTCTCGCCGCGCTTCAGCTTGACGCTCTGCGGAAACGAGGTCCACTTGCCGGGCTTCACGTCGTCGGCCACGGTCTCGACGTAGGCCTGCGCGCCCAGCTCGCGGTAGATCTTGCCCGCGAGTCGGGCGAGCTTGCGGTATGCCGGGAGCTTCTTCGTCGGCACCGGCAGCACGAATCCGTCCACGTATCCAGCCATCACCGTTCTCCTTTGTCCTGCGCGATCATGTGTAGCGTCCCTCCGGGCGCAGCGTCTCCTCGATGGGGCGCACTTCGATGCTGCCGATGCGTGCCGACGGCCACTTCGCGGCGACGTCGATCGCCTCGTCGAGGTTCGCGGCCTCGATCAGGAAGAAGCCGCCGAGCGTCTCCTTGGTCTCGGCGAACGGACCGTCCGTCGTCGACAGCTTGCCCTGGCGCACGCGCACCGTGGTCGCGTTGTCGACGCTCTGCAGCGCGTGCGTGACGACCAGCCGACCGCTGCGACGCAGGTCCTCCACGTAGTCGAGAGTCTCCCGCCGCAGTGCGCCCCACTCGTCGCTCGACAGCGCGTCGAGCGTGCGCTCCTCCTCATAGGCGAGGCAGAGGTACTTCACTGGCCGCACTCCGGCTTGAAGTTCTTCATGGCCTCCTGCATCTGGTCGGCCGTCAGGTCGCGCTGGTGCGTGGCGATCGACCAGCGGTGTCCGAACGGATCCTCGAGCACCCCGTAACGGTCGCCCCAGAACATGTCCGCCGGCGGCATCACGGCCTTCGCGCCGGCGCTGACCGCACGCCGGTAGACGGCATCGACGTCGTCGACGTAGAGATGGATCGTCACCGGCGAACCGTTCAGCGACTTCGGTCCGAGCATGCCGAACTGGCGGTTCTCGTCGACCAGCATCACCGTGGAATCGCCGATCTGGATCTGCGCGTGCATGACGCGCCCGTCCGGTCCGAGCATCGTGCCTCCGGCGGTGGCGCCGAACGCCTTCTGGTAGAACTCGATCGCGGCGGCGGCACCGTCGCAGACCAGGTGGGGGGTGACGGTGTGCATTCCCTGCGGGATCTTGTCGACGGGTTTCGGCACGGCGTATCTCCTTGCCCAGACGGGCTGATGGAACCTCTCCTGACACCTCATGGTCGAACGGCGCGCGCCCGGATCGACACGCGCCGCGTGAATCAGGGTTTTTTCGACGGCGCCAGCTTCGCTCCGGCGGCCCGGTCCTCGCGCGCGCGCTGCGCTATGTAGGCCTGGATGTCGTGCACGTCCTGCTCGCTCAGCAAGTCGTCCATGCGCGGCATGCCGGCCGTGTGGATCACGCCGTCGTAGACGATCTGCCTGAAAATCGAGTGCTTCTCGGCCGTGAGCCGTCGGAGGTCCGGAGTGACGCCGCCCGAGACCGCCAGCGCGCCGTGGCAGACCATGCAGTTGGCCGTGTACGCGTACTTGCCGTTCTCGAGCTGCGCCGGCGTCGCTTCGATCGCGGGCGGTTCGGGAATGTCCTGGTTGCGCTCGGCGACGCGGGGCATGGGCGCCTTGCCGCCGAGCTTGAACGCGAGGATGTGGCCGTCGTTGAGGTACTTGCCGGACGCCATGGTCCGCGGATCGCCGCCGGTCACGGCGCCGGCGCCGCCGTAACCCGCGAGCACCGCGACGTACTGCTCCCCGTCGACGGCGTACGTGACCGGAGGCGCGACGATGCCGATCATCGTCGGCACGGACCACAGTGTCCTGCCGGTGTCGGCCGCGTACGCGACGAAACGGCCATCGCCCGTGCCCTGGAACAGCAGGTTGCCGGCGGTCGTCAGCAGGCCGCCGTTCCAGAACGCCGGATGCTCGATTTCCCAGCGCGTGCGCCTGGCGACCGGATCCCAGGCTTTCAGGAAACCGTGGTCGCTCGGCAGCGAACCGCCCGTCTGCTGCAGCAGTCCGTAGATCGTGTTCGTGTAATCGTTCCAGTCGACGCCGGGGTTCCAGAACATCTCGCGCCGCGAGTACTTGCCGGTCGCGAGATACTCGCGCGACGGCGCGTAGATGCCCGCAGGCTGCATCGCCGGGATGTAGACCAGCCCCGTTTGCGGGTTGAACGCCATCGGGTGCCAGTTGTGCCCGCCGAAGGGCGCCGGGATGATCAGCCGGGTCTGCCGGCTCCAATCTCCCTCCGCCGTCTCGACGGGACGACCCGTCTTCAGGTCGACGTGGCTCGCCCAGGTTGCCGGGATGTACTTGTCGGCGGACAGCAGCTGGCCGGTCACACGGTCGAGGACGTAGAAGAAGCCGTTCTTCGGTGCCTGCATCAACACCTTGCGCGGCTTACCGTCCAGCCACAGGTCGGCGAGGATGATGTGCTGCGTCGCGGTGTAGTCCCAGTTGTCGGCCGGCGTGACCTGGTAATGCCACTTGAGCCGGCCGTCGTCCGGGTCGATCGCGAGGATCGAGGACAGGAACAGGTTGTCGCCACCGCCGGGCGAGCGGATCGCGCGCGCCCACGGCGAGCCGTTGCCCGTGCCGACGTAGAGCGTGTCGAGTTCGGGGTCGTAGGCCATCGAGTCCCAGACCGTGCCGCCGCCACCGCCGACCCACCATTCGCCGGTCCAGGTCCTGGCCGCACGCTCCATCTCGGGCGTCTCGAAACCGTCCCTCGGATTGCCGGGCACCGTGTAGAAACGCCAGGCCAGCCTGCCGGTCTTCGCGTCGTAGGCCGAGAAATACCCGCGTACGCCGTATTCGCCGCCGCCGTTGCCGATCAGCACCTTGCCCTTCACGACGCGTGGCGCGCCCGTGATCGTGTACGGCTTGGTGCGGTCGATCGTGAGCTGTTCCCAGCGCTTCCTGCCCGTCTTCGCGTCGAGCGAGACCAGCCGGCCGTCGAGCGTGCCGACGAACACCGCGTCGCCCCAGACGGCGACGCCGCGGTTCACGGCGTCACAGCAGGCGTAGCGGCCCCACGCGCGCGGCACTTCGGGGTCGTACTTCCAGAGTTCCCTGCCGGTCCTGGCGTCGAGCGCATAGACCACGCTCCAGACGCCGGTCGCGTACATGCGCCCGTCGACGACGATCGGCGTCGCCTGCAGGCCGCGCGTCGTGCCCGTCGCATACGACCACGCGAGACCGAGTTGCCCGACGTTGCCGTCGTCGATCTGTCTGAGCGGACTGAAGCGTTGTTCGCCGTAAGTGCGTCCGTGCGCGAGCCAGTTGTGCGGCTCCTTGTCCGCGGCGACGATGCGTTCGCCCGTGACGGGCGCGGCCTGCGCGGCCTGTACGAGCAACATGGCGGCGAGCAGCGGCGCCAGCCGGGCGCCGATGCGCCTTGTCTGCATTCTCGTCATGCACGTCCCGGGTTCGAACGAACGCTTAGGATCAAGTTTCCTGGATCCTGAAGTGTCGCGCCCGGGCCCCGGACGCTGCAAGCGGCCGCGCGATCCACCGGTCCGCCGCGGCGGGAGGTCGCATTCGGCTGCCGATCGCGGGATCATGGATCGGTTGACCAAAGAGGTACCGGATCGTGGGATTTGCCGAGTACGGTCGTCACGACGCCGTGGGCCTGGCCGCGCTCGTGCGCGATGGCCAGGTCAGGCCGGAGGAACTGCTCGACGAGGCGCTCGCGCGCACCGCCGCCGCGAACCCGAAGATCAACGCAGTGATCCACCTGATGGAGGAACGGGCGCGGGCCGCGATTGCCACGGGCCTGCCCGACGGTCCGTTCCGGGGCGTGCCGTTCCTGGTCAAGGACCTCATGACGGCCTGTGCCGGCGAGCCGATGCGCAGCGGTTCGCGCCTGTTCCGCGATTTCGTGCCGCCGGCCGACGAGGAACTGACCCGCCGCTACAAAGCCGCGGGGCTCGTGATCTTCGGCAAGACCAACACGCCGGAGTTCGGCGTCTCGAACGTGACCGAGCCCGAGCTGTTCGGACCCACGCGCAATCCGTGGAACCTCGAGCGCACGTCGAGCGGCTCGAGCGGCGGTTCCGCCGCGGCGGTCGCCGCGCGCATCGTGCCGGCGGCGAATGCGAACGACGGCGGCGGTTCGATCCGCACGCCCGCCTCGAACTGCGGACTCGTCGGCCTCAAGCCGAGCCGCGGCCGCAATCCCACGGGTCCGCAACTGCCGGACGTCTGGTTCGGCTTCATCGGCGAGCACGTCGTCACGCGCACGGTGCGCGACAGCGCCGCCATGCTCGATGCGACCTGCGGCGACTACGCGCAACAACTCATGAAGCTGCCGCCGCCTGCGCGGTCGTTCCTCGAAGAGACGCAGGCGACCGCCGGCCGACTGCGGATCGGTTACAGCTTCGACCCCGGCCTCGGCCGCACCGTGCATGCCGAGAACCGCAAGGCGCTCGAGGCGACGATCGCCGCGCTCGTGGCCCTCGGCCACGAACTGGTCGACGTCCGGCTGCCGCTCCAGCGCGAGACGTTCGTGGCGTGCTATGCGGCACTGATCTCGGCCGAGGTCGCCGCGACGCTGCGCATGGCGCCGGCGCTCGTCGGTCGCGAGGCGCGCAGCGAGGACGTCGAACTCGCGACCTGGGTGCTCGCGAGCATGGGCGAGGCGCAGTCGGGCGCAGAGGTCGCCGCGAGCCTGCAGGCGCTGCAGACGTTCTCGCGCCAGTGGCTCGCATGGTGTGCGTCGTTCGACGTGCTGCTGACGCCGACCGTCGGCGTGCCGCCGCTGCCGATCGGCGCCTACCGGCTGCCGAAGGCCCAGCGCGCCGCGCTCAAGGTATTGACGGCGCTGCCCGGCGCGGCGCTGCTGAGCCAGCGCGACAAGGTGCTCGAGGCGTTCGAGCCCGTCTTCGAGGCCGCGCCGTACACGATGGTCGCGAACGTGACGGGGCAGCCGTCGATGTCGCTGCCCCTGCACTGGACCGAGGACGGGCTGCCGATGGGCCTGCTGTTCACGGCCTCGCGGATCGGCGACGAGGCGACTCTGTTCCGGCTCGCCGCGCAGCTCGAGCAGGCGGTGCCCTGGGCGCACCGCGTCGCGCCGAACGCGATTCCCTAGGGGCGAGGCACTGCGGTCTTTGCGGCTTGGCAGCCGCGGGCCGACGGTCGCATGATGCACTGCATCATCCGGGGGCACACCCATGCTGTTCCAGCTTCGCCTGCTGGCCTACCGCCTGTTCAAGCCGTTCCTGTGGCCCGTCTCGCGCGTCGTGGCGATCCCGCGTCCGACGTTGTTCGTCGGCCCGGGCGCTTCGGTGCGGCTCTGCACGAGCATCGGGCAGTTCGGCTTCAGACGCGTGATGATCGTGACCGATGCCGTGCTCGTGAAACTCGGTCTCGTCGAGCCGCTCCGGCACGCGCTCGAAGCGCAGGGCATCCACGTCGCCGTGCACGACGGCATCACGCCGGACCCGACCTATCCCGTCCTGATGGCGGGTCACGAAGCCGTGAAGGCGCACCGCAGCGACGCCATCCTCGCCGTCGGCGGCGGCTCGGCCATCGACGCCGCGAAGGTCATCGCCGCGATGGCCGTCACGGGCAAGACGCCGGCCGAGCTCGTGGGCATGCTCAAGGTGTCGAAGCCGATGTTGCCGCTGTTCGCGATCCCGACGACGGCAGGCACGGGTTCCGAAGTCACGGTGGCGGCCGTCGTCACCGACCCTGTCGCGCACGCGAAGTCCGCCGTGATCGACCCGAAGCTCGTGCCGATGGCCGCCGCGCTCGACCCGGAGATCATGCGCGGCATGCCGAAGTCGATCACCGCGGCGACCGGCATGGACGCGCTCACCCATGCCGTCGAGGCCTACATCAACCGGTGGCCGCACGCGGAGACCGCACGGCACTGCACGGCAGCGGTGCGCATGATCTTCGGCAACCTGCAGCGCGCCTGCGAGGACGGCAACGATCTCGAGGCCCGGGAAGCGATGGCGCTCGCGTCGTTCTACGCGGGCCTGGCCTTCACCAAAGCCTACGTCGGCTACGTACACGCGTTCTCGCACAAGATCGGCGGCATGTACGGCGTGCCGCACGGGCTCGCCAATGCAATCACGCTGCCCTACGTGCTCGACTTCCTGAAGGACGAGTCTCGCGCGCGCGACGGGCTTGCGGACCTCGCGGTCGTGATCGGCGCGGGGTCGCCGAACGAGCCCAGGGACGTGCTGGCGCAGCGCTTCGTCGACCGGGTGCGCGAACTCAACCGCGCGGTCGGCATCCCGGACAAGATGGCCGCGCTCAAGCCGGCCGACGTGCCGGAGATCGCCCGCGCCGCGATGATCGAGGCCTCGCGTGACTACCCCGTGCCCAAGGTCATGGCGCTCGCAGAGTCAGAGGCGTTGCTGCGCCGGATGCAGGCCTGAGCCACCGATAACTACGACTGTCACGGTCGCGGCCGCGGTCCCAGGCTGGGTTTCCGAGGAAGCGGCCAGGGAGACTGCCTTGAAGAACCGCATATTGATCGTCGACGGACACCCCGACCCGAAGGGGTCTCATTTCGTACACGAGCTGGCCGAGTACTACCGCCAGGGCGCGAAGGAAGGCGGGCACCAGGTACGCACGCTGCGCATCGGGGAGCTGCGCTTTCCGCTGCTGCGCAACGCCCGCGCGTACCTGTCCGGCAAGGTGCCGCCCGCGATCGCGAAGGCGCAGAAGTCCATCCTGTGGGCGGACCACGTCGTCGTGCTGTATCCGCTCTGGTTCGGCACGATGCCCGCGAAGCTGAAGGGGTTCATCGAACAGGTATTGCGGCCCGGCTTCGCCTTCGAGGAGCGCGGCGCCGGCCAGCCCCCGCGTCGATTGTTGAAAGGCCGTTCGGCACGCATCGTCGTGACGCGCGGCATGCCGCAGTTGTTCGACGAAGTCGACCGCAGCCCACGCAGCATTCGCAACGTCGTGGCCGACGTGCTCGAGATCTGCGGCGTGAAGCCGACGGGTGTCACGGTGCTCGAGGGCGTCGAGACCCTGTCCGACGTCGAGCGCGACCAGGCGCACTACGAGATGCGGCTGCTGGGCGCCGGCGCCAAGTAGCGTCCGCATATTCCGCAATCGCGCCCCGCCTGGGCGCTTCGGTAGGCTCGCGCGTTCGAAGCGGGTGACTCCGGCGCGGCCTGCTCGACCGATCGACGTTCGCGCCGGACAGCCACGGAGCTCGTGACGGTCGGGCACCGCCGGACCCGGGGGCCGAAATGACCGCTGACATACCCGTCGTGGGCGATGACCTCTGGCGCGCCTCCGGCGATACGCAGGATGCCCCGTCGGGCCACGCAAACAGCACTGCGCCGGTGCTGATCCTGCCGCGCATCGAGAATCTCGCGTCGGCCGGCGGCCACCTGTCGCTGCTCGCGCTCGAGATCGACCAGTTTGCCTTGATCGAGCACCTGCACGGCCCCGAGGCGGCCGAGGTCATCGCGCGACACCTCGGGACCTCGGTCGAGGCGACGCTGCGGGGCGGCGACCGGTGCCTGCGCTCGGGGCGTGGCCAGTTCGTCGTGCTCGTGCCGGAGGGCCCGGACGCGGCCGAACGCTTCGCGCGCGCCGCCGCCGCCGGGTTCCGACGCACGTCGTGGTCGCCCCTCGGCGACGTCACGGTCAGCGCCGCGGCCGCGCAGCGCTATCCCGGCGAATCGGTCGGCTCGTGGTGGACGCGCGTGGAGTCGGCCCTGGCCCAGGCGAAGGCCGGCGGGGGCGGCTACGTAGTGGTCGACCAGCGACGCAGCGCCAGCGACCCGACGGCCGCACCGGGGCTCCGCCTGCAATGGCAGGCACGTTTCGAATGCGGCGAGCCGACGATCGATCGCCAGCACCGGGAACTGTTCGAGCGTTCGGAGGAGATCCTCGAGTCGTCGCGCCACGGCAGTGCGCGCATCGTGCGCGAGCTCGAGCGCCTGATCGCCGAGATCGTCGAGCACTTCCGCGACGAGGAGCGCATCCTCGAGCTGCGCGCCTATCCAGGCCTCGTCGCGCATCGCCGTTCGCATGCGAACCTGGCCGCAAAATCGCTGCGCCTGCAGGCGGCGGCGGCCACGGGCAGCGCGAGCCGCGAGGAACTGACGCGTTTCCTGCTCGGCGAGGTCGTTGCCGACCACATGCTCACGGAAGACCGCCGTTTCGCCGAGCTGTTCGCGGGCGTGCACGCGCGCTGAGCCGCGCGGTGCCGCGCCGCACGTTTCAACGGGGCTCTTCGACGTCGATGCGACGCCAGCGCGTGCTCGTCGTGATGGCGGCGTCCCACTTGATCACGCGATTGCGTCCTGCCGTCTTCGCTAGCAGCAGCGCCTGGTCGGCGCGATTGATCGACTCCGGGATCGGCTCGTCCGGGTCGAGCAGCGCGAGGCCGAACGACGCGGTCACGTGCAGCGCGGCCCCGCCCGGCCCGGCGACGAAAAGCTTGTCGACGAGCCCGTCGCGCACACGCGAGGCGACCGCGCAGGCCACCTCGAGATCGGCGCCGGGCAGCGCGAGCAGGAACTCGTCGCCGCCGTAGCGATAGACACGGTCCTGCGCGCGCAGGTGCTCCTGCACGTGGGCGACCACGCCGCAGAGCACCGCGTCACCGACACCGTGACCGTGCTCGTCGTTGATGCGCTTGAGTTCGTCGACGTCCATGAAAACGAGCGAGCAGGCCTGGCCGCCGTGCTCGATGCCCGCACGCAGCTCGTGCAGGTCCGGCAGCATGGCGATGCGCCCGAGCGCGCCCGTCAGCGGATCGCGGTTGCCGAGCGCGGCGTCGATCGAGGAGCGCAGGTAGTCGATCTGCACGCGCAGGCGCGCGCTGGTCCCGACGAGGTCCTCGAAGTCGGGGCGCGCGACGGGGGCACCGGCCCTGGCGGCGCGGAGCATCCTGGCCGCCACCTGGTGCAGCCGCTGGTGCTCCTTGCCGATCGCGACGAAGGCCGGCTGGTCACGCAGGCCGTTGGGCGCTTCCTCGTAGAACCAGCGGCCGAAGGAGCAGTCGCGGTGCGCGGCGGACGCGAGCACGCTGTCCTGCGCGGTGAAGTCGTCGCAGAAAATCGAGCGCAGCACGTCCTCGTGCCACGCCGCGTGCTCCTCTGTCGTCCGTTTGAGCTGCTCCGCAGCCCGGCGCAACGATGACGGGTCCATCCTCAACATTGCAATGCTCCGCCGGCTCGACCCGCGGAGCGTCGTGCACGGCGCAGCTCCACTCAAGGCGGATTGCGCAACCTATGCAGGGCGTCACAGTTTGGCGAATTGCCACGCGCGTGCAGGATTCGTCCGATAGCGCCACTCAGGATGTCCCGGTTTGCTCCATCAGCACGTGCCCGTAGGTCTCACGCAGGGACCGTTTGTTGATCTTGCCGGTGGCCGTGAGCGGGAGCGCCTCGACGAACACGACGGTGTCGGGCAGTTGCCACTTCGCGAAGTGCTGCGCAAGGTGCTCGAGGACGGACTCGGCACCGGGCGCGCAGCCCGGGCGCGGCACGACGAGCAGCACCGGCCGCTCGTCCCATTTCGGGTGGCGCACGCCGATCGCCGCGGCCATCAGCACCTCGGGGTGGCCGCAGGCGCAGTTCTCGAGATCGACCGAACTGATCCACTCGCCGCCGGACTTGATCACGTCCTTGGCCCGGTCGGTGATCTGCAGGAAGCCGTTCGGATGGATCACGGCGACGTCGCCGGTCGCGAACCAGCCCGGTTCCGCGTGCGCCGGCGAGCGATCGAGACGGAAATAGCCGCCGCAGACCCACGGGCCGCTCACCTTGAGCTCGCCTGCGCTCACGCCGTCCCACGGCAGCTCCTTGCCGTCGTCGCCGACGATCTTCATCGAAATGCCGAAAATGCCGTGGCCCGCCTTGCCGCGCAGTTGCACCTGCTCCTCCTCCGGCAGCTGCAGCTGGTCCGCGCGGAGCGTGCTGACGCTGCCGAGCGGGCTCGTCTCGGTCATGCCCCAGCCCTGAATGACCGTCACGCCGTGACGGTCGCGGAAGGCGCGGATCATCTGCAGCGGCACGGCCGAGCCGCCGATCACGGTGCGCCGCAGTGTCTTCAGTTTCTCGCCGGACTGCTGCAGGTGATTGAGCAGCATCGTCCAGACCGTCGGCACGGCGGCGGCGAGCGTCACGCCCTCGTCGTTCATCAATCGGGTGAGCGTGGGCGCGTCGCCCATGCGCGGCCCCGGGAAGACGAGTCTGGCGCCGGTCATCGGTGCGTTGTAGGGGAGCCCCCAGGCGTTCGCGTGGAACATCGGCACGACGGCGAGCACGCAATCCGCGCCCGAGAGGCCGAGCGAGTCCATCATGCAGCCGCCGTAGGCATGCAGCACCGTCGAACGATGGCTGTAGAGCACGCCCTTCGGATGGCCGGTCGTGCCGGAGGTGTAGCACAGCGAGCTTGCGGAGCGCTCGTCGAGCACGGGCCAGTCGAACGCCTCGGAGTGCCCGGCGATGAACGACTCGTAGTCGGGCAGCTTGCCCGCGACCGCCGGCGGCATGGACGCGGCGTCGGTCATCACGATCGTGCGCTCGACCGTGGGCAGCTTGCCCTGCAGCGACGCGAGCACGGGCAGCAGCGTGGCGTCGACGAACAGCAGCTTGTCCTCGGCGTGGTTGATGATGAACTCGAGCTGCTCGGGAAACAGCCGCGGGTTCACGGTGTGCAGCACCGCGCCCATGCACGAGACGGCGTAATAGAGCTCGAGGTGGCGATAGTCGTTCCATGCCAGCGTGCCGATGCGGTCGCCGCGCTGGACGCCCGCGGCCTGCAGCGCGTTCGCGAGCTTCCGCGCGCGGCGGAACACCTCGCGCCAGGTCGTGCGGTGGCGCGGCTGGTCGAACGTGACCGACACGATCTCGGTGTCGGCGAAATTCCGCTCCGCGAACCGCATGATTTCGGTGATCAGGAGCGGCGCGTCCATCATCAAGCCGTGCATGGAACCCCCCAGGGGAAGTGTCTAGTGTTCAGTGTCCAGTGTCTGGTAGGAATGAACGGCGCGACGCGCTTCCGAGGCCACACTGGACACGGAACCCTAGACACTGTGTCAAAGTACCTTCGTCACTGCGCCGCCCGCGCTGCGCAGCGCAATCCCCGCATACTCGCATGTGCCGTGACCGCGCAGGAACAGGCTGTTGGCGATCAGCCAGACCCGCACGACCGAGCGCGCCGGACCGGCGATGATACGGCGATAGTCCGCGTGCAAGTCACGGCTTTCGTCGAGCCAGCACCCGAGGCCGGTGGCTCCCGAGCGGACCACGATGTGCGTCTCCTTGTGCTGCCAGGTGGGCAACGGGCAGCGATAGACCGTGCCGACCGGCAGCGCCGCGCTCCAGTAATACGTGAGGTCCTGGCCGTCGTCGAACTCCGCGGCGATGCTCAGGTAATCGTGCGAGGGCAGGGAGTCCTCGCGCAGGTCGGCCGGCAGCCGGTCGACGCGCCAGCGCCAGTCGAACGTCGTCCCCGGCTCCAGCGGCACGTCGACCGTCCGGCGCAGGATGCCGACGTCGCCGTGGGTGTCGCAGCGGATCGCCGGGGAGCCGTCCGCGGCCCGCCCAGGCCGGTAGATCTCGCCCGGGCCCAGGAACCAGAGATAGTCCCAGCCGTCAGGAGCGGACACGTTCGTCCGCAGGCGCTCGAGTTCGGCCCGGACGGGCTCGGGCGCGTCGGTCGAGCCGCCGAGCAGCGATGCGACATCCACGTCCCCGCGCCATCGCACGACCAGCACGGCCATGCCCCCCGAGACCGTGTGGTAGTCGTTCGCCCCGGCGCCGAGCGTGCCGTCCGGGTGGGCCCACTCGCCGGGGAAATAACTGGCGAGCTGCAGCGGCCCCGACGAGCGGGCCTCGAAGGTGTGGGTGGCGCGCGTGCCCCGGAAGGCCGCCCCGGCACCCGCGATGCGGCCCCAGAGCTGGAACGACGGCGGCACCCAGATGTCGAGCGCCCGCGACAGCAAGACGCGTCCGGCGGCGAACCAGGTCAGGCGGTCGCCGGGGCGCACGATGATGCCGCTGTCCGTCCACGGCGGCCGGGTCCCCGGCAGCTCGATGAAGCGATGCTCGACCACGGCCTCCGGGGGCAGCGATCGGAGCCAGGCTTCGAGGCCCGAGCGCCAGCCCGGCCGGTCGGGTTCGCCCGTGCCGGAGTCGGCACCCGCAATACGTCGTCGCAACACGCGGCCGCCGAGACGTGCGGCGACGCCGAGATCGCGTGCAAGCGTGCGCAGGCCCATGGCGTCGGCTCCCGTCGACGACGACAGGACGACAAGACTAATGCAACGTGACGTGCCGTGCCGGGGCGGTCCTGCGTGCCGGAGCCACGCGTCGACGCGGCAGGCGCCGGCCCGACTTGCCAGACACGGACCGCTGTAGCTCGACCAGGGCGCGCGCGGTCGCGTCAGCCAGCCGCTGCACGTCCGGCAGAGCCTCGCGCAACGCGATGAAGGTCACGTTGAGGTCGCCGCCGTAGTTCGAGACCGTGATGTTGAGCACCTGGTGGTGCGCGACCACCGACACCGGCAAGGCGAGTTCCACGGGCAGGCCGTTCAAGTACACCGTGCCGTCGATACCTGCCGGGTTCGAGATGACCGTGTTCGCGAGCATGGGCAGCTCGCCGAGGTTCAGGGTCTCGATCGCGCTCGCGACCGCATGCTCGGCGATCGAATAGAAGAACAGCGCGTCGGGGGACAATGCGCGGATCTCGTCCTTGACGGTGCGGGTTTCGCGCACGACGTCCGCCAGGCGTTGCGCCGGGGTGCCGCCGGGGCGGCCCATGGGCACCTGCAGGATCGTGATGCGGTTGCCGGCGGCGCCGGCGCCGTCGTGGAGGGCCACCGGCATGTCAGCCACGAGCGGCCTCGCCGGACGCAGGCCGCGATCCGCGAGGTAATGGGTGAGCGCGATGTCGATCGTGGCGAGCACGACGTCGTTGATCTTGGCGTCGCCGGCGCGCGCCACCGAACGCACCCGCGCCAACGGCAGTGCGCAGTGGCCCATGACGCGGTGGGGCGACGGCGCGGCCTTGAGCACGTCCGGCGTCGAGAGGAACGGCGTCGACATGCCGCGGCCGAGGCCCAGGTCGCGCCGGCCCACGTGCCACAACAGCCGCACCATGTCGCTGGCGGTACGCCCCGCGCGCCACGCCGATTCGAGCAACTCGATCGGCGTGGCCGCGGAGACCGGTCGCGACGCCGCAGGCGCGGCGGACTTGCCGCTGGAGGTATCCAGCAAGCCGCGCCAGATCGCTTGCGGCGCGCTTCCCCCGGGTCGGGCGGTGACGGTGCTGCG
Organism: Steroidobacteraceae bacterium; assembly: GCA_035691185.1. Classification (GTDB taxonomy): domain Bacteria; phylum Pseudomonadota; class Gammaproteobacteria; order Steroidobacterales; family Steroidobacteraceae; genus RPQJ01. The sequence continues at coordinate 28,650 of DASSJN010000248.1, forward strand.
GATGACCTGGAGGAATCCGAGCCCGTCGAGCAGGCCGTGGTGGCTCTTGAAATAGAGGGCGACGCGCCCGCGCGCGAGCCCGTCGAAGACGTGCATCTCCCAGAGCGGTCGAGCCCGGTCGAGGCGACGCGAGTGAATGTCGCAGACGCGGGTGAACAGCGTCTGGAGGTCGCTGCCGGCGGGCAGTTCGTGCCGATAGAGTTGGTCGGCCGGGTCGACCCGCTTCAAGACCTCGAGCCGGGGCCAGGTGCCCGGGGCGAGACGGTAGTTGAACGGCGGCCCCACCGGGCAGCGCAGCATGCGCTCGACGACGACGTCGGAGGGCCTGCCGCGGCTCCTCCGCGGCGGCGTCGCGACGATCGTGAGCAGCCCCACGTTCATCGGCCGCTGCTCGGTCTCGAGCAGGAAGAACGCGCGGTCGATCGCGGACAGGCGGGGAGCCATGCACGCATCGTAGCGCGCAAGCCGCCGCGTGGCGTTTCGCTATTGGCTAGTTGCGCCGCAACAAAATCGACGCCCGACTCAGACCGACGCCTCGAGCACCTCGAACTCGTCTTCCAGGTTCTTCTTGAGTTCCTCGCCCGCGAACGCCGCGATGATGCCGCCCAGCAGCGGGATGCCGCTCGTGACGTCGAAGTTCCAGGCGACGCTGCAGCCGCCTTTCTCCGGCTGCAGGATCTTCGTGCCGACGATCCTGACCGGCACGCTGCGGATGTCGACGACGATGTCCGCGGCGTAGCCCTGGCCGTCGCTGCCCCACTCCTCCGTGTGGGCGACGTCGTTGGTCGACGGCACGATCTTGCGGATCGCGGCGGGCGGGTTGGCCGGCATCCTGCGCGAGATCTTGAGCCGCACGTTCGGCGCACGGCCCTCGCGCTTGATCCTGAGGTCCGTGCCGCCGAGCTGCGCATAGACCGCTTCCTGCGATTTCTGCTCGGTGCAGAGCTTGAACGCGGAGCCGACGTCCGTCTTGAGCGTGTGCTTGACCTGGATCTTCATCGCGCCTGTCCTCTTCGTCGTCGTTCTTGTGGGGCGTCAACCCCGAGCCAGTGCCGCGCGCACAAGGATACCGCCTTCGCGATCGCGCGGATCAGCCCCGGCGAACGCCGGCCGGCGGGACCAGCACGGCCGCCCCATTCAGCCGACCGGCGCGCAGCGCGTCCAGGGCGTCGTTCGCCGCCGCAAGCGGCCAGGTCTTCACTTCGGTACGCACCGGCACGCGTGGCGCGAGACGCAGGAACTCCTCGCCGTCGCGACGCGTCAGGTTGGCGACGGAGCGCAGTACGCGCTCGCCCCAGAGCCGGGCGTAGGGAAACGACGGAATGTCGCTCATGTGAATGCCGCCGCAGACGACGGTCCCGCCTTTGCGCACCGCGGCGAGCGCCACCGGCACCAGCTCTCCCGCCGGTGCGAATATGATGGCGGCGTCGAGCGCCACCGGCGCCGTTGCCTCGGCATCGCCGGCCCAGGCGCAACCGAGACGCAACGCGAATCGTTTTGCCGCCTCGTCGCCCGGGCGCACGAATGCATAGACGTCCCGGCCCTGGTGGCGCGCGACCTGCGCGACGATGTGGGCGGCCGCCCCGAACCCGTACAGGCCGAGGCGCCGCGCGTCCCCGGTCATAACGAGCGAACGGTAGCCGATCAGCCCTGCGCACAGCAGCGGCGCGGCGTGCACGTCGTCGATCGCGTCGGGCAGGGGGAGGCAGAAGCGTTCATCGGCGACGGTGTACTCGGCGTAGCCCCCGTCGATCTGGTACCCGGTGAAGCGCGCCTCGTCGCACAGGTTCTCGCGCCCGTGGGTGCAGTACTCGCAGTGGCCGCAGGTGTGGCCGAGCCAGGGTATGCCGACGCGCGCGCCGAGCGGCGTCGACGTGCCGTCCCCGCGAGCGTCCACGATGCCGACGATCTCGTGGCCCGGCACGATGGGATGGCGGATGCCTGGCAGCTCGTCGTCGACGACGTGCAGGTCCGTCCGACAGACCGCGCAGGCGAGAACCCGGACGCGCAGCTGGCCCGGCCCGGGTCCGGGCAGCGGCCGTTCGACC
>DASSJN010000249.1:0-8825 GCA_035691185.1 Steroidobacteraceae bacterium
TCGATGTTGCGCTCGACGTTCTCGACCACGACGATCGCGTCGTCGACGACGATGCCGATCGCGAGCACGAGCCCGAACAGGCTCAGCGTGTTGATCGAGAACCCCAGCAGGTGCAGCGCCGCGAACGTGCCGACGACCGAGACGGGGACCGCGAGCAGCGGGATCACCGAGGCGCGCCAGGTCTGCAGGAACAGGATCACGACCAGCACGACGAGCAGCACGGCCTCGAACAGCGTCGTCACGACGGCCTTGATCGAGTCGCGCACGAACACCGTCGGGTCGTAGACCACCTCGTATGCCATGCCTTCGGGGAAGCGCGTCGCGAGCTCCGCCATGCGCGCCCGCACCGAGTCCGAGACGCCGATGGCATTGGCGCCCGGCGCCTCGAAGATGCCGATGGCGACGGCGTCCTTGTTGTCGAGCAGCGAGCGCAGCGTGTAGTCGCCGGCGCCGAGCTCGAGCCGGGCCACGTCCGCGAGCCGGACGACTTCGCCGTCCGTGCCGCTTTCGACCACGATCTGGCCGAACTCCTCCTCCGTCTCCAGCCGTCCCTGCGCGTTGATCGAGACCAGGAAATCGCTCGCGGTCGGCGTGGGCTCGGCGCCGAGCTGGCCGGCAGAGACCTGGACGTTCTGCTCGCGGATCGCGCGCACGACGTCGCCGGCCGTCAGGCCGCGCGCGGCGATCCTGTCCGGGTCGAGCCAGACCCGCATCGCGTAGTCGCCCGAACCCCAGAGCTGCGCGTTGCCCACGCCCGGCAGGCGGGCGAGTTCGTCCTTGACCTTCAAGGTCGCGTAGTTGCGCAGGTACAGCGAGTCGTACTTGCCGTCCGGCGACAGCAGGTGCACGACCATGGTCAAGTTGGGCGACTGCTTCTGGGTCACCACACCCTGGCGACGGACGTCCTCCGGCAGGCGCGCGAGCGCCTGGTTGACCCGGTTCTGCACCAGCACCTGCGCATCGTCGGGATCGGTGCCGGCGCGGAACGTGACCGTCGTGACCAGCACGCCGTCGCTGCCGGCGACCGACTTCACGTACATCATGTTCTCGACGCCGTTGATCGCTTCCTCGATCGGCGTCGCCACCGTCTCGGCGATCACCTTCGGGTTGGCGCCCGGGTAGACCGCGCGGACCTGCACCGTCGGCGGCACCACGTCGGGGTATTCCGTCACGGGCAGCAGGGGGATCGCGATCAGGCCTGCCGCGAAAATCACGATCGAGAGCACGGCCGCGAAGATCGGCCGGTCGATGAAGAATTTGGAGAAGTCCATTTCGCGCTCCCTCAGCTCGCGTCGACGGCGGACGGCTTGTTGGCCGCCATCCGCAACGCATCCGGCGCCGCGTCACCCATCGCGATTTCCTGCGGGGCGACCGGCATGCCTGCGAAGAACACCCTTTGCACGCCGTGCACGATGACCGTCTCTCCCGGCTCGAGCCCGCGATCGACGACGCGCAGGTCGCCGGCCTTGCGACCGAGCACGATGTCCTTGCGCACCGCGACGTCGTTGGGCCCGAGCACGTAGACGTACTTGCGGTCCTGGTCGGTCAGCACGGCCTTCTCGTCGATCAGCAACGCCGACTGGCGACGCCCGCCGCCGAGCTGCACGCGTGCGAACAGGCCCGGCGTCAGCGAGCGATCCGCGTTCGGCACGACCGCACGCGCCCGGATCGTCCCGGTGCGCGCGTCGACCTGGTTGTCGACGAAGTCGACCGTGCCCGGATGCGGGAAACCCGTCTCGTTCGCGAGGCCGACGCGCACCGGGCTCGAGGTCGTGCGGTGCTCGCCGCGCCGCGCCGCCGCCGAATAGTCGAGGAACGTCTGCTCGTCGGCCTCGAAGTACACGTACATCGGGTCGAGCGAGACGAGCGTCGTCAGCAGCGTCGAGTCCGCCTGGGCCAGGTTGCCGACCGTGACGAGGGCGCGCCCGGCGCGACCGTCGATGGGCGAGCGGACCTCCGTGAACTGCAGGTCGAGCCGGGCGGTGTCGACGGCCGCCGCAGCGGCGCGCACGGTCGCATCGCCCTGGACGTTCGCGGCGCGTCGCGCGTCGAACTCCTCGCGCGAGATGGCCTTGGCGGCGAGCAGCGTCTCTGCGCGCTCGAGCTCGGTGGCCGCGAGCCGGGCTTCGCTGCGTGCGCGTTGGAATTCCGCGACGGCACGGTCGAGCGCCGCGCGATAGCGACGCTGGTCGATCACGAACAGCAGGTCGCCCTTGCGCACCTCGTGGCCCTCTTCGTAGGCAACCCGCTCGATGTAGCCGCTCACGCGGGGACGCAGTTCCACGGTCTCGACCGCGGCGATGCGACCCGTGAACTCGTCCCAGGGCTGGAATTCGCGTTCGACCACCTTCGCGACGCTGACCGCCGGGGGTGGCGGCGCTCCGGCCGCGCCTTGCGAGTCACCCTGGCCGTCATGCGTGACGGCGAAGACGACACCTGCGGCGATCAGGATAACGGGCGCGAGCGCCGCGGCTGCGTAGGACTTCAGTCGGAAGGGGTTCATACGGAGATTCCTCACTGCGGTGTGATCTTGTTCGTGGCGTTCCGGAGCGATTCGAGCAACGACGGCACGTCGCGGAACCGACGCGTCAGGGGGCCCGACGAGCACGCGCTGGTGCTGCGTGCGCAAGTGACGATCGCGTCCGTCGATTCATCGGTGGATCGGCGATCGACCAGCCGCGCGACACTGCGTGCGACGTCGCTCGCGGCCGGCCATTCGGGGCATTCGTGGTCACCCGGCTCCTCGCTGCGCACGGGCGAGTCGATCGAGAGCAGTTGCACGCGTACGCCGGAGGCACGCGCTTCGTCGTGCAGCACGCGCGCGAGCATCCGCGTCGCCGCCATCGCGACCGAACGCTGGCCGTAACCGGCCCACGGCGTCTCGCTGCCCGGGCCGCCGACGATCACGTAGCGCGTGTTGCGGCCGGACTCGGCCAGCAGCGGAATCAGGTGACGCGCGAGTGCGTGCTGCGCGATCACCGTCTGTTCGATGCAGTCGTTCAGGACTTCGGTGGGCTGCTCGAGCAGGCGCCCGCGACCGGCCTCGGCGGCCCGGCCGTGCGGAAACGTGACGACCACGCCCGCGAGCGGCCGGTCGAGCGCGCGGAGCTGGTCGGCCAGTCGCTGCGCATCCGCATCGGTGTCGATGCGGCCGACGATCGGCGTGACGGCGCCCGGCGTGGCCGCCTCACGCAGCCCGGCAAGCCCGTCAAACTGCGCCGCGACTGCGACGACGGGTTGTCCCGATGCGACCAGCTGCCGAACCAACGCTTGGCCGATTGTCCCGGTCGCACCAACGACGACGATGGGGGCTTCGATTGTCCCGTGCACGGGAAGCAGTGCCCCGTCGGCGGGACGATCGGGCCGACGACGGCGCGACTCACCCGTAAACACTTGATTGAATTCGGTGTTTGCGGTCTGGACCGGTGCTCGTGAATTGCGGGTCTTCATGGCGGCGTACGATAAGCGCCGAAGTGACCGTTGATTAGACTGAGTTTTAGGGAATAATCGTCCCGCCTACGGTCCAATCAAATTCTGCATCACAGACGACCCACTGGCCGCACGCAGGAGCACGACGATGGCCCGCGACCTCAACGACACGCTGATCTTCGCCAAAGTGGTCGAGCACGGCAGTTTCATCTCGGCCGCACGGGCGCTGCGGCTGCCGAAGACGACCGTGAGTCGCAAGATCCAGGAACTCGAGACGAGGCTCGGCGCACAACTGCTGCACCGGACCACGCGCAAGCTCGGCCTGACCGAGGCCGGCAACATCTACTTCGAGCACTCGCAGCGCATCGCGCGTGAACTCGACGATGCCGAGAGCGCCATCGGCCAGCTGCAGGGCGGGCCGCGCGGATGGCTGCGCGTCACCGCGCCGTACTCTTTCGCGATCTCGCGCATCACACCGCTGTTCGGCGAGTTCCAGGCGCGGTACCCGGAAGTGCGCGTCGAGATGGTGCTCACGAACGAACCGCTCGACCTGATCGACAAGGAGATCGACGTCGCGCTGCGGGTAGGGCCGCTGCGCGACAGCAACCTCGTCGCGCGTCGACTCGCCGTGTTCCGCAGCCAGGTGTACGCGAGTCCACGCTATCTCGAACGCCACGGCGAACCGGTACACCCTGCCGACCTGCAGCACCATCGCACGCTGGGCATGAGCAAGTTCGGGATGAACGGCAGCGGCTTCTACTGGCCCCTCAGCGACGGCAACGCGACGACCGAGTTCAAGATCCACCCCGTGCTGGTCGCCAACGACCCCGCCGCACTGCATCCGGCGCTGCTCTCGGGCGAAGGACTGATGCTCGCCGCGGACGTGATGATGAGGGCCTACGCCGAGAACGGTTACGTGCGGCGCGTGCTCGCGGGCTGGACCGGCCCGTCGGTGGAAATGAACGCGCTGTTCCCGCGCGGTCAGGGCAAGACGCCGAAGGTGCGTGCGTTCGTGGACTTCCTGATCGAGCGTGTCAAGTTCGACGCCGACTACATGGAAGACCTCTGCCCGAGCCGCCAATGCTGCGAGGCGGAGCTGGCAGTGGCCGCCGCCTCGGCCTCCACCGTCCGTTTAGAGGCGGTCGAGCCGCCGGCGCCGGTGGTGGTCGCGGAGGCCTGACGATTACGAGACTCGCTCGAGCCTAGCGCTGCCGCACGTGCCACCACTCCCGCAGTGACGTGCAACGCCCTGCGGCATCGAACTCGAGGATGAACACGCCGTTCAGCTCGATCGTCGCGCCCGACGATTCCCGGCGGAACGTCGCAGTCCACTCTGCGATGCCGGCGTTTCCGGAGACGACGACCGGCCGCGACCGGAATCGAACGTCACGCTGGTCGGCGGTGACGCGGGCCCAGTAGTTGCGGATGCCATCCAGGCCGACGATCGGGGCATCGAACGGCATTTCGTGATAGGTCGCATCGGCGCTGAACAGTGCCGCCGCGGCTTCGGGATCCCGCGATTCCCACGCGGCCCTGTAACGCGCGAGCCAGTCTTCGAGACCGGCCAGGCTCACGCATCCTCGCCGGGCACGAAGCCCTCCGGCGCGGCGCCGTCGTACGCGATCGACGAGGAGCCCTCGTGCGCGAGAATGAAGCCGATCGAGCGCTGCTGCTCCTCGAGCAGGTGCGCGATCAGGCCCGCGGTGCGCGCGAGCAGCGGCACGCCCTTGAGCGCGCCGAGCGGATATCCCGCATCGAGCAGCACGGCCGGGATGGCGCCGGAGACGTTCAGCGCCAGCGTCTTGCCCGTCAGTTCGGGCAGGACGCGCTCGACGACGTGCGTGACCTCGACGTGACGGCCGCTCGTGCCCTGCTCCGCCGCGACTTCGAGCAGACGCTTCGCCCGGGGGTCGCTGCCGGCGTGCAGCGGATGGCCGAAGCCGGGAATCGCCTTCCGCTGGGCGCGCCGCTCCGCGACGACGGCGCGCGCTGCACTTTCCAGATCGCCGCCCTGTGCTCGATGCACGATCTCGTGCAGGAATCGGCCCGCGACTTCCGCCGACCCGAGCAGGACCGAGCCACACCCGAGCAGGCCTGCCGCCACGGCGCCCTGCAACGCCTCGGGCCCGGCGGCGAGCGTCATGCGGGCCGCGACGACGCTCGGCACCAGGCCGTGCTCGGCGATCGCGAGCAGCGTCGAATCCAGCACGGAGCGCTGCTGCGGCGTGGGCAGCTCGCCGGTGATCAGCAGCCACGTGTAATCGGTGAAGCCGATGCGACCGATCAGGTCGGCGCAGAGATCCTTGCCCCGGACGACGATCGTCTCGGGGTTCGAGGCGCAGATGGCCGTGTAGCGCTGGTCCTGTCGCCCGACTTTCATGCAGTACCAAACCTTCGCGATACGAACTACTGTTCGTGATTCGAACACACTGCTGCCGGGAGCCGGAGGCTGTCAAGCGCGGCGTCGGCGTCGATTCGTCCGTTCCGAATCACGAGCACCATGCCCGCGCGAGCTGCAGATGTGTCGGCACCAGGGCAGTCACGTGGCGAAGATTACGGCGTACATGAAATCCACAACAGCAGCACGGTCCATGGCAAGGGTAGTGCTGCTCTCGATTGCGGCGCCGAGCGTCGGTATCGGATCAACGGCTGGAATTTCTGCCGAGATTGGCGCGGAGTTACGACGGCAGGGTCTCCAGGGAGCGGTCTGGTCGACTGTGCTCGCCGACGGTGCGGTCGCTCTGGGCGCGGCGGGAATCAAGGACGCCAGGCTCGGGCAGCCGATGGGCGTCGAAGATCGAGTGCAGGTGGGATCGGTCGCCAAGACGCTCGTTGCGACCGGCATTCTTCGACTGGTGACCGAAGGCCGGCTGGCACTGGACGCTCCCATCGAGGACCTGGTGTCCGGAATCGTAATCGAAAATCCATGGGCGTCGAGCGACCCGATACGCGTTCGACACCTGCTCGACCAGACCGCCGGTCTCGACGATGCGCGCATCGCGCACGTGTTCAGCGTCAGGGTGGGCGCCGACTTGCCGCTTGCAGAGGCCGTGGCTGCCGGCCAACCGCGGCTGCGCCTGCGCAGCCGGCCGGGTGCGAGACACTCGTACTCGAACATTGGCTACACGCTCGCCGGCATGGTCATCGAGACCGTGACAGGGACGCGGTACGAGACCTACCTCGACACCCATCTGCTGCAGCCGCTGGGCATGCACGACAGCACGTTCTCCTTCACGACACAAACCGGGGCACGTGGCGATCCGCGCATAGCAATGGGGCATTTCGAACGCGGCGAAGCTCACGCTTCGGTGCCGACCCGCCTGCGGCCGGCAGGCCAATTGACGACGACCGCTGGCGACATGGCGCGGCTCGCCCGGTTTCTGATGGGTGACGGGAGGGTCGAAGGACGAACGTTCATCGACCAGCGATTGCTTTCTGCAATGGGTGTGCCGGTCGATACCGAAGCCGCGGCCGCAGGACTCCGCGTCGGATATGCGCTGGGGCTTTATGCGCGCGACAGGCACGGTTCCCTTGGCAAATGCCAGGGCGGGAGCACGATCGGCTTTCACGCGCTGTTCTGCCTGTTCCCCGAGCAACAACGAGCGTTCTTTCTCTCGATCAACACCGACAGCGAGACCGCGCAATACGACCGGTTTCACCGCTTGCTGATCCGCGAACTGAAGGTCGACGGTGTGTTGCCGAGTTCGACAGCAGGTTCGACGCCTGCGTCGGGCACGTGGGCAGGCTTTTACGTTCCGTCGCCAAGTCGCATGGCGACCTTCGCGTGGCTCGATACCGTTTTCAATTTCGCAGTCGTCCGTGCGCATGGCCCGAATTTGCGACTCTGGACCTTGCAATCGCCGGAACTCACGTTGACACCCACGGGCGGTTCGCTCTACCGGCGGGACGATCGCGTCACCGCCTCGCATGCGTTCTCCGTGACGGCGGACGACCAACGCGTGATGAGCACTGCCGCGCAAACCTATCAGGAGGCGTCGCTCGGCCACCTGATGCTGCTGTGGTCCAGCCTGGCGATTGGCATACTCGGCTTGACGTACTTGATTCTGGTCGGCCTGTCTCGCGTGCTCACCCGCCGCGCTCGGCCGAGCGATCCAGGTTTCCCGCCTTTTGTCGGCTCCCTGGCGCTGCTACTGCCGGTCCCGCTGTTCTACCGCCAGCCGTTTCTGGAGATGGGTGATCTGACCGTGGCGAGTGGTGCGCTGGCGGCCGTGACCGGACTCCTGCCGTTCGCGATGCTCGCCGGCCTCGCACTCCGCTGGAGACGCCGCCCGTGGCACACGATGGCTGCGCTCGAGGTCGCCGCCATGCTCGGCGTGCTGCAGTTCACCGTGGTGCTCGCATACTGGGGCCTGCTGCCTTTGAAGCTCTGGGTGTGAGCAGCGCCGACCGCAATCGCCGCCGCCCATCCGGTTACACTTGGTTCCTCGGGGAGCAACCGACGTGACCGAGCCGACCGACAAGGGGGGCGAAGGCACCTTGGCGCGACTGCGCCGCCGCAAGGTCGTGCAGTGGGGACTTGCATACACCGCCGGGGCGTGGGCGCTGGTCCAAGGCCTTTCGCACGCCGTCGCGACCTTTCACTGGTCGGAGCGGATCCAGCAGGTCGGCACGCTGTTCCTGTTTTTCGGCTTGCCCATCGCACTCGTCGTCGCCTGGTACCACGGCGACCGCGGCGAGCAGCGTGTCACCGCAGCAGAGCTCACGATAATTCTGCTGCTGGTCCTGGTGGGCGGAGGGTTTCTCTGGCAATACGGACGGCCCAGCGGCAGGACCGTGATACCAGGCGCAGCGCGGCCGGCGCCAGCTACCACGAACGACAGGCGACCGTCGATCGCGGTGCTTCCGTTCGATAACCGGAGCCACGAGAGCGGCGACGCATTCTTCGTCGACGGCATCCACGACGACATCCTCACGCAGCTCTCGAAGGTCAGTGCACTCAAGGTCATCTCGCGCACGTCAGTGGAGCAGTTTCGGGACACCAGGTTGCCGACCAAGGACATCGCCCAGCAACTCGGCGTCACCAAGATACTGGAAGGCGGCGTGCAGCGTGCTGGCGACCGGGTACGCATCAACGTGCAGCTGATCGACGCCGACACAGACGCTCACCTCTGGGCCGAGAGCTACGACCGCGAACTGACGGCCGCCAACATCTTCGCGATCCAGAGCGAAGTCGCCGCGGCCATCGCTGAGGCCCTGAAGGCAACCCTGACACTGGACGAGAGAACCCGGGTGGGCGCAGTCCCCACACAGAGCCTGGCGGCCTGGGAGGCCTACCAGCTGGGCAACCAGCGCATGGCCAGGCGGACAAGCGCCGGACTGGCAGAGGCCGAGAAGTTCTTCCGGGCGGCGATCGACCTCGATCCGGAGTTCGCACT
>DASSJN010000250.1:0-10227 GCA_035691185.1 Steroidobacteraceae bacterium
GTCGCTCGCCCTCGCCGACCCAGTCCGAGCTCGGGCTCACGGGCGCTGCGACCGTGGCGTCCGGGTCGAGCGGCGCGCGCAGCTGGTCGAAGTACGCGACGCTGAGCTGCGTGCCGAGCCGCACGTCGCCCGCGTCCGGTGCAAGTTCGCCGAGAATGAGCTTGAGCAGCGTGGACTTGCCGGCGCCGTTCGGCCCCACGAGCCCGAGGCGGTCTCCCCGCATCAGACGCAATTCCAGATCCCGGACGACGACCCGATCCCCGAAACGTTTGCCGACGTGCCTCAGCTCGGCGACGAGCCGGCCCGAGCGCTCGCCCGCATCGACGGCCAGCCTGACGTTGCCGAGCCGCTCGCGTCGCGCCTCGCGCTCGCGTCGCAGCTGCTCCAACCGCTTGACGCGGCCCTCGTTGCGCGTGCGACGGGCCTCGACGCCCTTGCGGATCCAGACCTCCTCCTGTGCCCAGAACTTGTCGAACCTGCGATTGGCCACCGCCTCGTCGGCGAGCTGCTCCGCCTTGCGCCGCTCGTACGTGGCGAAGTTGCCGGTGTACGAGCGCAGCAGGCCGCGGTCGAGTTCGACGATGCGGGTCGCGACGCGGTCCAGGAACGTGCGGTCGTGGGTGACGACGATGGACGTCGGCCCGTCGACCAGCAGTTCCTCGAGTCGCTCGATGCCGTCGATGTCGAGGTGGTTCGTCGGCTCGTCGAGCAGCAGTAGTTGCGGGTCCGCTGCGAACGCTGCGGCGAGTGCCGCGCGCTTGCGTTCGCCGCCCGACATCCCCGACGGCGCGGCGGCCCCGTCGACGCCGAACCGGTGCAGGTACTCGACCAGCCGCGCCTCGAGTCGCCAACGTGTGCGCTCGTCCTCGACCGAGTCGAGGCCGGCCCAGTCGGCAAGTGCTTCACGCACCGTGGTGGCCGCCGGCAACTCGGGTTCCTGGCGCACCGACGCCACGCGCAGGCCGGCGGGCTTCTGCAGGTCGCCATCGTCGAGTGCGAGGCGCCCCGCGATCACTTCGAGCAGGGACGATTTCCCGGTGCCGTTGCGGCCGATGAGCCCGATGCGGTCGCCGGGCTCGACCCCCAGCTCGGCGCGGTCGAGCAGGGGGTGGGTGCCGAAGGAGAGTTCGGCATTGCGCAGGGTGAGCAGCGGCATGACGAAATCGAGCATCGCACAGCGCGGAGCGGGCCGATATGCCGGTGAAATGCCCGCTGTTTGCTACGGCAATCCCTCATGGATTTGCTGCAGCGCACGCTGCTCTGATCGGCCGACGAAATGCAGGGTGGAACGGCGCCGCGATCGCGGGAGGCGGCGCGGATGGCGTAGATCGGGGGAGGCATCGTGGACGATCGTTTGGTTCGTCTCGAGTCCACCATCGAACAGCTGCAGACGGCCGTGCATTCGCTGCAGGCGCGTGTCGATGAGCTCGAATCGTATCGTCGAAGCGTCGCCACCGAGGTGACGCCGGCCGACAACCGTGCGCGGTCGCCGGCCTCGACTTCCGCAGCCCCGATGGGCACGGCCGGTCGTGAAGGGTTCGACCCGATCGTCGTGCTGTCGCTGCTGGGCAGGCTCTTCCTGGTGCTCGCCGGTGGTTTTTTCCTCCGCGCGATGACGGAGGCGGGCGTGCTGGCGGCGAGCGCAGGCGTGGCGTCGGCGTTCGCATACGGCCTGGGCTGGCTGCTGATGGCGGACCGTGCAGGCCGACTGCAGCAGCCGCTGAGCGCCATCTTCCATGCACTCGGCGCCGCTCTCGTGGTCTACCCCTTGATCACGGAGGCGACGAGCCGGTTTCACGTGCTGGGCGGGTCGAGCAGCGCGCTCGTCCTCGCCGCCCTCACCTCCGGCTTCCTGATCGTCGCGTGGCACCGACGCCTGATTGCCATTGCGTGGGTCACGGTGGTGGCCGCCCTGCCGACCAGTGCGGTGCTGCTGTTGAAGACGGGAGCCGATGCACCGTTCGCCGTGTTCCTGATCGGGCTTGGGCTTGCGACGCTGTGGCTGGCCTACGCGGTCGGCTGGACGTGGTTGCGCTGGCCCGTTGCGCTCGTGGCTGACCTGGCGGTCGTCGGTGTGACGATGCGTGCGCTGGGCGGGCATCACGGCACGGCCACGGTCGTCGTCCTCATCCAGTTGCTGTTGCTGGGGGCGTACCTGGGAAGCGCAGCTATCCATACGCTGGTACGGCATCGCAGCGTGACCATGTTCGACGCGGTACAGGCGGCCGCCGTGCTGGTGGTCGGCTTTGGCGGCGCCGTCTACCTGACCCGCGCCCATGGAGCGGTCGCCCCGACGCTCGGCGCCATTGCGCTGCTGCTGGGCGGCGCCTGTTACTTCGTGGCGTCGCGCCTCCTCCAACCCCACGATCGGCACGCAAACAACCTCTATTTCTATACGTCGCTGGCCCTCGTCTTCACGCTGGCCGGCACGACGCTCGAGCTGCCCGCGGTCGCGCTGGCGGTCGTGTTTTCCGTGTTCGCGGCCGTGGCCGCAGGCGCGTGGTCAAGGTATGGACGCCTGTACATGCTGCTGCACGCGGCGGCGTACGTCGTCGTCGCGGGCGTCGCTTCCGGCGCGCTGATCTACGCCGCACGAGCGCTGGCGGCCAGCCCGGCCGGACCCTGGGCGCTGCCGGAGGTCGCGATTCTGGTCGTCACGGTCGCGGCCGCCGTCTGCGCATGGCTGGCCGCGCGCCGGCCGGACCCGGACGGCGGAGTCCTGGCGAAGGCGCTGAGGCTCGTGATCGCCGTCGTCGTCGTCGTCGTCGCCAGCGGCGTCCTGACGGGTTATGTCGCCGCCGCAGCGGCCGGACTCCCCGACGGTACCGTCAATGTCGGGGTGCTCGCGACCGTACGGACCGGAGTCCTGGCCGCGGCGACGCTGTTCGTCGCCTGGCTCGGCAGCCACGCCAGTTACCGGGAGTGGGCGTGGCTGGTGTACCCGATGCTGATCGCAATCGGCCTGAAGATGGTCGCGCAGGACTTCAAGCATTCGCGCCCGGCAACGCTGTTCATCGCGCTGGCCTTCTACGGCGCGGCGCTGATCCTGGCGCCGCGCTTGAAGCGGGCAGCCAGGCTCATTCCCCGACACGCACGCGTCGACGGCGCTGTCGGGTTAAGCGGAACCTAGGGGGAGCGCATGCATCTCCGTGATCGATCGCCGAAGGGAAGGACGTTCCGTGAAAGTCCCTGAACAGTTGACACGACTCGGCGCGGTCATCGCCGTCATCGTCGCGGTGGTCCTGCTGTTGCGCTTCGTCGTGCTGCCGGAATCGATGTTTTCCGCGCAACCCCACCAGGCCGCCACGGTGGTTCGCGAGGCGGCCAGGCCTGGACGTTACGCCGGCATGGACGCATGCCGCGACTGCCACTCGGACGAGTACGGCACCAAGCTCGCGGGCGCGCACCGCGGGATCGGCTGCGAGAATTGCCATGGCCCCGCGGCAGCGCACGTGGCCAACAAGGACGACGAGACGGTCACGCCGCCGAAGCACCGCGAGCGCGAATTCTGCCTGGGTTGCCACGGTTTCGTCGCCTCGCGCCCCGACGGATTTCCGCAGGTCGTCGCGCAGGAGCACAACGTACGCAAGCGTTGCGTGGCCTGCCACGATGCGCACGACCCGGTGCCGGACGAACCGCCGAAGAGTTGCGACGGCTGCCACGGGCGGATCGCGAGGATCAAGGCTCTCTCGGCGCACTCGCAACTGGCGTGCACGGAGTGCCACCAGGTTGCCGAACAGCACCTGCTGAAGCCTCGCACGGCGCTACCGACCAAGCCGGACGCGCGCGAGGCCTGCGCCGGCTGCCACGATCCGGCCTCCACCGAACCGGCGGCCGCCCGGTCGCGAGTCGACTTCAGTTCGCACGGTCGTACGTACGTGTGCTGGCAGTGCCACTACGCGCACCTGCCGGAGGGCCCCAAGTGAACAAGCGTGAATTCCTCAAGGACGTGATCCTGTTCTTCCCCGCGGCGGGCGTGATGCAGGCGCTCGCCTGCCAGGCGGCGGGCGAGGAGATGTCGGCCTCCGCCACGGTGCCCTACGATCCCTCCCAGCACTGGTACGGCATGGGCGTCGACGTGGACAAGTGCATCGGCTGCAACCGCTGCGTCGAGGCCTGCAAGGCCGAGAACGGCGTCCCGGACGAGCCGTACTACTTCCGCACCTGGATCGAGCGCTACACCATCCACGCGGACGGCGAAGTGAACGTGGAGTGCATCAGCACCAAGACCCCCGAGCAGCGGCTCGCCGAGCAGAACCAGCCGATCGACCCGGGCGTGCTGCGCACGTTCTTCGTGCCCAAGCTCTGCAACCAGTGCGCGAACCCGCCGTGCGTGCAGGTCTGTCCCGTGGGCGCGACTTTCCAGACGCGCGACGGGGTCGTGCTCGTGGACGAGAAGCGCTGCATCGGGTGTCGCTACTGCATCCAGGCCTGCCCGTACGGCGCCCGCTACCTGAATCCGCACACGCGCACGGCGGACAAGTGCACGTTCTGCTACCACCGTGTCACGAAGGGGCTGCAACCGGCGTGCGTCGAGGTCTGCCCGACCGAGGCACGTATCTTCGGCGATCTGAAGGCGCGTGCTGACCGCCTGGTCCGGTTCGAGCGCGAGAACGAGATCGGCGTACTGAAGCCGGACCTCAATACCGAGCCCAAGGTGCTGTACGCGAAACTCGACGGAGAAGTCCGATGAGCGGCGCAGATCCCTCCGCCCTGTACGAGCAGCTGGCCCACCAGCTCAGCCAGGTGACCGGCTTCATCTACCCGAACGAGATCGAGACGCACTGGTCGATCCTGATCGTCGTCTATCCCTACCTCACGGGCATCGTGGCCGGGGCGTTCATCCTCGCCTCGCTGGTCAAGGTCTTCAACGTCGTCGAGGTGCAGCCGATCTACCGGCTCGCGCTGCTGACGGCGCTGTCGTTCATGCTGATCGCCGGCATGCCGCTGCAGCTGCACCTCGGGCATCCCGAGCGGGCGTTCGAGATCTTCATGACGCCGCAGCCGACCTCGGCCATGGCCATGTTCGGCTTCGTCTACCTCTGGTACCTGCTCGGCATCCTGCTGATCGAGGTGTGGCTCGAGTACCGGCAGCAGCTGGTCCTCATGGCCCGCGAGGCGAAGGGCCCGCGCCGCATGCTGTATCGCGCGCTGTCGCTGTACTCCGACGACGTGAGTCCGCAGGCAGTGGCCTGGGACCACAAGGCGAGCAAGATCGTCACCGTCGTCGGCATCCCCTCGGCCTTCCTGCTGCACGGGTACGTCGGGTTCATCTTCGGTTCGATCAAGGCGAACCCGTGGTGGGGCAGCGTGCTGATGCCGATCGTCTTCCTGATGTCCGCGATCGTGTCGGGCATCGCCATGGTGATGCTCGTCTACATGGTCCTCAGCCTGCTGCGCAACGAGAAGCTCGACATGCGCTGCCTGGACAAGGTCGGGCTGTTCCTGCTCGTCGCGATCATCGTCGATTTCGCACTCGAGGCGCTCGACTACATCCACCGCATCTACCAGAGCGAGGAGTCGATCAAGATCCTCGGCGAGCTGGTGTCGGTGAAACTGTTCAACAGCCTGGTCGTCATGCAGGTCGCGCTCGGGATGCTGCTGCCGATGCTGATCCTCGCGCTCGTGCGCAGCCGGCGCATCAACGAGGACATGCGCAAGCTGCTCTACTTCCTCTCGGTGCTGCTGATCGAGCTCGGCATCTTCAGCATGCGCTGGAACGTGGTCATCGGCGGGCAGCTCTATTCGAAGAGCTTCCGCGGGCTGATGGCCTACAAGATGGAACTGACGGGCCTCGAGAGCCTGCTGACCGCTCTGGTGCTGCTCTCGCTGCCGTTCATCATTCTCACGGTGCTGTTCTACCTGCTGCCGCCGCGCTGGATGGACCGGCGCGTCGCATCCGCCGCGTGACCTGCATCTCCGGCCGCTGCCCGGCCGGACAACCTGCCGACTGGAGGAGACGAGTCATGAATTACCTGGGAGTGCCCGTACTGATCGCTGCCGCGACGCTGGTCTCGACACCGGCGTTCGCCGCCGATGTCGCCGCGGGGAAGGCGCTGGCCATGGACGCCTGTGTCGATTGCCACGGCGACGACGGCAAGGGTGACGACGAAAACCCCGACATCACCGGCATGACGGTGGAGAAGTTCACCAAGGCCATGCAGGAGTACCAGGCCGGGACACGGACCAAGAGCGCGAAGATGACGAAGGCGGCGAAGAAGCTGACCGCGGCGCAGATCGCGGACGTGGCGGCTTACTACGCGACGCTCAAGTAGGGCGCGCGCCTACCGCCACCGGCGGCGTCCGAAAGTCGAAGACCCCGGCGAGCCGGGGTCTTCCTGTTCTCGTGCCGCGTGGGACCGCTCAGGTCGTCGGCGCTGCCGCCGAATCGGGGGCCGCGCCTTCCGCGGTGGACGCCGGCTCGGGCGGCTCTTCCTGCAGGCCGAGTTCCTGCAGCAACTGCGAGTCGCTCTCCTCCTCGGCCACGAGGTTGTGGCAGGTGCTGCACTTCTTGCCGACCTTGTCGCCGTCGTCCGTCTTGTGCTTGTTGTCGTGGCAGCGGAAGCAGCCCGGTGTGTCCTGATGGCCGATGTGGTTCGGATACAGGTTCCAGGTCACCTTCATGTGCGGGAAGTTGTTCCAGCAGTATGCGTCCCCGAGCACCTTGCCGGCCTGGGCGACCGCTTCCGAGTTCGCGAGATCCGGATAATTTTCCGCGTAGAACGCATTGACGGCAGCGGCGATGCCTTCGCGCGCGGCGTCGTGCGAGTCGTAGACCTTCTCCGTCAGGATGCGGACGCCTTCGCGCTTGATGTAGGGCAGGGTCTTGTCGATGCGGCCTTCGGACAGCGCGAGGTCGACCTCGTACTGCGGGCTGCGGTAGGTATGTGACGGACGGTTGTGGCAATCCACGCAATCCATGGTCCGCCATGCGGCGCCCGCCGGGGCCGCCTCCTCGATCTTGAACAGCTTCTTCTCGCCTTTCGCGTGGTTCGTCAGCTCGATCTCGTAAATCTTCTCGCGCGACTCGTCCGCGAGGTAGCGCACCGTG
Source organism: Steroidobacteraceae bacterium (assembly GCA_035691185.1). Taxonomy (GTDB): domain Bacteria; phylum Pseudomonadota; class Gammaproteobacteria; order Steroidobacterales; family Steroidobacteraceae; genus RPQJ01. Next base: position 7,052 of record DASSJN010000250.1, read on the forward strand.
TTGTCGGGATCGACGTGCCAGTGGATGCCTCTCGAGGTCCCGCCCTCGCGGCCGCCCACCTTGACCATGAGCGCGGTCTTCAGTTCCGTGTTGGTCTCGTCATCGGCGTAGTGCGTGCGCACCTTGAGCCGCTCGCCGACGAACTTGGTCGGCCAGTGGCACTGCTCGCACGTGCCATTGGCGGGACGCAGCGAATGGACCGGCGTCGGGATCGGCCGCGGGTACAGGTCGAGCGCGACGGCGATGAGCTGCCACGAACCGGAAATCTTCGCCTTGACGAACCACTGGGCCCCCGGGCCGATATGACAGCCGGCGCAGCCCACCCGAGCGTGCGGCGAACGCTGGAACGCCGTGTATTCCGGTTGCATGACCTTGTGGCAGGCCATGCCGCAGAACTCGGTCGAGTCCATGTAATGGACGGCCTTGTAGGTCAGGCCGGCGGCAATGGCGGTCACCGGCACGGACAGCGCCAGGAAGCCGAGCAGCACGCCGCGCGTGCTCTCCTTGTTCAGGTCGACCACCGGCAGGTGACCGACGGGGCGGCCTTCCGCAGCCGCCTTCGCGTCGCGCCGCTTCTGCAGCCAGAGGCCGAGCGGCACGATGACGACGCCCATCAGGAACAACATCGGCAGCACGACGAAGGTCAGGATGCCGAGGTACGCGCCGCCCTGAAAGCCCATCGCCTGCATCAGCAGCAGCGCGAGGATGAACAGCAGGGTCATCACCATCAGCAGGGTGCCGATGAGGCTGATGACGTTGCCCGTGATGGCCGCGAAGAAATGCTTGATCATGAACTGACCCCGACGGTGTGACCCTTGATGTTCTTACGCCGGAGATGCGCGTCCGGCCCTTGCGGGCGCAAGCATAGCGCCGGCTCACTCCTGCCACTATCCGATTCGAGAGCGGCCGGCCGACGATGTTCTCGCCGGCCGGCCTGCTGGGTTCGCCGCGACGCCGCTAGAACAGGTGCATCGCACCGCTGGCCAGCGCCCTGAAGATCAGGAAGGCGAGCCACACGCCGATCGCAACGGCCGCGAAGCCGAAGACGTGCGCCACCTGGATATGCGCGCTGCTCGGCGCCGGGACGAAGTACTTGTCCAGGGTGTTCGAGTCCACCAGCCGCTGGTACTCGATCGGCCGCTCCTCCTTGAAGCGATGCAGCGGCACGCTGCCCGTGAAGATCACCGGATCCATCGGGAAGCTTTCGGGCCGCAGGTGCGTGTGGAAGAAGTGGAACAGGAAGATGAAGCCGGTGGCGAGCAGGGCCTCGTCACTGTGGATGATGTACGCCGCGTTGAGCGCCCAGCCCGGCAGGAACCGGGTGAAGAAGTCGGGCAGCCACAGCATCAGGCCCGAGACGCCGATCATGCCGACGCCCCAGAACACCGCGAGGTAGTCGAACTTTTCCCAGTACGCCCAGCGGTCGAGCGCGGGGCGCGGGCCGAGGTACAGGAAGTACTTCACGTTCGCCCACAGGTCCTGCACGTCCTTCAGGTTCGGCGTCATGGAGCGCCAGCCCCAGAAATAGCCTTTCTGCCGTCTGAGCACGACGTCGCGGAACAGCATCGCCAGGTGCACGGCGAAATAGCCGAACGTGACGATCGCCGCGAAGCGGTGCAGGAAGCCGGCGACCTCGGGACCGCCCAGCGCCTTCATCAGACCCGGCGCCCAGGGGGCGGCCGAGAACTTGAGCGGAAGCCCGGTCACCGAGAGCAGCAGGAAGCTCAGGATGATCGAGACGTGCAGCCAGATCTGCGTCGTCGTGAAGCGACGCACGTAAGGGCCCGGGCCGAAATGCTCGACCTTGAACTCCCCGCGCAGACGTCCGACCAGCGTGCGCTGCAGCCACAGTGCCGCGTGCACGCCGAAGAAGCCGAACACGCCGAGCAGCAGCAGGGTCATGAACAGGTAGATGTAGTGCACCCACGGGTTCTGGTCGGCGTCCATCGGATCGCTGTGGGGCATGAAGGTGAGGAACGACGCGTTGACCTTGCCCTCGTGGCAGTTGCTCGCACCGCACGTGGCGGCGAGATTGTCCTGGTGGATCGACGAACGCGGGTCGCTCGCGGGCAGGTTGTGGTGCGGCGTGTGGCAGTCGGAGCACATCGCCGCGGACTCGTGGCCGACCCCGGTCGCCTTGCCGTGGAAGCTGTCGTGGAACGTCTTGTAGAGGTCCGCGTGGCAGTTGCCGCAGTCGCTCGGCATGTGCTGCCGCATTGCGACCGTGGTCGGGTCCTGCACTGCGTGCGCCTCGTGGCAGGTGCTGCAGACCGGGCCGGTGGTGCGGCCGTCACGCCACAGCGCACCGTGCGCGCTCTCGTCCCACTCCTTCAGGATGCCCTTGTGGCATTCACCGCAGGTTTCGGGACTCTTCGCGAACGACGTGCGGGCGCCAGGGGCTTCGGCGCGCTGGATGTCGTGGCTGCCGTGGCAGTCGCTGCAGGCCGGCGCCGCCTCGGTCAGGCCCGACACGAACAGGGACCTGGCGTGCACGCTGGAGAGGTAGCCCTCCATCATGTTTTCGTGGCAGGAGCCGCAATTGCGCACCTGGTTCACGTCGGACATCGGTGCCAGCGGATCGCGGCTGCGCGGGGTCGTGTGCACGTTGCCGTGGCAACCCTGGCAGGAGGACGGCTTGTCGCCTCGTTCCTTGGCGTGGACGCTCTCGTGGAACGGGCCGATTTCCTCTTCGTGGCACTCGACGCACGCGTCGAAGCTCACGGGCCCGAGGTCGTTGCGCGGATGCTTGATCGTCAGGGCGTCGGTGTGACAGGTGACGCAGTCGAGCCGCTTGTGGGCGCCGGCGCCGAACTGCGACGCCAGTATCGCGACCGAAGCGCCTTCGTCGTTCTCGGCCTCGGGGTCGTCGTGGCACCGGAAGCACTTTTCGTTCGGGATCGTCTCCGCCGACGCAGGTTCTTCGGCCCAGGCCGGGGAGCCCAGTGCGAAACAGAGAGCCAGCATCGTGAAAAGCAGGGGACGGGCAGGCAAGCGCGCGCGTGTCATGTTGTTCGCTCCAAGGTGCCGCCGCGCACAGGCCATGCAGGGCCCGATCGCGTGACGTGCTCCCGGGGGCGAATTTGAACTCAACAGGCCCTTGGCAGGCTGCTAGTGTTTACCGCAGTCTTTTCATGGCGAGCGAAAAAGTGCGCCGACGTGCAGTGCATCGTTCGACT
>DASSJN010000251.1:0-6385 GCA_035691185.1 Steroidobacteraceae bacterium
TGCCCCCGGCACCGGCCTCGACGACCGTCGGCCGGTGGCCGCCGCCGATCGGGCAGCGCGCCGCCCAGGCCGTGCTGCGCGCACTCGAGGCGGATCCGGGCGACGTCCTGGTCTTCCTGCCGGGCGCCGCGGAGATCCGACGGGCCTGCGAGGTCATCGTCACGGGCGCCGACGACCCGCGACTGCTCGTGCTGCCCCTGTACGGCGAGCTCGACGCGAGCACGCAGGATGCCGCCCTGCGGCCGGCGCCTGCGGGCCGGCGCAAGGTCGTCGTCGCGACCAACATCGCCGAGACGAGCCTGACGATCGAGGGCGTGCGCGTCGTGATCGACGCGGGCCTCGAGCGTCGCCAGCGGTTCGATCCGAACAGCGGCATGAGCCGGCTCGAGACCGTCGCGATCTCGCGGGCCTCGGCCGACCAGCGTCGTGGTCGTGCGGGGCGTACTGCGCCTGGCGTCTGCTACCGGCTCTGGTCCGAGTCTGCGCAGGCGGCTCTCGCCGCACAGTCGGTCCCGGAGATCCTGGAGGCCGACCTCGCGCCGCTTGCCCTGGAGCTCGCGTGCTGGGGAATTGCCGACCCGGCACGCCTCGCGTGGCTCGATCCGCCGCCCGCGGCGGCGCTCGCGCAGGCGCGCGACGTGCTGCAGCGACTCGAGGCCCTCGACGCCGCCGGTACCGCGACGCCAGCGGGTCGCCGCATGGCGCAGATCGGGACCCATCCGCGGCTCGCGCACATGATCGATCGCGGCGCGGTCCTCGGGCTCGGCGAACTCGCGTGTGAGATCGCCGCGCTGTTGAGCGAGCGTGACCCGCTGCGAGCCGAAGCCGGGGGGCGCGACCCGGACCTGCGGCACCGCATCGACGTGCTGCACGGCGGCGCGGCTCCGCCCGGGTCGTCGATCGACACCCGTGCCCTGCAGCAGGTCCGGCGCACGGCAGAGTTGCTGCGCCGTCGGCTGCCGCGTGCTGCGACGAGCGAGGCGGGCACGAGCGCGGGGACGGGCGCACCGGGGCGTGACGCAGCCGTGGGGCTGCTGCTCGCCTTCGCCTACCCGGACCGCATCGGCGCGGCGCGCGGTCATGAATCCGGTCGCTACCTGCTGAGCCAGGGCCGCGGCGCGGCGCTGCCCGGCGCTGCCGCACTCGCCCGCAGCGAATTGATCGTTGCCGCAGACCTCGACGCGGGCGAGCGCGAGGCCCGGGTCTATCTGGCGGCACCGCTCGAGCGCGAGTTGCTCGAGCGGCATTTCGCGTCGTCGATCCGGTCGGAAGAGGAGGTTGCCTGGGACGCCCGCGTCGAGGCCGTCGTCGCCCGTCGTGTGCGGCGTCTCGACGCGCTCGTGCTCGAGGAGCGGCCGCTCGACCGAGGATCGGACGGGCGCGTGCGCGCCGCGATGATCGACGGTATCCGGGCGCTCGGCCTGCAGTGCCTGCCCTGGAGCCCCGACCTCGAGCAATGGCGCGCACGGGTCATGCTGCTGCGCGCGAGTGCCGCCACGCCGGGCGAACGTGACGCCTGGCCCGACGTCTCTGACGACGCGTTGCTCGTGGCGCTGGACGACTGGCTCGGGCCCTGGCTCGACGGCGTCACCCGACGCGACCATCTCGCTCGCGTGGACGTGCGGACGGCGCTGCACGGCTTGCTCGACTGGAACCGGCAGCGCAGGCTCGACGAACTCGCACCGACTCACCTCGTCGTGCCGAGCGGCTCACGCATCGCCGTCGACTACGCCGGCGCCTCGCCCACGCTCCCCGTGCGGCTGCAGGAAGTCTTCGGCTGGCGGGACACTCCGCGCATCGCCGGAGGCCGGGTTCCCGTGACGCTCGAACTGCTGTCGCCGGCCAGGCGTCCCGTGCAGGTCACGCGCGATCTTGCGAGCTTCTGGGCCCGCGGCTATGCCGACGTCAGGAAGGAACTCAAGGGCCGCTACCCGAAGCACTACTGGCCCGACGACCCGTATGATGCGACCGCGACGCGCAAAGTGCGGCCGCCGAGCCGGTGAATCGTGCGCGTGGAGCGAACGAAGACGCGTCGCGACGGTCGGATGCATCGATGACCACGGTGGCGTTGACTGGACGGATCGCGACGTGTGCCCGCGGCCGCAGGCGCATCGGCGCGGGTCGCGCACTGGCGATATTTCTGCTGGCAGCCCTCGCGGGCGGGTGCGCACCGTTCCAGCCGGGCCTGCCGTCGGAGCCCGTCGCGAACGAGGAGCGGGCAGCCACGGGGCCGGGCGCCGTGATCGCGCGCGAGGCGCAGGCCCAGATCGGCGTGCCCTATCGGTGGGGCGGCAGCGATCCGGGTGCCGGTTTCGACTGCAGCGGGCTCGTCGCCTATGTTCACGCGCGGGAAGGCATCGTCGTTCCGCGCACGGCGGCGGAGCAGTTCGAAGCTGCGGACAGGATCGACGAGGACGAACTGAGGCCGGGCGACCTCGTGTTCTTCCGGCTCGAATCACGCCGGCGCGGCGTCAGCCACGTCGGCATCTACACGGGTCAGCGGCGCTTCGTGCATGCGCCGCAGTCGGGCCGCGACGTCGCCGAGGCGAATCTCGAAGACCCCTACTATCGCGATCGGTTCGCTGGCGCGGGCCGGTTCTACGACAGCGGCGCCGGTCGCGGCCCGCGGCTCAAGTCGCCGCCGTGATGCCGGATTTTCGCGACGCGGCCGGCGTCACCTGTCGTTCCCAGCCGCGCACATGGAGGTGCAGCCTTGCCTCGCACGTACGTCTGTCCCTGTTGTGACGGCCAGGGCCTCGTCCCCGCCGATTCGAACGAGGCCGAACCGCTCGAATGCGCCGAGTGCGACGCGACGGGCAAGGTGACGAAGCAGCATCGAGAGGAGCTGCTCGCGTGGCGGCACGAGTGCCGGCTGCGACGGCCGCGCGGTGAACGGCAGGAGAGCGGGCAGCCAGATCAGACGTAGGCGGCGCGGCACTCCGACTCGCGGCCGCGGACGACGCGCTTGCCGGCGAGCGGCCCGTGCGTCTCCGTGACGACGGTGTGCTGGCCCTCGGAGTTCTCCGAGTCGTAGAAGAAGATGCGGACCCAGTCGTGCGTGCGATTGAGCTGGTGCGCCTGCGCCGTGTTCGAGAACATCGCGGTGAACTGCCAGCCGTCGCGTTCGCAGTGCAGGACGGGCAACCACGCTTCCTGCGTCGGATTGAAGCGAATCGGGGCGATCGTCGGCAGCGTGCCCGCGGCCGCCTGCTCGCGGTAGAGGCGGTCGATCGCGAGCACCAGCTTGACCGACGGGTGCGGGCCGGCACCCACGGCGGGCGCATTGAGCCCGCGATTGCGCACGAGCATCGTGTGCAGGCTCGCGCGGATCGCCGCAGCGCGTCGCGGCCCGACGCCGGGCACGGTCTCCAGTCGTCCATCGTGCGCCGCGAGTTCGAGGGCCTCGAGCGTATCCACGTGCAGTTCCTCGTGGATGCGTTCGGCGAGCCGATGGCCCAGGCCGGGCACCACGGTGAACAACTGCACGGGATCGGCGGTGCCGCGCAGCCGCTCGAGCTGGCTCCAGTGTCCCGTGCGGACCATCTCGACGATGGCCGTGGCGATGCCACGCCCTACGTGCGGCAGGCGATCGAGGCCGTCGATGCCCTCGCGGTCGACCAGGTCGGCGATGGCGGCATGATCGAGGCCCGCGATCGAGTCGGCCGCCTTGCGATACGCGGCCACTCGGTACGGATTCGCGCCCTGGGCCTGCAGCAGATCGGCCGCTTCACGCAGCCGATCCGCAAAATCGCAGGTCGGAGCGATTGCAGATGCGACGCCACCCGCGAGACTCTTCGCTACCGGTGCCGCGGGTGCCGTCACTCGTTCCATCATGCCGTTCGTCGCGCGATGCGACTTGCCGGTCGGGAATGCTGCAGCGGTTTGTCCAGAGGGACCATTCGGGTTTTACGAGAGGGCCCGATTCAGACATGATCCAGATGGGGGATGGAATGCCGGGAGTCGGATGAGCGCGCGATCGACGCTGCGATGGCTGGGCCGCTCGATTCTGTCCCTGCTGACGGCGCTGCTCCTGGTCGGCGCCGTTCTCTACCTGCACTACCTCTGGGCCGGGCCGGAACTGCAGTCATGGCATCGCGCGCGGCTCGACGCCGAGTTCACGGCGGCCGATTACACGAGCGGTCGCGTGTCCACGCTGGCGCAGTACCGCGAGCGTGAACGACGCCTGATGATCCAAGTGAAAGATGAGGTTTCCCTGCGCACGGTCGGGGACGGCCGCAGCGGCTTCTTCAACCGCTACGTGCCGGGCAGTCGCAGCGACCCGCGTGTCTGGGAGACGAACTGGAACATGACGTTCGTCCTCGAGCCCGCCGGGAAACCGCGAGGCGGCGTCTTGCTGCTGCACGGGCTGACCGATTCACCGTACAGCCTGCGCAGCCTGGGTCTGTCGCTCGCGGCCGATGGGTACCGCGTGGTCGGCCTGCGCCTGCCGGGACATGGAACGGCGCCGGCGGGACTGCTGCGCTTCGAGATCGAGGACCTCGAGGCGGCGACCCGGCTCGCCGTGCGCGACCTGCGGGGTTCGCTCGGGCGCGCCCCGCCGATCGAACTCGTCGGCTATTCGAACGGCGCGGCCCTGGCCGTGAGCTATGCGCTCGACGCGCTGGAGGACGACTCGCTGCCGCGACCTGCGCACCTCGTGCTGATCTCGCCCGCCATCGGCATCACGCCGCTGGCGGCGCTCGGACGCATCCGCACCAGGATTTCCGAGATCCCCGGTCTCGGCCGCGCGGCGTGGCAGCTGATCGAGCCGGAGATCGATCCGTACAAGTACCAGTCGTTTCCCTGGCATGCGGCCGGCGTCACGCAGCGGCTCACGAGCACGCTCGGACGGCGCATCGCGCGACTGGCCGAAGACGGTCCCGTGCGGGGCCTGCCGTCGATTCTCGCGTTCGTGTCGACGGTCGATTCGACGGTCCACGCCGCCAAGGTGGTCGATGCGCTGCTCGGCAAGCTCGCGCCGGAAGGACACGAGCTGGTGCTGTTCGACGTCAACCGGCTCTCCGTCGTGCAGCCGTTGCTGGTCGACGATCCGGCGCCGCTGACGCGCCGGCTGGTCGAGCAGCCGCACCGTCCCTATGCGCTTTCGGTCGTTACGAACGTGACCGAACAGAGCGCTCGCGTCATGGAGCGGCGCGTGCCGGCGCAGGCGACGGCCGCGGAGGAGAGAATTCTCGAGGCCGAGTGGCCGCGCAACGTGTTCTCGCTCTCGCACGTCGCGCTGCCGTTCCCGCCGGACGATCCGCTGTACGGCTACGACGCACCGCGCACCGAGCACCACGTACAGCTCGGCCGGCTCGAAGCGCGCGGCGAGAACGGCGTGTTGAACTTGCCCGGCTGGCTGTTGACGCGCCAGCGCAGCAATCCATTCCACGGCTACCTTGTTGCGCGGATCGAGCGCTGGCTCGGAGCACCCGTGGCCGCGGACCTCGTGCCGGAGGCGGTGACCGCACCGTGATGAACTGGCTGCGCACGCTGGCGCTCGTCGCGCTGCTGCCGCTGCTCGCGCACTGCGCGAGCGCGCCGCGCATGGACGGCATCGTCGCGACGTACGCGGTTCCGCCGGCGACGACCGCCGCGCTCGATCGCGCCGTCCTGGACGAGTTCGGCGACGACCCGACGGGGTCCAGCGTACGCCTCGTCGAGAACAACGCCGTCGCCTACGCGTACCGTGCGGCGACGGCGGCCGCGGCCGAACGCACCCTGGACGTCCAGTACTACATCTGGCACGAGGACCTGACCGGCCGGCTGCTCGGCGCCGAACTGCTGCGCGCCGCCGAGCGCGGCGTGCGTGTGCGCATCCTGATCGACGACCTCGACGCGCGCGACAAGCACGAGAACCTCGCCGTCGCCGACCTGCACCCGAACGTGGAGGTGCGGCTGTTCAACCCGTTCTACAGCCGCTCGGGCCTGCTCGGCTGGGCCAGCGAGTGGTTGCTGCGCGCAAGCCGACTGAACCACCGCATGCACAACAAGTCGTGGATCGCGGACAACCGCATCGCGATCATCGGCGGGCGGAACATCGGCGACGAATACTTCGGCGCGTCGCCGCATTCGAACTTCGCGGACCTCGACGTCGCACTGTCCGGCCCGATCGTGGCCGAGGTGAGCCGGCAGTTCGACGATTACTGGAACAGCACCAACGCCGTGCCGGTCTCGCGCTTCGATTTCCGCAAGCCGAAGCCGCGCGAACTCGAGGAGATGATCGAGCGCGCGATCCAGTACCACGAGGACGTGGCCGAGACGCCGTACGTGCAGGCACTGCGCGACGTGCAGCAACGCATGAAACTGCTGCTCGAGGCGCCGGCCGCGCTGCGCGTCGAGCACGTGCGACTGCTCGTCGACGACCCCGGCAAGGTCGGCGCCG
>DASSJN010000252.1:0-15710 GCA_035691185.1 Steroidobacteraceae bacterium
GCGACGCCTGTCGGGATCGACGCGACCCAGATCCATTTCACCAGCCACTCGATTGGTGCAATGACCGGTGCAGCGCACGTCAAGTTCTCGAGCGCGACACGAACTGCAGTTCTCGCCAACCCGGGCGGACCGATTGCGCTGGTGGCCGAGGAATCGGGCCGTTACGGTCCGATCGCGCGGAGCCTGGTCAGCAGGTTGGTGCCGGTCGACACTTACAACTACAACACGGTCTGGCGTGACGTGCAGGCCGTGGTGGACGCGGGTGACCCCTACAACCACATCAAGGGCGCCGCGGCGAGGCATCCGTTGCTGATGTTCGAAGTGCTGGGCGACGGTTCGATCCCGAACGTCTCCACGGACGCACTGATCGATGCAGCCGGGCTGACCCAGGTGACGACACTCGGTCCGAACCCCGTCGGCGACGGCGCGTACACCGTCTTCTCGGATGGGAACGGTCACACGACGTTGCTCGATTGGGTGAATCAGCCTGCGACCCTCGAGATGCAGATGCAGGCGATGTATTTCGCGGCGACGGCGACGCAGCCGGGCGGCCCGTTCGTTACGTTGACGAATCCGGCCGTGCTGGACCTCGGGGACTGAGCGACACGCAACCTGCGTGACGGGAAGGGCGGGAGCAATCCTGCCCTTCTTTTTTTGGGGTGTCCGCTACAATCGCGCCCTCCACCGCTTCGTGCCCCGCGATCAGTCCATGGGCCTGTTCAGTTTCCGGTCGAAAAAGACCAAGGATGGCGACCAGCCGGCGCCCGATGAAACCATGTCTGCGCCGCCGGACGTGGCGATGACTGCCGACGCGCCATTGCCCGTCGCGCCCGCGACCGATCCGCCGCCTGCACCCCCGACCGAGTCCGCACCGAAGCTCGGCTTCATCGCGCGCATGCGCGCGAAGATCAACCGCGGCGATTCCTGGCTCACGTACGACCTTGCGAACCTGCTGCCGGGCGGCAAGATCGACGACGAGGTCCTCGACGAACTGGAGACGCGCCTGATCGCCGCCGACGTCGGCATCGACACGACGGAGAAAATCCTCGGCTCGCTGCGCAAGCGCGTGCAGCGCAAGGAACTCGCCGACCTCGAGGCGCTGCTGGCCGCGCTGCGCGCCGCGATGCTGGAAATCCTCGCGCCCGTGGCGCAGCCGCTCGCGATCGACCGCGAGAAGAAGCCCTACGTCGTGCTCGTCGTCGGCGTGAACGGGTCGGGCAAGACGACGACCATTGGCAAGCTCGCCCACCGCTTCAATGCCGAAGGACGCAAGGTCGTGCTCGCCGCCGGCGACACGTTTCGCGCCGCCGCCATCGAGCAACTGCAGGTCTGGGGCCAGCGCAACAACGTGCCCGTCATCGCGCAGGGCGCGGGGGCTGATCCGGCCGCCGTCACGTTCGACGCGATGCAGTCCGCGCAGGCGCGCGGCGCCGACTTGCTGATCGCGGACACCGCGGGTCGCCTGCACACGCAGGGCAACCTGATGGAGGAGCTGAAGAAGGTGCGCCGGGTACTCGGCCGCCTCGATCCGGGCGCGCCGCACGAGGTGCTGCTCGTGCTCGACGCGGGCCAGGGCCAGAACGCGCTGGCGCAGGCACAGCAATTCCACCAGGCCGTCGGCGTGACCGGCCTCGTGATGACCAAGCTCGACGGCACGGCCAAGGGCGGCATCGTGCTCGCGATCGCCGACACGCTGAAGCTGCCGATCCGTTTCATCGGCATCGGCGAGACGGCCGCCGATTTCGACGTTTTCGACGCGGGCGCCTTCGTCGACGCGGTGCTGCGGCCCGGCAGGGGCGCCGACGCGTGATCCGCTTCGATCACGTCTGGAAGCGTTACCCGAACGGTCGCGAGGCGCTCTGCGACCTGTCGCTCGAGATCGGCCGCGGGGAGATGGTCTTCCTGACCGGGCATTCGGGCGCCGGCAAGAGCACGCTGCTCAAGCTGATCGCGCTGATCGAGCGGCCGTCGCGCGGCGCGCTCGTCGTCAACGGCCAGAACACCTCCTCGGTGCGGCGCTCGAAGATCCCGGCGTTCCGGCGCCAGGTCGGCGTCGTGTTCCAGGACCACAAGCTGCTGATGGATCGTCCGGTCTACGACAACGTCGGCCTGCCGCTCGTGATTGCGGGCGTGCCCGAGCGTGACATCCAGAAACGGGTGCGCGCAGCGCTCGACCAGGTGGGCCTGCTCGGCCGCGAACGGACCCGGCCGATCGAGCTGTCGACCGGCGAGCAGCAGCGCGTCGGCATCGCGCGGGCGATCATCGCCAAGCCGGCGCTGCTGATCGCGGACGAGCCAACCGGGAACCTCGATCCGGACCTCGCGATCGAGGTCATGAACATCTTCAAACGGTTCAACGACGTCGGCGTGACCGTGCTGATCGCGACCCACGACGTGCACCTGATCGACCGCTATGCCGTGCGGCGCGTGATGCTCGCGCAGGGACGCGTGCTCGACGGGCACGAGGCACCCGTGCATCCTGTTGGCTCGATCACGTCGGCTGCGCCGGAGGCCGCGATCGCGGCGTTGAACCCGGGCACGCCCGAATCGCCGCTCGTGCTGCCCGACATCCGCCCGGACTGAGCGCACCATGAAGCAATGGTTCGAACGTCACGCGCAGACGCTGGTGGGATCGCTCGGCCGGCTCTGGCAGCACCCGTTCGCGACGCTGCTGACCGTGATCGTGATCGGCATCGCGCTCGCGCTGCCGGCGTGCCTGCACGTGCTCGTGCAGAACGTGCGCACGGCGAGCGGCGGCTGGAACAACGCGCTCGACATCTCGGTCTACCTGAAGCCGGAGGCGACGCTCGAGCAGGCGAAGCGTGCCGCGGAGCGGATCGGCCAGCGCCGCGACGTCGGCGAGGTGAGCCTGGTCGAAGCCGACGAGGCGCTCAAGGAGTTCCGCAGGAATTCGGGCTTCGGCGATGCGCTCGACGCGCTCAAGGACAACCCGTTGCCGCACGCACTCGTCGTGCGACCCGACGCGGCATACCGCGACTCCGCGCACGTCGCGGCACTGACCAGGGACCTGGAGAAGGTCGACGGCGTCGACGTCGTGCAGCTCGACACCGAGTGGGTCAGCCGGTTCAACGCGATCCTCGACGTGATCCGGCGGGGCGTGTTCCTCGCGGCCGGTCTGTTCGCACTCGGCATCCTCGTGATCGTCGGCAACACGATCCGGCTCGACATCGAGAATCGCCGCGACGAAATCGAGGTGACCAAGCTCGTCGGCGGCAGCGACGCGTTCGTGCGCCGGCCGTTCCTCTACAACGGCGTCTGGTATGGGCTCGCCGGCGGCATCACCGCGGGCATCATCGTCGCGGTCGTGGTCGGCACGTTGAGCACCCCGGTCCAGCGCATCGCCGGGCTCTACGGCAGCCAGTTCCAGCTGCAGGGCGTGGGCGCGATCGGCTGGCTCGCGTTGCTCGCGGGCGGCGCGGCGCTCGGCTGGCTCGGCTCGTTCATCGTCGCGACCCGGGAGCTGCGCGAGATCGAGCCGCAGTAGCTACTGCGATTTGGAGCCTCACTCCTCCTCTGCCGCCGTTTCCTCCTCACGCTGTTCCTCGGGCGACATTCGCTCGAACGCGAACCAGTCGAACTCCTCGCCTCCCGAGTCGCAGGCCGACGCAAGTTCGGGCAGCGCCAGTTCGAGGAACTGGCGCATTTCCTTGGGCTGCGAAATGAACACGAGCAGCTTGCCCTCGTTCTGCCCGCGCTCGGTGTACTGGAGCGCCTCCAGCGAGTAACCGACGGGGCGGTCCTCCGCGAGCGCCAGCAGCATCACCCAGACCGGCGACATCCCGCACGCCTCGATACGCTCCGTGCTGACCTTGACCAGGTATTGCCGGTAGACCTCGTAAGGCTCACCGATCGTGAGTTCCGCGAGCAAGTGCCCGTTGAGCTCGAAGAAACAGACTGCATTGCCGAGGACGGTGTCCTCGTCGCCTTCCCTGTAGTGGATGGTCGCCACGCGGCAGCGTCCCTGGTCGGTCTCGCGCCCGTCGACCTCGAGCAGGGCCGCGTCGCCGTCTCCGTTGCGGACGATCCACTTGCCCGCGAGCGGTGGCACCTCGGGGCTCGCATCGAGATACCTCGCCATCGGATGAACGGTGATGGCATCGCTGCAACCCGCCAGGCTACCGGCGGCGAGGAGGATCGCCGCCAGCCGCAGGACACTTCGCCAATCCATGATGTCGCTCCCGGGTCGTGCTGGGATCAAGGTGCACCCACCGGCCCCGCCCGCCATCAGGAGTAATTGGGAGTGCCGTCTCGGTAGGTCGTAAGTACCTGAAATTCAAAGACTTCCTGAGCGCTGGGCCGGCGGCCGGAACTCGCGCCCGCCTTTAGCACTCCAACCGCAAGACTGCTAATATTGGCCTCGCTCCAGAACGCAAACAGAGGTATCCACGAGCCGATGACCGCCGCCAACGCACTCGTTCCCCGCACACCCTCCGAACTGGCCCTGGCCGGTCCGATCGGCAGTTTCGACGCCTACGTCGACACGGTCAGCCGGATCCCGGTGCTCAGCCGCGAGCACGAGCTGGAACTGGCAACACGCTTTCATCGCGACGGCGACCTCGACGCAGCCCGCCAGCTCGTGCTGTCACACCTCCGGTTCGTGCTCCACATCGCCCGCGGCTATGCCGGCTACGGGCTGCCGCTGGGCGATCTCGTCCAGGAAGGCAACGTCGGCCTCATGAAGGCCGTCAAGCGCTTCGATCCGGCGGTCGGCGTGCGCCTGGTCTCGTTCGCGGTCCACTGGATCCGAGCCGAGATCCACGAATACGTGCTGCGCAACTGGCGCCTGGTCAAGGTCGCCACGACCAAGGCGCAGCGCAAGCTGTTCTTCAACCTGCGCAAGTACAAGCGCGACCTCGGCTGGCTCACGGCGGAGGAGACCCAGGCGGTCGCGCGGGACCTCGGCGTCAGCGAGCGCGAGGTGACCGAGATGGAGCGGCGGCTCTCGTCCCGCGACGTCTCGTACGACCCGGCGCCTGACGCGGACGAAGAGGAGCCCGCGAGTTACTCGCCCGCGGCTTACCTGCCGGCGCCGGACGCGGACCCCGCCGTGGCGGTCGAACGCGCGGAATGGGACGAGGACGTGAGCGATCGCGTCGCGTTCGCGATGACGCAGCTCGACCCGCGCAGCCAGGCGATCCTGAAGGCGCGCTGGATGGACGAGCCGAAGGCCACGCTGCACGACCTCGCCGACCAGTACGGCGTGTCGGCCGAACGCATCCGGCAGATCGAGGCCAATGCGATCAGGAAGCTCAAGAAGCTGGTGGCTGGTGACTAGTGTCTAGTGTTTAGTGTCTAGCGGATAGTCGAAACGAAGAGGCCGGCGAAACGCCGGCCTCTTTTCTTACTAGACACTTACCAGTAGACACCAGGCACTTCGTCCTCAGCCCTGCTTCGCCTTCTCGACGTTCTCCTGGGTCACCGGGACGATCGTGATCTCGACGCGCCGGTTCTGGGCGCGGCCGTCATCGGTATCGTTGCTCGCGACCGGGTGACCTTCGCCGGCGCCGATGGTGACCATGCGCGTCCGGGCGACGCCGTGGCCGGAGAGGTAGCTGGCTACGCTGTTGGCACGGCGCTCCGACAACTGCTGGTTGTACGCGTCGCTGCCGACGCTGTCCGTGTGACCGGCGACCTCGATCACCGTCTTGTCGTACTCGGCCAGCGTGGCGGCCACCTTGTCGAGCACCGGGAAGAACTGCGAGTTGAGGTTCGCACTGTCGAACGCGAACGTGACTCCGCCCGGGACGTCGAGCGTGATGTTGTCGCCGTTGCGGACGACGTCCACGCCGGTACCGGCCATCTGCTCGCGCAGCTTGGCTTCCTGCTTGTCCATGTAGTAGCCGACCGCGCCGCCGGCCAGCGCACCGGCCGCGGCCCCGATCATCGCGGCCTGGAACTTGTCGTTGCCGCCCGTGAGCAGCCCGATCACAGCGCCGGCAGCCGCGCCGTAGCCCGCCCCCTTGCGCGTCTTTTCCTTGTCGGGGCTCGTCGCCACGTCCTCCATCGCGGCGCATCCGCTCAGCGCTACGGCACCTGAGGCCACCAATGCGACGATCCCTGACTTGTTGATTCCGAACATGGCTACGACTCCTGGCTAGGAATGAAAACTTAACGTCTGGCCGTCCATGACGTTGACGCTACGCCCATATTATCAAAGTGCACTAAACACCGGCTCGACGCCTGCGGCGCGCACGGCGGCCGTCACGGCCCGGTGAGTTTCGAGATTGAGCGGGTCGGGCAACAGCTCCTCGGGTCCCGCACGGCGGGCCAGCGCGGTCGCTGCCGCCATCAACATGCCGTCGGTGAAGCGCGTCGCGCCCGCCTCCAGCGCACCCTTGAACAGGCCCGGGAATGCGGCGACGTTGTTGATGCTTTTGCCGTCGGCGGCGAACACGGCGCCGCGCTCGAGGGCGACGACCGGCTCGATTTCGGCGTCGGGGTTCGACAGCGCGAAGATGATCTGGCCGGGTCGCACCCACTCGGGCTTGATGAGTCCCTTCACGCCCGTCGTCGCCACGACGACGTCGGCCTGCGCCATGACGTCCTGCAGCGAGGCGGCCTCTCCGCCCATCGACCGGAGCCTCTCGACGGCGTCGGGCCGCAGGTCCGAACCTATGAGCCGCTGCACGCCCTGGGCGCGCAGCAGTCGCGCGATGCCGAGGCCCGCCGCACCGAGCCCGACCTGCCCCACCACCGACGTCGCCAGGCTGCGCCCGACGCGCTTGACTGCGTTGATGAGACTGGCGAGGGCGACGACGGCCGTGCCGTGCTGGTCGTCGTGCAGCACGGGGATCTGCAGCCGGCGCACGAGTTCCGACTCGATTTCGAAACACTCCGGTGCCGCGATGTCCTCGAGCTGCACGGCGCCGAATGACGGCGCGATCGCGACGATCGTCTCGACGATGCGGGCAGGGTCCCGGGAATCGATCAGGATCGGGTAGGCCGTGATGCCGACCAGCGCGGCGAACAATGCCGACTTGCCCTCCATCACGGGCAGGCCGGCGACGGGCCCGATGTCGCCGAGCCCGAGGATCGCGGTGCCGTTCGTGACGACTGCCACCGTGTTCTGCCGGTTGGTATAGAGCGCGACCTTCGCCGGGTCGTCCCGGATTGCGAGGCAGACGCGCGCCACGCCGGGCGTGTAGATGTCGCGCAGGATCTGCTTGGTCGTGATCTGCAGCGACGGCTCCATGTGGATCTTGCCGCCCTTGTGCCGGTTGAAGACGCGGTCGGACTTGCCGACGAAGCGCGCATGCGGCAAGGCATTGATCTTGCCGTAGAACTCCGGGCTCGCCTGCTCGTCGAACTCGACGGTGATTTCCCACAGCGTGCGGCCTTGCTCGCGTCGCAGCGACTGCAGGTGCTCGATGACGAGCTTCTCCTCTGCGATGACATCGAGCACGCTCGCGAGCGCGCCGGGCTTCTGGAAGGTTTCGACCAGCAGGATCTCGGGTATCTTCACGCGGCGGGCATCTCCTTCCGGGGCCGCCTACGATAGCAGCCTGCCCGCGCCCGCTGGCGCATGGCACGAAGGTCTCCGACAATGCCGCCGCCGCCGACCCTCTCCCAAACCCGCCCTGGTCGCCGGAAGGCGTGGGTTGCGACCGCGTGCCTGTGCCTGGTCGTCGCCGCGTGCGCCGATCGGAAGCAGGCGCCGGCCGAGCGGGCCATCGAGGAGATCGAGGCTGCGTTGACGTCGGCCGGGTCGGCGCCCGCGAAATACATTCCGGGCGAACTCAAAGACGTGCAGTCGAGGCTGGCCGGATTGAAGCAGGACTTCGAACGACGCGACTACGGCGCCGTGCTCGACGCCGCGCCGGCCGTGCTCGAGGCTGCCCGCGCGCTGGCGCCGTCGGCCGCCGCGCGCGAGGTTGAATTGCTCCAGGCGCTGCGCGCCGAGTGGGCCGACCTGGTCCAGTCCGTGCCCCCGGAACTGGCCGCGGTCGCGGACCGGTTCGACCGCGTGGCGGCCCGGAAGCGCTTACGCGCCGGGCTGACGGCCGCCGAAGTCGGCGTCGCGAAGAGCCGGCTGCGCGACGCGCTGGCGCTCTGGGACCGGGCCCGGCAGGAAGCTGCGGCCGGGCGACTGACGGAGGCGGTGACCTTGGCGCACCAGGTGCGCGAGCTGGGACGCACGGTCGATGCGGTCTCCCGAGCCGGGGCGGCCGACGCCACGGTCAAGTAAAATCGCGTCTTTGCATCGCGAGCCGCACTCGCCGGGAGCCCCACTTGCCCGCCCACCCCCTCGACCCGCTGGACCTCTTCGACGTCCGTTCCACGCTCACCGACGAGGAACGCATGGTGCAGGACTCGGTGGGCCGCTTCGTCGACGACGCGGTGCTGCCGATCATCCGCGAGCACTTCGAGAATCACTCGTTCCCTGCGGAACTCGTCGGCGAGCTCGCGAGCCTCGGCCTGCTCGGCAGCTCGCTCGAGGGCTACGGCTGCGCTGGCATGAACGCCGTGAGCTACGGGCTCATCTGCCAGGAACTCGAGCGCGGCGACTCGGGGCTGCGCAGCTTCGTCTCGGTGCAGTCTTCGCTCTGCATGTACCCGATCCACGCCTACGGCAGCGACGAACAGAAGCAGCATTACCTGCCACGCATGGCGCGTGGCGAAGTGATCGGCTGCTTCGGGCTCACCGAGCCGCACGGCGGCTCCGACCCTGCGAACATGAAGACGCACGCTCGGCGTCGCGGTGGCGACTGGGTCATCAACGGCGCCAAGATGTGGATCACCAACGCGCCGATCGCGGACCTGTTCGTGATCTGGGCCCGCACCGAGGAAGGCATGCGCGGTTTTCTCGTGGAGAAGGGCGCGAAAGGTCTCGCGGCCCCGGAGATCGAGAAGAAGTTCTCGCTGCGCGCGTCGGTGACGGGCGCGATCTTCCTCGAGGACGTCGTCGTGCCGGAGTCCGCGATGCTGCCGGGCAGCACCTGCGGCATCAAGGCGCCGCTCTCGTGCCTGACCCAGGCGCGCTACGGCATCACGTGGGGCGTGATCGGCGCGGCGCAGGCGTGCCTGCGCGAGGCGCTCGAATATTCGAAGACGCGGATCCTGTTCAACAAGCCGCTCGCCGCGACCCAGACCATCCAGATCCGGCTCGCGGAAATGGCGCGCAAGGTGACGGCCTCGCAACTGCTATCACTGCAGCTCGGGCGCCTCAAGGACGCGGGGCAGATGTCGCCCTCGCACGTCTCGCTCGCGAAGTGGAACAACTGTCGGGCCGCGATCGAAGTGGCGCGGGACGCCCGCGACATCCTGGGCGGTGCGGGGATCAGCGCGGAATACGTGCCGATCCGCCACGCCCTGAACCTCGAGAGCGTGATCACCTACGAAGGCACCGAGACGATCCACCAGCTCACGATCGGCCGCGAGCTCACGGGAATAAACGCCTTCGGCTAAGAAGGAGTGTCTAGCGGTCAGTGTGTGGTGTCTGGTCGGAAGCGGCTCTGCCGCGCGCCGACGCATCGGCTTCCTACTGAACACTAGACACCAGACACTTGTTCATTTTCTCGTGACCGCGTATTCCACCGTCACGACGGCCTTCACGAGTTTCTCGACGGTGCTCGTGTCGTAGCTGCCGTAGTCCGCGGTTTCCGTGGAGTTCGGCGAGGTGATCTGGAACACGCCCTGCGAGGCCGAACGCAGCGGCCCCACCGTCACGCCGCTGTTGGCCGCGAATTGTTCCGCTCGCTGCAGCGAATCCTTCGTCGCCGCGCCGATCAGGCGCACCTTGACGGTGTTGAGGTCGTTATAGAAGTACTGCGGCGGCAGCGAATTGATCGCGACGCCTTCGCTGATGAGCTTCGACGCACCCGTCGCGATCTGCCCGATCTGCGCGACGTTGCCCGAGGAGAATTCGAACTGCCGGTTCAGTTCGTAACCCAGGACGCGCCCCGTCTGTACGCCACCGGGCCCGAATTCGAACAGCGTCTGCGTGTTGACGGTGCCCGCCTGCAGCGTCCTGGCATCGGCACCGGCCACGGACTCGATGAAGCGGACTACTCGCGACGAATCCTGCTCGAGCTTGCCGTAGGCCGCCGGCAGGTCATCGGCGCGCGCACTCACGATTCCGCGCCATGTGCCGGCGTCCGAGACGACCTTCTCCTCCGCGTAACCCTTCACGGTGATCTTGTCGCCGGCCAGCTTGATGCGCTCGAGGCTCGACGCGACGATCCAGGCCGCGAGCACGAGTCCGATGGCGAGCGCGAGGCCAAGTGCGAGAAAACCGGCCGTGGCTTGCCCGCGCTGGGCGGCAGCCCGATCCGAGCCGTGTGAGGTCCGCGTTGTCGTCATGCGACGTCCTTTGCCGATTTGTCGGTCTTCGTGCCGCCCTTTGTCGGCATTCTTTACGAAATCAAAGCGTTAGGCGAACAAGAAACGTCGCCACCGACGATTTCCTGATCTAAGTCTTTGATTTGGAACACATGCGCTCGCGCTGGCACGGCACTTGCTCCTTCTCTGTCGTCCTTCATTGGCCCAGAAGAGCGAATCAACAATGGCCACCGGGCGAAGGACGGGCAAGCCAGCTCGGGTTGGGTTGTCCGCCAGGGGATCGATCGGAAGGTAGACGTCGAACAAGAGGGAGCATTCGAAATAACAATTCTGGTTCCGGGTGCGTCCAAGAAGTACAACGACAACAATTAGAACAGCACTCACGAGTGACCCCGGCCCCGCAATGCGGGGCTTTTTCTTTGGTTACTACGCACCTGACCAATCGACTATGAGTTCATCAGCCGTGTTTCGAGCGGGAGGCTTGAGATGGACACCTCTCGCCGAGAGCGTCATGCGTACGGTTGCCAGCTACCCCATCGGCGGTACTCTTACGTGATGCGCCCCCTTCGGTAATTCCGCTTCGGGGGCGGTGGCGATGCGGTATGAGCCGAGAAGGCGCCCGCAGCCTCACCCGCGATAACCCCCTTCGGCCAGGTAGCGCGCTTCCTCGGCCGTCGACGGTCGCCCTAGGATCGCGTTGCGGTGGGGGAATCGCCCGAAGCGACGCACGATGTCCCGGTGGTGTTCCGTACGCTCGCGGTCGACAGGACCCATCTCCGCGGCGAGCGCGACGGCCCGCTCCTGGTCGGCGAGGCTTTCCGAGTGCGCGAACGGCAGCACGAAGAACTTCTGCAACTC
This sequence comes from Steroidobacteraceae bacterium, assembly GCA_035691185.1. GTDB lineage: Bacteria > Pseudomonadota > Gammaproteobacteria > Steroidobacterales > Steroidobacteraceae > RPQJ01. The sequence goes on from DASSJN010000252.1 coordinate 11,158, forward strand.
GATCGGCACCTGCCGATGAAACCCGTGCTCGACTGCCTCGCGGGCCACGTGCCGCGCCAGTTCATCGGTCGCGTACATGCGCGGAGTGTCGCGGAACGCGTTGCGCGGAAACTGGTCCAGCAGCACGACCAGCGCCAGGGCGCCGTCCGGGGATCCGGCCCACGGGGCAAGCTCGCCACGCGCGGCGCGCTCGTAGAGCGGCAGGTAGAGCTCGCGCAGGCGCCGGTCACGCTGCGGGTCCTTCCCGAACCAGAGCGGCATGCCGCCGTCGCGCCAGTAGGCCAGGAACTCCTCCGCATCACGCGGCACCTCGCTGGCGCTCTCGACCGACGCGCCATCCCCCGGCGATGCGGAGGCGCCGACCGGGGTGAGTGCGGACCACAGCAGTAACGACACAGTAAGGGAACCGAGGCGAGCGTTCATTACGAGACTCCGGCGGTATGAATCACGGGGAGGCCGCACGTTACGACTGCCACTCTCATGAACCCAGCGATATGATTTCAGCAACATGCTGAACGCCATCGATCTCTCCCGTATCGACCTGAACCTGCTGGTGCTGTTCGAGGCCGTCATGGCGGAACGTCACGTCGGTCGCGCGGCGGCGCAACTGCACCTGACGCCGTCGGCGGTCAGCCACGGGCTCAACCGGCTACGGGTCCTGCTGCGCGACCCGGTGTTTCTCAAGCATCCGCGGGGTGTCGTGCCGACCGAGCGTGCGCTCTCGCTGGCCCCGCGGGTCTCGGCACTCCTGGACGGCGCGCGGTCGTTGGTCGCGGACGCGACTCCGTTTGAGCCCGCCAGCGCGCAGCGCACGTTCACGCTCGGGGCGCCTGACCCGGTCACTGCCTGGCTGTTGCCGCCGCTCATGCAGACGCTCGGCCGAGAGGCGCCGCGCGTGCGCCTACTGTTGCGCCAGGTCCTGCCGCACCACGCGCTGGCCGCGCTCGACGGGCGCGAGATAGACGTCGCACTGACCGATGCCGCCGGGGATGTGCCGCCTCGCTTCGCGTCGCGTCCAGGTTATGCGGACCGGTGGGTCGTCGTCGTGCGTACACGTCACCCGTTCACGCGTCGACCCACGCTCGACAGATATTGCGAACTCGAACACGTCGTCGTGTCGGCAGGTGGAGACCCCGAAGGATTCGCGGACCGCCTGCTCGCGGGCATGGGTCGCACGCGGCGCGTGGCGCTGGCCGTGCCGCATTTCATGCTGTCGCTCGCCGTGGTTGCACGCACGAACATGGCGGCGTTGGTGCCCGAGGCGCTGTTGCGTGAACATCGCCGGGTGTTCGGCGTGCGTGCCGTGCCTGCCCCGTTCGAAGTGCCACCGATCGACATGCGCCTGGTACTCCCGCGCCCGGCGCTGTCCGACGCGGGAATCGACTGGTTGGCTGGCGTGCTCGAGCGGCACCTTTCCCGCCCGAGGGTTGCGGCCACCCGTCGTGCCGCGCCGGAGCAGACCTGACCATTCGACGGCCAATTGATTAAGTCGTACTCGCCGACTCACTCCTACTGGGGGCCGGGAGCCTCTTGACTAATGACGGGTGGGGCTTCGGCCTGAGGCACTGTCGATTTGGAACCCGCCGGCCCGACTATGAAGGGCGGGCTCAACCGATCCAGCATCCGTGCAGGGTGTGAGTTCGCCCAATGCGTTTGACCGCAGGCCGCGGCGTTCGCCCTGATGACCACGAGGAGCATACGAACATGAAGCCAAAGAACACGATCTGCCTCTGGTTCGACAAGGACGCGCATGAGGCGGCGCGCTTCTACGCCGCCACCTTTCCGGACAGTGAAGTGACCGCTGTTCACGCGGCGCCCGGCGACTACCCGGGCGGCAAGAAGGGCGACGTGCTGACGGTGGAATTCACCGTTCTGGGCATTCCGTGTCTCGGTCTCAACGGCGGCCCGGCGTTCAGACACAGCGAGGCCTTTTCCTTCCAGGTCGCGACGGACGATCAGGAAGAGACGGACCGCTACTGGAACGCGATCGTCGGTAATGGCGGCAAGGAAAGTCAGTGCGGTTGGTGCAAGGACCGCTGGGGCCTCTCCTGGCAGATCACCCCGCGCGCGCTAATCGAGGCGCTCGCGGCTGGTGGCGGTGAGGCAAAGCGTGCCTTCGAGGCGATGATGCCGATGCAGAAGATCGACATCGCCAGGATCGAGGCAGCGCGGCGGCGCTGAACACTCGAGCGGCTGCTTTGGGTCGTTCTTACCCGTTTTCTTTTTCCTGGGTGTTACGACGCAGCCGGCCCATTGCCTCAAGCCAGTTCGGCCGCGTAGCGTTGCGCTTCGCCGTGCAGCCATAGCCGGAATGCGACAAAAGCCGGCAGGTCGGCGCTGCGCGTCGGATAGACGAGATAGTGCGACCAGTCCGATTTCAGGCGCTGGCGACTCAGTGAGCGCAGGCGACCCGCTTCGATCAATGGACGAGCGAGCATCGTGCGGTCGAGTGCAATGCCGAGCCCCTCGACGGCCGCATGGTGGAGAGCCTCGGAATCGTCGAACGTGGCAACGTAGTGCTTGGGCGGCGCACCGCCAAAGCGGGCGAACCACGCGCGCCAGCGGCCGCCCACGTCGTCGAGCAGCGGCGCCTTGCCGAGTTCGGACGGCTTCACGCGGCCGATACGCCTGATCAATTCCGGGCTGGCGACCGGCGAGAGGTACTCGTCGAACAGGGGTTCGGCAGTCACGCCGGCCCAGCGTCCAGCGCCATAGCGCAGAGCGCAGTCCACGTCTTCACGCGCGAAGTCCACCAGCTCCCAGGTGGAGAGCAGGTTGATGCCGATCTGCGGTTGCTGCTCGAGAAAGTGAGGCAGTCGGGGAATGAACCACGCCGAGGCCACCGACGGCATGAGGCTCACCGTGAGGACGTCGCGAGCGCGGGCACGCACGCCGCGCAGCGCACGCGTGATCGTCTCCAACGCTGGCGCAACCTGCTCGAGCAGCCGAGCCCCCGCCGCCGTCGGCGTGACGCCGCGGGGTCCGCGCACGAGCAGCGACTGGCCGAGGCGCTCCTCGAGCTGGCGCAGCCGATGGCTCAGCGCACTGACCGTGAGGTGGCGCGCTCTGGCCGCGCGGGTGAGATTGCCTTCGCGCGCGACGGCGACGAAGGTGTCGAGCAGGTCAAGCGGCAGTGCGCTCATGTTCGAAATCCCTCAAGCCTGGCTTGCGAATATATCGCTTTTGCGGGGGTCCGCCCGGCTATACCTTTCGCGTCACGCAAGCCGGAATGTCTCAGGCAAAGGAGGCCGGACGTGAAGACCTGGATCGATTGGGTGAGCCGCATGGCCGTCGGCATGCTGTTCCAAGGCGGTTACGTCACTTCGCCGACGCTGCTCGGGGTCGGGCGGCCGGCACAGGCTGCCGGCGGCGCGCGCCGGAAGCCCGACGTTCGTGGGGATTGGCGCGGGCCGGCGATCGCTGCTCATGGGGAAAAAGCAAGGGCCCTGGATGCCCCGCCAGCCGTCCAGTGTTGAGGCATGCACCGAACAAGCACCGTGAATCCCCGTAGACCCGTCGGCGCAGTGTCCTCATCCAGTACTTGGCTGTTCAGCCACGCATCACGCAGCACTGCCGTTCGAGTCGATGGCGAGGACGCGGTCGCCGGGCTCTATCCTCAGCGCGTTGTTCTCCCAGCAGAACAGACGATGCCCGCCGCGATGGACCTCAACCACGACCGCACCTTCGACCTCGCGCGCCAGGCGTCCGACTTCGCTCGGCCGTACGTCACGTTCGACCAGCTGGTAATTGCCGCGATAGGACAGCAGTTCGGACACGAAGTCGACGGTGCCGTGCGCGTCGACGGCGTCGGCCATCAGGAACCCGCCGAAGCGCGGCGGCGAGACGACCTCGTCGGCACCGCCCGCGCGCACCAGCTTGATGTTCTCGGGCTCGCTCACGCTCGCGATGATGCGCACGCGCTTGCTCAGCGAGCGTGCGGTCAGCACGATCAGCACGGTCGTGTCGTCGCGGCCGACGCTCACGATCAGTGAGTGGGCTTCGCGGATCCCCGCCATGCGCAGCAACTCCTCGCTGGAGGCGTCGCCGTGGATGCCGGTCAGGCCGCGCTCGGCCGCCTTGGCGACTTCCTCGCGGTCCGGATCGATCACCACGATCCCGTCGGGCTCCCAGCCCCGCAACATCAGTTCGTGCGCCGCGATGGAGCCGCTGTGGCCGTAGCCGCAGAGGATCACGTGGCCCTTGAGTTCGCGCTGCAATCGCAACATGCGCCATTCCTCGATCAAGCGCTGCAGCACGAGCTGGTACGCCGTGCCCAGGAAGATCAGCCAGACGAAGATCCGCACCGGCGTGACGAAGAACGCGTCGATCAGCCGGGCCCCGTCGGAAACGGGCACGATGTCGCCGTAGCCGACGGTCGTGACCGTGACCATGGTGAAGTAGAAGACGTCGATCAGCGAGACGTGTCCGTCGATGTTGTCCTGAAGGCCGTTGCGGTCGAGCAGGAATACGACGAACACGGAGCCGACGAGCAGCAGCACCAGGCCGGCCCGCAGCAGCAGCGTGACCTCGGGCGGGGTCGCGGGCCGGCGCAT
>DASSJN010000253.1:0-3104 GCA_035691185.1 Steroidobacteraceae bacterium
ATTAGCGGGGTATCTGGCCATCTTCGTCGTTTTGACCACGGTGGCCGGCGTCAGATTCATCGCCCAGGCGCAGCAACGGCCTTGGCGCCGGTGGGCCCAGGCGGCGATGTGGGGCGCGCTGGCGGCGCTGGCGGCGCTGTACTGGTGGACCAGGGGATAGGGGACAGGGGCTAGGGGATAGTGAGGTCGCTTCGCGCGGGGCCCTCACCCGCGCTGCGCGCGACCTCTCCCGCAAAGCGGGAGAGGTGAGGGCCCTCCGGCACTGTCTCCTGTTCCCAACCCTGATTCGGCGTCGCGAGCCGCCAGAGCCCGCGCCAGACCGCGACGATCGCGAGCGGGCCGAGCGCAAGCAACCACGCGTACCAGCGGAACGTCGCGAGGCCGCGCATGAAGTCGCCGACGAAACCGAGCGCCCCGCCGGAAGCGTAGCTGCCGAAGACGTAGGTGCCCGTGAGGTAGACGAAGAACGGCAGTACGAGCACGCCGAACGCGAGCGCGGACAGAAACAGCAACTTGTCGTGACGCGGCGTCCAGGCCATGCCGTGATCCTGCGGCCAAGCCCTATCGGCCGCAAGTGCCGTCATTGAGTATCATCGGCCGATTGCGCGCGGGCGACGGGCTGGAACGACGATGCACAGAGTGCGGACGGCGGTGATCGGAGTCGGGTACCTGGGCCGGTTCCACGCCCAGAAATACGCGTCGCTACCGGGCTCGGAACTCGTCGCGGTCGTCGACGCGAATGCCGCGAACCGCGACAAGGTGGCCGCCGAGACCGGCTGCCGGGCCGTGGCCGACTACCGCGACGTGCTCGGCGAGGTCGACGCCGTCAGCATCGCTACGCCGACGCCGCTGCACTATCCGATCGCGACGGAGTGCCTCGAGCGCGGCGTCCACGTGCTGGTCGAGAAGCCCATCACGACGACGCTCGATGAGGCGCGCAGTCTCGTGGCGACGGCCGCGAAGGCCGGGCGGGTGCTGCAGGTCGGCCACCTGGAGCGCTTCAATGCCGCCGTCCTCGCGCTCGCCGGCACGCTCGGCACGCCGCGCTTCGTGGAGTCGCACCGGCTCGCGCCGTTCAAGGAACGCGGCACCGACGTCAACGTCGTGCTCGACCTGATGATCCACGACATCGACCTGATCCAGAGCCTCGTGGGGTCACCGGTCGTTTCGATCGACGCCGTGGGCACTTCGGTCTTCTCCGCCGGCCTCGACATCGCCAATGCGCGCATACGCTACGCCAACGGCTGCGTCGCCAACACGACCGCCAGCCGCGTCAGCATGAAGATGGAACGCAAGCTGCGCCTGTTCCAGGACGACGCGTACATCTCGATCGACCTGCAGCAGAAGGTGCTCACCGTCGTGCGCAAGCCGCCGGAAGGCTCCGACGCGCCGCGCGGCCAGGTCGTCATCGAGGAGCGCAGTTACGAGCAGGGCGACGCGCTCAGGCACGAAATCGAGGCCTTCCTCGACTCGATCCGCGAGGGCAAGCCGCCGGTCGTCACCGGGGAGGACGGCCTGCGCGCGCTCGAGACGGCCACGAAGATCACGCAGATGGTGCAGGACGCCGTGCGCACATGACCCGACGTTACTACGCAGGCCGCGATTACCGCCGCGCGCTGACGATCGAGGAACTGCGGCGCGTGGCGCTCAGGCGCCTGCCGCGGTTCCAGGCCGAATACCTCGAGGGCGGCGCGGAGGACGAAGTGGCGCTGCGGCGCAACCGCTCGATCTTCGAGCGCATCCACTGGGTGCCGCGCATGCTGGTCGGCACCGGCATTCCCCACCTGTCGCGCGAGATCCTCGGCGACGCGCTGCACGTGCCGCTCGTGATTGCGCCGACGGGCTTCAACGGCATGCTCTGGCCCGAGGGCGACCTCGCGCTCGCCCGGGCGGCGGAGGCCGCCGGCGTCGCGTTCACGCTGAGCACCGTCGGCAACTACGACGTGGGCGCGATGAACCGCCAGCTCAAGACGGCGGCGTGGTTCCAGCTCTATCCGTTCAAGGATGCCAAAGCGTGCGACCGGCTCGTCGACAAGGCGCAGGAGGCCGGATGCACCAAGCTCGTCGTCACGGTCGACGTGCCGGCGCTCGGCGCGCGCGAGTGGGACCAGCGCAATTACCGCCGGCCGCTCGAACTCAGCGCGTCGAGCATCGTCGACGTGCTGATGCACCCGCGCTGGCTCACGCAGGTGATGCTGCCCAAGGGTGCGCCGAAATTCGCGAACCTGACCGAATTCCTGCCGGCAGGCGCCCACTCGGCGCTGCAGGGCGTGCGCTTCATGGGCACCCAGATCAACCCCGGCCTCGCGTGGGCCGACATGGAGCGCATCCGCGGTCGCTGGCAGGGCAAGTTCCTGCTCAAGGGTCTGCTGTGCGTCGAGGACGCGCAGCGTGCCGCCGACATCGGCTGCGACGGCATCGTGCTGGGCAACCATGGCGGCCGCCAGCTCGACTCGTGCGTGACCGGCATCGAAGTCCTGGGGCAGGTGGCGGCGGCAGTGGGCGATCGCATGACGATCCTGGTCGACGGCGGCTTCCGTCGCGGCGGCGAGGTGCTCAAGGCGCTCGCGCTCGGCGCCGACGGCGTCATGATCGGGCGTGCGCCGCTCTACGGCCTCGCTGCAGCCGGCGAGTCGGGCGTCGGACACGCGCTCAGCCTGCTGCGCATGGAAATGGAGCGCACCATGACTTTGCTGGGCTGTCACTCGCTCGACGAACTCGGTCCACGGCTGATCCGCGCATGAGCGTGAACCTGCCCGAGGAGCATCGATGAGAGCGCTCGTCTGTCACACGTTGACCGGCCCGCAGGACCTCAAGCTGGAAACGCAGTGGCCGGAGCCCCGGCCAGGCGCGGGCGAGGTGCTGGTCGAGGTGAAGGCCGCGGCGCTGAACTTCCCCGACGTGCTGATGACGCGCGGTCTGTACCAGGAGCGACCGCCGTTGCCGTTCGTTCCGGGACTCGAGCTGGCGGGCGTCGTCGCCGAAGTGGGCGAGGGCGTGAGGCGGTTCAGGCCCGGTGATCGCGTCGTCGCGTATTCCGGCCAGGCGGTCGCCGAAAAGGCGGCCGTGCGGCAGGAATTGGTGATGCCGATGCCGCGCACGCT
>DASSJN010000254.1:0-13096 GCA_035691185.1 Steroidobacteraceae bacterium
TTCATGGTTCATGTGCGGTGACCTCTCAGGCGGGCTGCACGACCGGGGCGTCCACGGTGCTCGTGCGCGCCGCGACCGTCTTCCAGACGTTCCAGGCCATGATGAACATGCCCGCGAGCACCAGTGTGCCGCCCGCGAGTCGGACCGCGTAGTACGGGTAGGTCGACTTGATCGACTCGATGAACGCGTAGGTCAGCGTGCCGTCGGCGTTGGTCGCCCGCCACATGAGGCCCTGCATGACGCCGGCGATCCACATCGAGGTGATGTAGAGCACCACGCCGATGGTCGTGACCCAGAAGTGCACGTCGATCAGCTTCGTGCTGTACATCGACTCGCGCCCGTAGAGCTTCGGGATCAGCGCGTACAGCGTGCCGATCGAGATCATCGCCACCCAGCCGAGGGCGCCGGAGTGCACGTGGCCGATCGTCCAGTCGGTGTAGTGCGACAGTGCGTTGACCGTCTTGATCGACATCATCGGCCCTTCGAAGGTCGACATGCCGTAGAACGACAGCGAGACGATCATGAACTTGAGAATCGGGTCCGTGCGCAGCTTATGCCACGCGCCCGAGAGGGTCATGATGCCGTTGATCATGCCGCCCCACGAAGGCGCGAGCAGGATCAGCGAGAACACCATGCCGAGCGACTGTGCCCAGTCGGGCAGCGTCGTGTAGTGCAGGTGGTGCGGGCCGGCCCACATGTACGTCGAGATCAGCGCCCAGAAGTGCACGACCGAAAGGCGGTACGAGTACACCGGGCGGCCGGCCTGTTTCGGCACGAAGTAATACATCATGCCGAGGAAGGCGGCGGTCAGGAAAAAGCCGACCGCGTTGTGGCCGTACCACCACTGCACCATCGCGTCGACCACGCCCGGGTACAGACTGTACGACTTGGTCGCCGTCACCGGGATGGCCAGGCTGTTGAAGATGTGCAGCACGGCGATCGTGATGATGTACGAGGCGAAGAACCAGTTCGCGACGTAGATGTGCTTGACCTTGCGCAGCGCGATCGTGCCGAAGAACACGATTCCGTAGGCAACCCAGACGACCGCGATCAGCAGGTCGATCGGCCACTCGAGTTCCGCGTACTCCTTCGAGGACGTGATGCCGAGCGGCAGCGTGATCGCCGCGAGCAGGATCACGAGCTGCCACCCCCAGAACGTGAACGCGGCGAGCCCGTCGCCGAACAGCCGTGTGTGGCAGGTGCGCTGCACGATGTAGTACGAGGTCGCAAAGAGCGCCGATCCGCCGAACGCGAAGATCACCGCGTTCGTGTGCAGTGGCCTGAGCCTGCCGTAGGAGAGGAAGGATTGCGCGGGGAGCAGGTCCGGCCAGAGCAGTTGCGCCGCGATCAGGACGCCGACCAGCATGCCGACGATGCCCCAGACCACGGTCATGATCGCAAACTGGCGGACCACCTTGTCGTTGTAGTGAGTGGCCGTTTTCATCGATCGCCTCGGAGACGAGAATGGGAATAAATGCTTTGCCGCGCACGGGCGGACGAGCGACGCACGAATCGTAAAGACCGCGCTTGCCGCGGTGCAGTACGCACAGACAAATTCCAGCTACGTAGTTTCCGAAGCCGCGGGACGTTCCGAATCTCCGGATTGCAGCCGTCGTCGCCGGCACGCACAGTCGAACCGCAGGCGACGCCCGTCGCGCGTCGGAGGCACATCATGCAACGCCTGGACCGCGTACTCGCCGTAATCGATCCCACCGTGGATGTACAAACCGGCGCCACGAAGGCGGCGCGGCTCGCGCGAAGCGCCGGGGCCACGCTCGAGTTGTTCGCGTGCGACTTCGATCCCGCGCTCTCGGGCGCGCCGTTCTTCGACACCGACGGCCTGCGGCGGCTGCGCGACGACTTCCTGGCCGAGCGTGCGCAGTTGCTCCACAACCTCGCCGTCGAGCTCCGCACGACCGGGCTCGAGGTGACGACGCACGTGCACTGGGACAACCCGCTGTACGAGGGCATCCTGCGACGGATCGAGGAGCGGGCACCCGACCTCGTGGTCAAGGACACGCACTATCACTCCCCGCTGCGGCGCACGCTGCTGACCAACACCGACTGGAACCTGATCCGGACCTGCCCGGTGCCCCTGCTGCTCGCCAAGCCCACGGAGTGGCCGGCCCGCCCGAAACTGCTCGCGGCGCTCGACCCGACTCATCGTCACGCCAAACCCGCGGCGCTCGACCGCGACATCCTCGACGCCGCGATGCTGCTGGCCCGCCTGCTCGGCGGGGACGTCGAGCCGGTCCACGCGTTCTTCCCCGCGGCGCTGTTCGCGGCGACGGCGGGCATGGCCGGCATGCCGCTTGGCGCGGACGCCACCACGACGGACCTGATCGAAGCGGAGCGAGCCAGGGTCACGGCTGAACTCCGCGACGTCGTGCGGGGGCAGGGCCTGGATCCGAGATCCGTCCGCGTCCTGCAGGGCGCCGCGGCCGAGTTGCTGCCGAGTCACGCCGAACAGGCGCAGGCGGCCATGCTCGTGATGGGCGGCATCTCGCGCAGCCGGCTCAAGGAATTGTTCATCGGCAGCACGGCCGAGCGCGTCCTCGACCGGCTGCCCTGCGACGTGCTGGTGGTCAAGCCGACGGATTTCGTCGAGAAGCTTCCGTTCTGACCGGGGTCGCAGAAACCCACGTACGACTTGGATATGACCGGACGCACGTCACACATCCGCGCGCGGTCGCGACCGTATACTTTGTCTCGATGCCGAGTGCCAACGTCCTCCTCGTCAGCGCCGAGCCTGCCGACCAGGCGAGGGTCGCCGCAGCGTTGACCGCCATCCGGGGCCAGCCGTACCGGCTCGAGGTCGCATCCACGCTCGCGGACGCCTTCGCCCGGCTCAGGCACGGCCGCATCGACGCGATCCTGCTCGACCTGAACCTGCCGGACAGCACCGGGCTGACCACGTTCCTGCGCGCCCAGCCCAAGGCCACCCAGAGTCCGATCATCGTGCTCGTCGCCGCAAACGAGGACGAAGCGGGGCCGGACGCCGTACAGCGTGGTGCGCTCGACTTCCTGGTGCGGGAGCAGCTTGCGCCGCCGTTGATCGAGCGCGTCCTGCGCTATGCGACCGAGCGGACGCACACGTTGCTGGCGTTGAAGGCGTCCGAGCAGCGGTACCGCGAGCTGTTCCAGAACGTCACGGCGGGCGTGTTCCAGACGACGTTCGACGGCAAGTTCATGGCCGCCAACCCCGCGCTGGTGCGCATGCTCGGCTACGATGCCGAGGACGAGTTGCTCGAACTCGACGTGTCGCGCGACGTCTACATGGAGCCGGACCATCGCCAGAACTGGGTCCGCGCGATGCAGGAGGACGGCGAGGTCCGCAACGCCGAACTCGTGCTCAAGCGCAAGGACGGTTCCAGGATCGTCGTGCTGGAGAACTCCCGCGCCGTGCGCGATGCCGACGGCAAGGTGCTGTTCTACGAGGGCACGCTCACCGACATCACGGCAGCGCACGAACTCTCGCAGCAGCTTTCATACGACGCGAGCCACGACGCCCTGACGGGCCTGGCGAACCGGCGCGAATTCGAGTTACGGCTGCAGCGCGCGCTCGAGATGACGCAGGTCACGGGGGCCGGGCACGCGGTCCTGTTTCTCGACCTCGATCGCTTCAAAGCCGTCAACGACAGCTGCGGTCACGTCGCGGGTGACGAACTCCTGCGCCAGCTCGGCGAAGTGCTGCAGGGGCGGATCCGCTCGGCCGATGTCGTCGCGCGACTCGGCGGCGACGAATTCGGTGTGCTGCTCCACAACTGCGCGCTAGACGACGCGCTGAAGGTCGGGCAGACACTGCTGCGGTCGGTGCACGACTTCGAATTCGTCTGGGGCACGCACAAGTTCAGTCTCGGCGTCAGCATCGGCCTCGTCGCCGTCGACACGCGCTTCAAGCGCATCGCACAGGTACTCAACGCCGCCGACTCGGCGTGCTACCAGGCCAAGGACGGCGGTCGCAATCGCGTCGCGGTCTACCAGGAGGAAGCGCTGGTCCGGCAGCAGCGGCACGGCGAGATGGGGTGGGTCGCGCGTGCCAAGCGGGCCCTCGTCGAAGGCCGGCTGTTCCTGGAGGCCCAGCCGATCCAGCCGCTCGCCCCGGGGCCGGACGGGACGCGGCGACTGCCTCACTACGAACTCTTCGTCCGCATGCGCGACGAATCGGGTCGCGTGGTCCCGCCCGGCGCGTTCCTGCCGGCCGTCGAACGGTACAACCTCGCTGTCCGCTACGACCGCTGGATCATCGCCACGGCGCTCGGATGGGCACGTGACCATGCCGAACTGTTCGAGCGCGTCTCGCGACTGTTCATCAACCTCACCCGCGACAGCGTCGTCGACGCGGAGACCAGCGACTTCATTCGCCAGACGCTCGCGTCCACCGGGGTCGACCCGGCGCACGTCGGCTTCGAGGCGGCAGAGTCCGTCGCGATCGGCAACCTCGGCAAGGCCAACCACCTGATCGGGACCCTGCGGCGCGCGGGCTGCGCGTTCGCGCTCGACGATTTCGGCAGCGGCGTCTCGTCGTTCGCTTACGTCAAGGCGCTCGGCGCGGACTACCTGAAGATCGACGGCATGTTCGTCGGCAACCTCTCCCAGGACCGCGTCGACTACGCGATGGTCCGCTCGATCAAGGACATCGGCCACGTGATGGGCAAGCAGGTCATCGCCAAGTCGGTCGAGAGCGATGCGGTGCTGGAGAAGCTGCGGGAGATCGGCGTCGACTACGCGCAGGGGTTCGCCCTCGGCCCGCCGAGGCCGCTGGACGAGCTCGGCAGCGTGAGCGTGGCGGACCTGCTCGGGGAAAGGGGATAGCGGTCAGGGGATAGGGGATAGTGCGGAAAAGCGCCGTGGCGCTTTTTGTTTGCCTTGTTATTAATCAATCGATTAATATTACGTCCGTCCCTATCCCCTATCCCCTATCCCCTATCCCCTCCTGTCGTGCCGCCCAGAGCCCATACGAAAACCTCGCGCCGCCCCGGTCGCCCGTCCGGTGGAGCGGCTGCCGAGGTGCGGGCGGCGTTGCTGCAGCGTGCGCGCGAGCTCTTCCTCAAGCACGGGTTCGCCGACGTGAGCACACGGCAGATCGCGGCTTCGGCCGGCACGACCTCGGCCATGATCCACTACTACTTCGGCGGCAAGCTCGGGCTGTATCGCGCGATGATCGAGGAGGCCGTGCAGCCGCTCATCAGCAGCGTGCAGCGTCTCGAGCACGCCGATGCCGAGCCGCCGGACTTCGATGCGATCATGGCCGCCTACATCCGGATGCTCGCGACCAACCCGTGGCTGCCCGCGCTGATCGTGCACGAGGTGCTCGACGAGGGCGGCCGGTTGCGCGACCAGTTCGTCGAGCACTTCGCCGGCCGGCTCGCCCCCGCACTGGTCGCGGTGCTGCGGCGCGAGCGCGAGCGCGGCACCGTGCGCGCGGATCTGGACCCGCGACTGGCGGCCATCTCGGCGCTGAGCCTGTGTATCTTTCCGTTCGTCTCGCTGCCGATCACGAGTCGCGTGCTGGGCTTTTCCGTGAGCGGCGCCGACCTCGAGCGGCTGGCGCGCCATACGACGCGCCTGTTCCGCGAAGGTGTGGCGGCACCGCAAGGAAACGTGACATGAGAATACTGCTGGCCGTCCTGGCTCTGCTGTCCGGTCTCGCCGGTTGCTCCGACGAACGGCCGCAGCAGGTGCTCGGCACCGTGGAGCGCGACCGGCTCGAACTGATCGCGGAATCGAACGAGCGCATCGTCGAACTGCCTGCGCGCGAGGGCGACCGGGTCGCGGCCGGCGCGTTGCTGGTGCTGCAGGAAGCCGGCACCGCGCGGCCGCGCATCGACCAGGCGAAGGCTGCGCAGGCCGAGGCCGAACGCAGGCTTGCGGACCTGGTGGCGGGACCGCGCCGACGCGAGATCGACGAGGCCCGGGCCGCCCTCGCAGGCGCCGAGAGCACGCTGCGGACCGACCAGAGCGAGTACGAGCGCGTAAGTGCACTGGTCGAGCGCAAGCTGTTGAGCGCATCCGACCTCGATCGAGCGCGAGCGCGCCGCGACGCCTCGCGATCATCGCGCGACGCCGCGCAGGCGCAGCTCGACCTGCTGCGGCAAGGCTCGCGGGCGGAGCAGATCGCGGAGGCGCGCGCCGGCGTCGAGCGCGCCTCGGCGGCCCTCGTCGAAATCGAGACCGTCGCGGGCCGGTACGCGGTGCGGTCGCCGCGCGACGGGCTGGTCGAGGCGCTGCCTTACGAACTCGGCGAACGGCCGGCGGCCGGGAAACCCGTGGCGGTCCTGCTTGCCGATGGCGCGCCGTACGCGCGCGTCTACGTTCCCGAACCGGTGCGCACCCGGTTCCTGCCGGGGACCAGGGTCCAGGTGACGGTCGACGGCGAGGAGCGGCGCTTCGACGGGACGGTCCGCTACGTCTCGGCCGAAGCCGCGTTCACGCCGTATTACTCGCTCACCCAGAAGGACCGCTCTCGGCTCGCCTACGTGGCCGAGATCACGCTCGACGATCCCGAGGCGCTGCGCCTGCCGACCGGCATCCCGGTGCAGGTGCTCGTGCCCGAGGCGCGCTGAGCCCGATGGCCGCGCCGTCGACGGCCGTGCGAGTCGAGCCCGCGATCGTGGCGCGCGGGCTGACGCGACGGTTCGGCCGCGTCACGGCCGTCGACGGGGTCGATCTCGACATTCCGCGCGCGCGGATCTACGGGTTCCTCGGCCCGAACGGATCGGGAAAATCGACGACCATCCGCATGCTGTGCGGCCTGCTGCGGCCCAGCTCGGGTTCGGTGCAGGTGCTGGGCCACGAGATGCCGCGCGACGCAGAGCGCCTGCGACCGCGGCTCGGCTACATGACGCAGAAGTTCTCGCTCTGGGACGACCTGACGGTGACGGAGAACCTGCGCTTCATGTCGCAGGTGTTCGACCTCGATCGGGCGCGACGGCATGCGCGGTTCGGGGCGGTGGTCGAGGAATTCAACCTCGGCCGGCTGCTGGAACAGCGCGCCGGAACGCTGAGTGGCGGCCAGCGTCAGCGTCTCGCACTGGCCGCGGCCACGTTGCACCAACCGGAATTGCTGCTGCTCGACGAGCCGACGAGCGCGGTCGACCCGCAGAGCCGGCGCGATTTCTGGGAAAGCCTGTTCGCGCTGGTCGCGCGTGGCGTCACGATCCTCGTCTCGACGCACTACATGGACGAGGCCGAGCGCTGCCACGAACTCGCCATCCTCGCCGACGGCAGGCTCGTCGCGCAGGGGCCGCCGAAACGGTTGATGGCCGGGATCCCCGCGGCAGTCGTCGAAGTGGAGGCGGACGACACGGTTGCCGCCCGCGGCGCGTTGCTCGCGGACGAGGCCGTGCTCAGCGTCGCGCAACTCGGCACACGCCTGCACGTATTGCTGCGCCCGGACACGGCACAGCCAGCCGAGCGTTGCGCCGGCAGGCTGCGCGAAGCGCACGTCGTCGGGCACGCGACGGTCGTCGGCGCGAGCCTCGAGGACGTCTTCGTCGCGGCGACCGGGTTCCGACGGACGTCGCACGGCGCAGCCGCCGACTGAGGAGACGATCGGGCCATGCTGCAGCGACTGCTGGCGATCATGAACAAGGAAGTGCGGCAGCTCGCGCGCGACCGGCTCACGTTCGGCATGATCGTCGGCATTCCGCTGATGCAGATCCTGCTGTTCGGCTATGCGATCAACTACGACGTGCGCGACATCCGCGCCGCAGTCGTCGACGAGGCCCACACCAGCCATTCGCGCGCGCTGGTGGCGGACCTGCAGGCCAGCGGCGTCGTCCGGTTCACGACCCCGAGCGCGAGCGTCGTGGACCTGCGGCGCCGGCTCGACGCCGGCGACGTCAGCGTCGGCATCGTGATCCCGCGCGACTTCGAGCGCCGCCGGCTCAGCAGCGATCGCGCGGTCGTGCAGATCCTGGTCGACGGCTCGGAGCCGATGATCGACAACGTCGCGCGCGGGCTCGCGCAGGCGCCGCTGCCCGGGCGCGGCGGCGAATACCGCTCGCGCGTCCCGGTCTTCGAAGTGCTCACGGAGTACAACCCCGAGCGACGCACGGCGGTGCAGGTGGTGCCCGCGCTGATCGGCGTGATCCTGAACATGACCATGGTCATCTTCACGGCCGTCGCGGTCGTGCGCGAACGCGAGCGCGGCAACCTCGAGCTGCTGATCACGACGCCGATCCGCTCGTGGGAACTGATGGCCGGCAAGCTGATGCCGTACGTGATCATCGGCCTGATCCAGACGACGTTGATCCTGACGGTCGGGGTGCGCGTCTTCGACGTGCCGATCAACGGCAGCCTGGTCGACCTCTACCTCGCCGCCGCATTGTTCATCGCGGCCACGCTGACGCTCGGCCTCGTGATCTCGACGCTCGTGAAGACGCAGATGCAGGCGTTCCAGCTGTCGTTCCTGACGCTGCTGCCGTCGATCCTGCTCTCGGGCTTCGTCTTTCCGTTCGACGGCATGCCGAAGCTCGCGCAGTGGATCGCGCAGGTGCTGCCGCTCACGCATTTCGTCGAGATGATCCGCGGCATCCTGCTGCGCGGCGCGCCGCTCGGCGCCATGGGGGTCCCCGCAGCCAAGCTGACGGTGTTCCTGGCGGTCACGCTCGCGATCGCGACGCTGCGGTTCCACAAGCGCCTCGACTGAGCGTGCAACTGCGGGAGCAGGCGATTCGATGAGCCCGTCCTGCGCGCCTCGCCAACCAGGCGGGTTACGAAATCACGCTGCTCGATCGCCAGAACCACTACCAGGTCCAGCCGCTGCTCTACCACGTCGCGACGGCGGCGCTGGGTTCGCCCGACATCGCCTCGCCGATCCGCTTCATGCTGCGCGATGCGAAGAACGTGCGGGTGCTGCAGGCCGAGGTCACGGGCATCGACGTGCAGCGGGAAGACTCTACTTCGCCAGCACGTATTCGCCCGGCGCGTCGCAGAGCGGTCCGAGGCCCTTCCGGGCAGCCCCCATCCGCGGCGGCGCGACTTTGGTCGGGCTCGAATGCGCGGCGAGCCACGCGGCGAACGTAGGCCACCAGGAGCCCTGCACCGGCTCGACCTTGGCGAGGTACTGCTCCGGCGAGGGCAGGCGCGCGCCGGCTCTCATGTTCAGCACGCGGTGCCGGCGTTTCGGGTGCTGCGGGCCGCTGATGATGCCCGCGTTGTGGCCGCCGCTCGTCAGGCAGAACGTGTAGTCCCGGGAGCGCACGAGCCTGCCGACCTTGTACACGGACTTCCACGGCGCGACGTGGTCGGTCTCGGTGCCGACGACGAACATCGGCGTCTCGACGGCGGCGAGGTCGAGCGTCTCCCCCAGCGCGACGTAACGGCCCTCGGCCAGGTCGTTGTTCAGGTACAGCTGGTGCAGGTAGTCGGTGTGCATGCGGTACGCCATGCGCGTGCCGTCGGCGTTCCACGACATGAGGTCGTTGACGCCGAGTCGCTCGCCCTTCAGGTACGACTGCACCGAGGGCGCCCAGAGCAGGTCGTAGGTGCGCAGCAGCTGGAACGCGCTGCCCATCTGGCGGCTCTCGAGCACGCCGTTCTTCCACATCACGGCTTCGAGCATCGCGAGCTGCGCAGGGCTGATGAACACCGAGAGCTCGCCGGGCTCGCTGAAGTCCGTCTGCGCGGCGAACATCGTCACGGACGCGAGCCGGTGGTCCTCGCGCTGGGCAAGCACGGCCGCAGCGATCGACAGCAGCGTGCCGCCGATGCAGTAGCCGACCGCGTGGACCCTGCGTTTCGGCACGACCCTGGCCGTGGCCTCCAGCGCCGCGAGCACGCCGAGCGACAGGTAGTCGTCCATCCTGACGTCGCGATCCTCGGCCGTCGGGTTCTTCCAGGAGATCATGAAGACCGTGTGACCCATGTCGGTCAGGTACTTCACGAGCGAGTTCCTGGGCGACAGGTCGAGGATGTAGTACTTCATGATCCACGCCGGCACGATCAGGATCGGTTCGGCGTAGACCCGGTCGGTCGTGGGCGAATACTGGATCAGCTCCATCAGCGAGTTGCGCAGGATCACCTTGCCGGGGCTGACGGCCGTGTGCTCGCCGACCACGTAATGCTCGACCCCGACCGGTCCGAGCCCCTTGAGCGTGCGCTGGACGTCCTCGGCGAAGTTGCGGAAGCCTCGCACCAGGTTCTGCCCGCGCTCCTCGCGCGTCTGCCCGAGCAGTTGCGGGTTGGTCGGCAGGTAGTTGTCGGGAGCGAGCAGCTCGAGACCCTCGCGGACCGTGAACCCGGCGACGTTCTCGGCGTCGGGGTCCACGCCGGGCACGTTCCGGACCGCGTCGCGCGCCAGGTCCGAGGCGCTGATGAACGCCTGGGCGAGCACGTTGAACGGAAACTTCGCCCAGGCGGGGTCGGCGAAGCGGTTCGCATAGGGCGTGCCGGTCGCCTGCGGCGCCACGGGCCCGTTGCTGCCACGCAGCGCTTCGCCCGTGAATCGTGCAAGCGCGACCGACTTCCGGACCGCCTGCTGCGCCAGCTCGAGCTGTCGGCCGGGCGAGAGTGCGAGCCGCGAGATCACGTTGAGCCACGCGCCGGCGAATGCCTGGGGCGACATGCCGCCGGTCCACTGGCCGATCGCGGCGAGCAGTGCGCGCGAGGTGTCGTCGGAGCTCAGCGATCGGCCCGTGTTCGGGCGCTCCGTGCTGTCGGTCATGCGGGCTTCCTCGAAAAAGTTGCGACCTGGCGGGCGATCACAGCGTCTTCAGGTCGACGTCAGTGTCGGCGAGCTTCGCGGGATCCGGTCGCTTGCGCTCCGCGATCCACTTCTTGCCCGTCATGAAGTCCTTCACGCTGTTGACGGCGTCCACCGCGAGCAGCTCGCCCTGCGTGAGGTAGTACAACGCGAACTTTCCGCTGTCGGGGTCACCGCGGATCACGGTCTCGTCGTACCCGGTCGACAGTCCCGCGATCTGCAGCTTGAGGTCGTACTGGTCCGACCAGAACCACGGCACGTGCTCGTGTCGCGCGGGCTTGCCGCAGATGTTCATGGCCGCCGTCCGGGCCTGCTCGACCGCATTGTCCACGGACTCGAGGCGCAGCCGGCGTCCGTAGCGCACGCTCGGGTGGCAGGTGCAGTCGCCCGCCGCGTAGATGTTCGGGTCGGACGTCTGGCAGGTCTCGTCGACCGTGATGCCGTTGTCGCAGCGCAGCCCGGCCGAGGCCGCGAGCGTCGACTCCGGCAGGATTCCTACGCCGACGATCACGAAGTCGCAGGGGAATTCCCGCTCGCCGCAGGCGACGGCGCGCACGCGCCCGTCCTCCGTGCCGACGAACGACGTGACCGACGTGTTGCAGAGCAGGTGCACGCCCTCGCGTTCGTGCCGGCCCTGGTAATACGCCGAAATCTCGGGCGCGACGACGCGATTCATCGGGCGGTCGGCCATCTCGAGCACGGTCACGTCGAGACCGAGGTGGCGGGCCGAGGCGGCCGCCTCGAGGCCGATGTAGCCCGCGCCCACGACGACCAGGCGCTTGCCGGCGCCGATCTCCGCGTGGATGCCGTCGACGTCGGCCATCGTGCGCAGGTAATGGATGCCGCGGAGTTCCTTGCCCGGAACGTCGAGCTGTCGATTGCGGCTGCCGATGCAGAGCAGCAGCTTGTCGTAGCGCAGTTCCTCGCCGTCGCTGAGGCGCAGGCGCTGGTCGGTACGGTCGATCGCGGTCGCGCGCACGCCGAGCTTCACCTCGACGTGCGCCTGCTCGTAGTAGTGCGCGCTGCGCAGCAGCAAACGGTCGCGCTCGAGCTCGCCCGAGAAGTACTTCTTCGAAAGCGGCGGACGGTTGTACGGCAGGAACGCCTCGTCGCCGACCAGCACGACGCGCCCCGTGTGCCCTTCCCGGCGCAGGGTGTCGATGGCCTGCACGGCGGCGTGGCTCGCGCCGACGATTACGACTGTGTTGTCCGCCATTCCCGATGCGTTCCTGCCCCGCGATGACGACCTATCATGCCGCAAAGCAACAAAGCCCCGCGACCCCGCGCAACGGATGCACTCCGCGGGCGGCGTGGCTATGCTTGCGGCGCGGGTCGCACCAGCCATGGGCAAGGGGAGGCGGCTGCGCTCCACCGTGGTGCGCGGAAGCCGACGAACGGACCGGAATCCGTGCTCCTGCCGGGTCGGCACGCTTTCTGCATCGACCCAGCGAGGACCGCCTGCCGGAGGCGCCGCGACGACGGTCGTTTCGGTTTCCCGCACTTGGGGCCGCGTGCCGCCGCCGGACAATGCTCGAAAGAACTAGGAGCCTTAAGCCCATGAAGCTGATCAGCGCAATCATCAAGCCCTTCAAGCTGGACGACGTCCGTGCAGCCCTGTCCGAGCTCGGCGTGTCCGGCATGACCGTGACCGAGGTCAAGGGCTTCGGGCGCCAGCGCGGCCACACGGAACTCTATCGCGGCGCCGAGTACGTGGTGGATTTCGTGCCGAAGACCCGCATCGAGGTGGCGGTGAAGGAATCGCTGGTCGACCAGGCCATCGAGGCGATCGTCGGCGCAGCCCGGACCGGCAAGGTGGGCGACGGCAAGATCTTCGTGACGGAACTCGAGCGCGCCATTCGCATCCGCACCGGCGAGGCCGACGACCAGGCGCTCTGACGCCCGCGTCCGCGGCGGGTTAGCATCGGTTCCGGACCGCCCGCCGGAACCGAGCCCGTCATGCCCGATCCCGCCCTGACCGAGGCGCTCGCGAGCGCCGTCGAAAAACTGCACATCGGACGCCAGCGACGGCACATCTTCCTGTGTGTGGATGGCGGCAAGTGCGCAACCGAAGCGCGCTCGGAGGAGAGCTGGGCGTACCTCAAGCGCCGCCTCAAGGAACTCGGCCTCCAGGACGTCGATGGCGGCGTCATGCGCACCAAGGCTCGCTGCCTGCGCGTCTGCGTCGGCGGCCCGATCGCGGTGGTCTACCCGGACGGCACGTGGTATCGCAAGTGCACGCCCGAGAACCTCGAACGCATCATCCAGTCGCACCTGGTCGACGGACGCCCCGTCCGTGACCTCGTCATCGCCGAGGCCCCACTGCCGCCGCCGGCGTAGGGGAGATTGATTTGCTCAGCCGGCGCCGTCTCACATCGAGGAACGGCGCGC
>DASSJN010000255.1:0-9414 GCA_035691185.1 Steroidobacteraceae bacterium
CAGCGCATGGTCAAGGATGCATTCGTCGACCCCGCGCTCGCCCGCGAGCTGCTGCTCTCCTCGGCGAACAGCATCAACGTCGGTCGCCTGCTGCCGCAGATGGCGTATTACGCCGTCTCGAGCCTCGAGCTCTATCGT
This sequence comes from Steroidobacteraceae bacterium, assembly GCA_035691185.1. Taxonomy (GTDB): domain Bacteria; phylum Pseudomonadota; class Gammaproteobacteria; order Steroidobacterales; family Steroidobacteraceae; genus RPQJ01. Next base: position 139 of record DASSJN010000255.1, read on the forward strand.
CGCGAGGGCCGCAAGCCGAATTACATCGTGCCCTCGGGCAACCTCGGCAACGTGGCCGCCTGTCTCTGGGCGCGCCAGGTCGGCCTGCCGATCGGCAAGGTCGTGCTGGCCACGAATGCGAACCTCGCCGTGCCGGACTACCTGCGCACCGGCGAGTGGCAACCGCGTCCGGGCCTCGCTACGCTTGCCTCCGCCATGGACGTGGGCAATCCGAGCAACATGGAACGGCTGCGCTGGCTCTTCGGCGGTGTCGACGGGTTGCGCGCGCAGTTCAGCGCCCACCCGGTCACGGACGATGAGATTCGCGCGACGATCCGGCGCGATTTCGTCGAGCTCGGGCGGACCTGGTGTCCGCACACCGCCACGGCTGCACACGTCTATCGCAACCTGCCTGCCGACTTGCGCAAGCAGCGCTGGGTCCTCGTCGCCACCGCTCACCCGGCCAAGTTCAACGACGTCGTCGAGCCGCTGATCGGCGCACAGGTGCCCGTGCCGCAGGCGCTCGCCGACCTGCTGGCGCTGCCATCGTTGCAGCAGCAGACGGCGCCGACGCTGGAGGCCCTGCGGGCCGTGCTGACGGGGAATACCGCTTGAGAACTCTGCTCGGATTGCCTTCCTGGCTCTGGGTCATCTTCGGGCTGGTCGCGCTGGGCGCGGCGATCTACTTCATCCTCGAACAAGTGCGCCTGTTCCGGGCGCGCCGCGCGATCGACAACGTGATCTCGTCCGTCGCGTACGACGAGCTGCGCAACGTGCTGCTGCCGATCGGCAGCGGCGATCAGATTCACGTCAATTACCTGTTGCTCACGCAGAAGGGCCTTCTGCTGATCGACCTGTTCGACACGCACGGGGTGATCTTCGCCGGGGAGAAGATGGCGCAGTGGTCCATCTTCGGCCCGAAACGCCACTTCATGATCGCCAACCCGCTGCCGATGCTCTACGACCGCGTCGCGGCGGTGCGACAGTGCGCCGGCGACGACGTACCCGTCGAGGGCCGCATCGTGTTCTCCATGCGTGGCGAATTCCCGAAAGGACGTCCGGACGACGTGATCCGCCTCGACGAACTGCAGGACGAATTCCCCGTGGTCGAGAAGTCGGCCGGCGGGGCCGCGGCCGCCTTCGCCGACGTCTGGAACCGCATCAAGAGCGCCGCGCAGCCAAATCCTCTCGCGCGCTGACTCCGGGAGGGCCGTCCCGAAAAAGCCAAGGTTGCGCTTTCTTCCCCGCTTGCGACTAGACTGCGCCATAAGCAGGGGGGGAACCGGGACATGATCTCGGCTGACCGACGGCGGGTAACACGCTGATGGGTGCGGATGCTGTGACGACGGATACGTCGGGGCAGTCGCACTTCGACGAAGACGCCTGGGACGACCTCCTCAACTACATCGAGGAGAAGCGCGTCATTCCCATCGTCGGGCCCGACGTGCTGCGGGTCGACACCGACCGTGGTCCACGGCTGCTCTACGACTGGCTTGCGGAACGGCTCGCCGCGCGGCTGTCCGTCGATCCCGCCCCGTTGCCGCAGCCACTCAAGCTGAACGACGTCGTCTGCAGCTACCTCGGGCAGCGCGGCCGGCGCGAAGAGGCTTATACCCGGCTGCGCTCGATCATGCGCGAAGTGCAGTTCGCCGCCCCGACGACTTTGCGTCAGCTGGCGGCGATCACCGACTTCGACCTCTACGTCACGACCACGTTCGACCCGCTGCTCGAGCAGGCGATCAACGCCGAGCGTTTCGGGGGCCAGCCTCACACCGAAGTGCTCGCCTACGCCCCGAACCGCGTCGCCGACCTGCCGACCGAACGCAGCCAGTTACAGCGACCCGTGGTCTATCACCTGCTCGGCAAGCTTTCCGCCTCGCCGACGTACGTGATCTCGGACGAGGACCTGCTCGAGTTCATCTGCGCGCTGCAGTCGGAGCACCTGACGCCCGACAAGCTGTTCCACGAACTCGAACACAGCCACCTGCTGCTGATCGGCAGCGACTTCTCCAACTGGCTCGCGCGTCTGTTCCTGCGCATGGCCAAGCGCAAGCGCCTCTCCGACCCGCGCGACGTCGGCGAGGTGCTGGCCGATGACCACACGATGAAGGACGAGCGGCTGGTGACGTTCCTGCAGCAGGTGAGCGTGCGCCCGCGCGTCTATGCCGGCGCTGCGGCGTTCGTCGACGAACTCCACCGGCGCTGGCAGCAACGGCAGGCGCCGGCCGGTGCTGCGGCAGGCCTTGCGCCGCAGCGCTTCCTGCCTCCCTCGCGCGAGATGCCCGAGAACGCGGTCTTCGTGAGCTATGCCCGCGAGGACCTGCCGGCCGTGCAGCGCCTGAAGGCAGCCATGGACGCCGCGGGGCTCGTCACGTGGTTCGACCTCGACCGACTCGAGGGCGGCGACGACTACGACCACAAGATCCGGACCAACATCGCCCGCTGCAGCTTTTTCATCCCGGTCGTGTCGCACGCGTCCCAGCGACGCATGGAAGGCTATTTCCGGCGCGAGTGGAGCTACGCGGTGGACCGCACGCGCAACATGGCCGAGGGTGCCGTATTCATCCTGCCCGTCTGTGTCGACGACACGCCGGAGTCCGAGGCGCTGGTGCCTGACCGGTTCCGGGCACTCCACTTCACCCGGGCCCCGGGCGGCGAGCCCGGCCCCGATTTTCTGCGCCGGATGCAGGAACTGCTGCACGGGCGCCGCATCGCATGACGCGCTACGACCGCGACCTGCTGGCGGCGATCCGGCTCGACCCGGAGAACCCGTGGCTAGGCCTGTCGAGCTACACCGAGGAGACCCGCGCTTATTTCCATGGCCGCGACGACGAAGCTGCCGAGCTTGCGCGTCGCGTGCAGCGCAAGCCGCTCACAATACTGTTCGGCCAGTCCGGGCTCGGCAAGACGTCGCTGCTGAGGGCGGGTCTCGTGCCACGCTTGCGCGGCGAGGGGTTCTGCCCGGTGTACGTCCGGGTCGATTACTCACCCGAATCGCCGACCCCCGCCGAACAGATCAAGCAGGCCATCTTCAGGGCCACCGCCGAGACGGGGCAATGGTCGCAGGCCGGCGTCGCCGTCGCCGGTGAATCGCTGTGGGAGTTCCTGCACCACCGCGGCGACCTGTTGCACGATGCAGGCGGGCGCACGGTGCTGCCGCTGCTGATCTTCGACCAGTTCGAGGAAGTGTTCACGCTCGCCCAGGCGGACGACGCCGGGCGCCGGCGCGCCAAGCAGTTCCTCGAGGAGCTCGCGGACCTGGTCGAGAATCGCCCGCCGGTCGAACTCGAGCGCCGCATCGACGCCGACGAAATCGACGCCGGACAGTTCGACTTCGCACGGGCCGACTACCGCATCCTGATCGCGCTGCGCGAGGACTACCTCGCGCATCTCGAGAGCGTCAAGGGCGTCATGCCTTCGATCACGCAGAACCGCATGCGGCTTGCCCGGATGAGCGGCGCGCAGGCTCTGAGCGCGGTGTTGAAGCCGGGCGGCCGCCTCGTCTCGCACGAGGTTGCCGAATCGATCGTGCGCTTCGTCGCGGGCGGCTCGGAACTGGCGAACGCGGAGGTCGAGCCGTCGCTGTTGAGCCTGGTCTGCCGCGAACTCAACAACACGCGGCTGGCGCAGGGCAGGGCGGAGATTTCCGCCGACCTGCTCGCCGGCTCCCGCGAAACGATCCTGTCGGAGTTCTACGAGCGTGCGCTCGCCGACCAGCCGCCGGGCGTGCGCCGCGTCATCGAGGACGAGTTGCTGACCGAATCGGGCTATCGCGAAAGCCTCGCCGAGGAGCGCGTGCTCAAGGCGCTCGCGACGGCCGGTGCGCCCGCCGACGCGCTCGCAACCCTGGTCGACCGGCGTCTGCTGCGCATCGAGGAGCGCCTCGACGTGCGCCGCGTCGAGCTGACGCACGACGTGCTCTGCAACGTCGTCAAGGCGAGCCGCGACCTGCGTCACGAGCGCGAGGCCCGCGACGAGGCGGAGCGCCAGCTCGCCATCCAGCGTGAGCGCGCCGCGGAGACGCGGCGCACGCTGCACCGCACCCGTCGCTTCGCAATGGCCGCGGGCGTGCTCATGCTCGTGGCGCTGGCAGGGGCCGCCTTCGGCTGGATCAACTGGCGGCGGGCGCTGGCGGCGGACGCACAGACGCAGCAGGCACGCGCGGAGGCGGAGAAGCTCGTCGGGTTCCTGATCGAGGACTTCTACGAGGAACTCGAGCCCACCGGCCGGCTCGAGACCATGGGCAAGCTCGCGCACATGGCCGTGAGCTATTACGACGGGCTGCCAGACGAACTGCTCACGCCGCAGACGCAGATCTACCGGGGCATGGCGCTGATCCGGGAGGGCAGTGCGCTGCTCGCCCGGGGTGACCACGCGCAGGGGCTGCCGCGACTGGACGAAGCCCGTGCCCTCTTCACGAAGCTGCGTCAGGAGGGCCACGATACGGAGCCGGTCAAGCTCGGCCTGGCGCTGTCGCTGTTCGCGCGCTTCTCGGCCTGGGGCGTCAACGGCGCGCCGGGCTCGACGACCGCGGACCTGCAGCAGGCCGCCGACCTGCTGCGGCCGCTGGCGCACTCGGCGACCGGATCGCGCGACGTCAAGCTGGTCTACGCGGACGTGCTCAATTACCTGAGCCATCGCCAGCCGAAGCTCCAGGACATCGCCTATTGCGAGGAGGCGCGGACGATGCTGGCGGCGATGGGCGCGCGCGACCTCACGGACCTGCGTGCCGCATCGATCTATGCCGACACGAGCGACTCGCAGGCACGCCATTCCGTCGGGCACGGCCGTATCGACGATGCCGAGCGGCTGACACGGGAGGTCTACGACATCGCCGAAAAGGTCCTCGCGCAACGGCCGGGCGACCTGCGCTCGATGGCAAACCGCGTGCTCGCGGCCGACGTGCTGAGCAGGCTCGCGGGCCGCCGACACGATTATCGGACCGCCGGGGAATACGCGGCCATGGCCGAGCGTGCGGGCGAGGATTTCGTGCGCTTCAATCCCGCGGACCTCGGCGCGTGGCAGTACTGGATCAATGGCAAGGACCTGGTCGCGGACGTCCTGCTCGAGCAGGGGCGTGTCGAGGAAGCCGAGGCAGCGTGGCACAGGACGGTCGCGCTCGAGCAGGATCCCCGCAAGCCGTCGACCCTGGCACCGCTGCTCCTGCAGGTCTGGACCAAGCTTGCAATGGTCCAGGCGCGTTCGGGGTCACCGGTCGAAGCGGCGGCCTCCCTGGCCGAGGGCGCCACGGCGGCGGCTGGGCTCGCCGATCGCGAAGCGGCGGACAGTCCTCAGCGGACGCTGTTCGCACTGTACCCGGACGCCTGGCGGGCGCGCCTGGCGTTGTGGCAGGGCCAGTATGTGACGGCGCGTGACCGCTCGCGTGCACTGGCGGCCACGGTCCGAAAGGTAGCCGTGCCGCCGAGCGACCCGGCCATGACCGTGCGTCGAGCGAATTTTCTGCGGGCCGTCCTCACGACCGAAGCCCTGGCCGCGCTGCGCACGGAGGATTTCGTTGCGGCCGAGGCCGCAGCGCGGGAACGGCGCGACCTGCCGCCGAACACGTTCTCGGAACTCGATCCGCAGGACGAGGTCTCGCGATCGCAGGTCATCCTGGCGCACGCGCTCGCGAAGCGAGGCCGCCTGGAGGATGCCCGCAGTCTCGTCGGCGCCGAGGTCGACCGCTATCGGCAGGAGCAGCAGAACGGGGCGACGGGGTTGTCGTACACGCTCGATTTCGCACACGCGCTGTACGTTGCGGCGCTGACGGAGCCGGTCCTGGCACGCCGCGCGGCGCTGCTCGACGAGGCGGCCGGGTTGTTGCGGGGCCTGCCGCGCGGGGCGCAGCAGTTCGTCGACGTGCGCGAACTGCTGGCCTGGATCGAGGCGGCGCGGATCGCGCCTGCCGCCTGAGTAACCCCGCGCTCAGGCAGCGCGACGCTTCGTCGCCTGCGCCGCGTGGTCCGCGAGCACCTTGGCGACGCAACCCGTCAGCTTGCGCGCCGTATCCAGGTGCAGGAACTCGTTGGGCCCGTGTGCATTCGAGTTCGGCCCCAGCACGCCCGTGATCAGGAACTGCGTGCCCGGGAACTTCTCGCCGAGCATGCCCATGAACGGGATGCTGCCGCCGGTGCCCATGTACATCGAGTCCTTGCCGAAGAAGGCGCGCGAGGCGTCCTGCATCGACTGTTCGAGCCACGGTGCGAACGACGGCGCGTTCCAGCCCCCCATGGCCGATTCGACGCTGAATATGACCTGGGCGCCGTAGGGCGGATCGCTTTCGAGTGCGCGCTCGAGCGCGGCCGAGGCGACCTTCGGATCCATCATCGGCGTGAGCCGGAACGAGAGCTTGAGGCTCGTGTACGGGCGCAACACGTTGCCGGCGCTCCTGAACGGCGGTATCCCCTCGGCGCCCGTCACGCTCAGCGTGGGCCGCCAGGTGTTGTTGAGCAGGAGTTCGAGCGGGTCGTTGCAGACCGCGCGCATGCCCGGCATGAGCGGAAACTTCGCGTGTACCGTCTCGCCGAGCACCTGGGCCGCGGCCTCCGCCTGCGCGCGGCGATCAGCCGGAATCGGGGTGTTGAGCTCGTCGACCAGGATCGCGCCGGAATGCACGTCCTCGACGCGCGCCAGCAACTCGCGCAGCAGCCGGAAGCTCGACGGCACCACGCCACTCGCCGTGCCCGAATGGACGCCTTCGCGGAGCACGTCGACGCGCAGCGTCCCGATCAGGTTGCCGCGCAGCGACGTCGTGCACCAGAGCTGCTCGTAGTTGCCGCACTCGGCGTCGAGGCAGACGACGAGGCTCGGGCGGCCGAGGCGTGCGCCGAGCGCGTCGATGTGCGCCGGGAGGTCCGGGCTGCCGCTTTCTTCGCTGGCCTCGATCAGCACGACGCAGCGCGCGTGCGGAATCTTCTGCTCACGCAGTGCACGGATCGCCGCGAGGGACGCGAAGAGCGCGTAGCCGTCGTCGGCACCGCCGCGGCCATAGAGCTTGCCGTCGCGCAGCACCGGCGTCCACGGCTCGAGGCCGTCGGACCAGCCGGTGAATTCCGGCTGCTTGTCGAGGTGGCCGTACATCAGCACGCAGTCGTCGACATCCCCCGGCACGTCGACCATCAGCACCGGCGTCCGCCCGGGAATACGCAGCACCTCGACGCCGGAGCCGGCGGGGGCTTCGGCTTCGGCCCAGCGCTGCATGAGCTGCACCGCGCGTTCCATGTGGCCGTGCGCCTCCCATTCGGGGTCGAAGATCGGCGACTTGTTCGGGATGCGGACGTACTCGACGAGCTGCGGCAGGATCGAGTCGGCCCAGGCCGTGTCGAGGTAGCCCTTTGCTTTTGAAATGTCCATGTAAAACAAGTGTCTAGAGGATAGTGTTCAGTGTCTAGTCGAACATGCCGGTCGTGCAAGCCGGGATCGGCGGCCACGGCCGTTCCGACTGAACACTAGACACTGAACACTAGACCCTCTCTTCGGCGAAGCCGAAGAACTTTAACGCATTGCGGGTGGTCGCGGCGGCCACCGTCTCGTAAGACTCGCCCCGGCACGCCGCGATCGTCTTGACCACGTGCGGCAGGTATTTGGGTTCGTTGCGGCGATGCGATGGCTTGGGGTTCAGGTCGCGCGGCAGCAGGTACGGCGCGTCGGTCTCGGCCATGAGCCTGTCCAGCGGAATTCGTCGTACGAGTTCCCGCAGGTGTTGCCCGCGCCGCTCGTCGCAAATCCATCCGGTGACGCCGATCGAAAGGCCGAGGTCGAGATACGCGGTCAGCTCGTGCGCCTCGCCGGTGAAGCAGTGCGCCACGCCGCCGGCGAGTCGCGGCAGGTAGTCCTGGAGGATGGCCACGAACGCGTCGTGCCCGTCGCGCTGGTGCAGGAACACGGGCTTGCCGGATTCGACGGCGAGTTCGAGTTGCCACCGGAATGCGCGCTCCTGGTCCTCGTGCGAGGAGAAATTGCGGTAGTAGTCGAGGCCGCATTCCCCCGCGGCAGCCACCTCCGGGGCAGCGAGCAGCTCGCGCAGTCGCGGCAGGTCCTCGCGGCGCAGGTCGCATGCGTGGTGAGGGTGCACCCCGGCTGTGCAGCGAAACGTGAACGGGTCGGACCGCACCAGTTCGATCGCGGCCGCGGTGCTTTCGAGCGTGCTGCCGGTGAGGACCATGTGCGCGACGCCCGCGGCGCGCGCGGTGGCGACGACGTGGTCGCGATCGTGGTCGAAGCTGTCGTGGGCGAGGTTGAGGCCGATGTCGACGAGGTGCGGGATCAGGGTCATGCAGGCGTCTGTGATAACGTTCGCGGCTTTCCGAGCCTAACGACTTCGCATGGCACTGGACAAGGCAGCTTTGGAGAGCCTGCGCCTGGAGCGCGAACCGGACGCGGGCAAGTACGACGAGCGCGGCGGATCGCGGCGCTGGCTCTGGATCGCCCTGGCCGCCGTCGCGTTCGTCGTCGCATTGCTCGCGTGGCGTTCGTTCAACAGCGCAATCCCCGTCGAGACCGTCACGGTCGAATCCCCGTCCGCCAACGGTGCGGTGCTCAACGCCTCCGGCTACGTCGTGGCACGACGGCTGGCGACCGTGAGTTCCAAGGTCACCGGACGCGTCAGCGAGGTGCTGTTCGAGGAGGGCGCGGAGGTCGAAGCCGGCCAGGTGCTCGCGCGCCTCGATCGCTCGACCGTGCAGGCGGAGCACGCGGTGGCCACCAGCAGCCTCGAGGCGGCGCGTCGCAGCCTGCGCGAGATCGAAGTCAGGCTCGCCGACGCGCGGCGCACGCTCGAGCGCAACCGCTCGCTCGTCGAGCGCAAGCTGGTCTCCCAGAGCGTTCTCGACAGCTCCGAAGCCGAGGCGAGTGCGCTCGGTGCGCGGCTCGCTGCGGCCAGGGCCGACGTCGGCGTGGCCGAGGCGCAGGTGGCGCTGAGCCGCCAGGCATTGGCGGACCTCGAAATCCGCGCGCCGTTCCGCGGCGTGGTGATCTCGAAGGATGCGCAGCCCGGCGAAATGGTCTCGCCGATCTCGGCGGGGGGCGGCTACACGCGCACCGGCATCGCGACGCTCGTGGACATGGATTCGCGCGAGGTCGAGGTCGACGTCAACGAGGCCTACATCAATCGGGTGCGTGCGGGGCAGCCGGTGGAGTGCGTGCTGGACGCGTATCCCGACTGGCGCGTGCCGGCGCACGTGATCAGCATCGTGCCCACGGCGGACCGCCAGAAGGCGACCGTGCGCGTCCGCATCGCACTCGACCAGCTCGACCCGCGCATCCTGCCAGACATGGGCATCAAGGTGAGCTTCCTCG
>DASSJN010000256.1:0-11237 GCA_035691185.1 Steroidobacteraceae bacterium
TCCCGGTCGACATGACCACGCCGGACTGGCGCGATTACCTGCAGTTCTTCGGGATCGGCAGCGCCGTCGGCTCGATCTTCGCGCTGATCGTGTTCGCGGCCGCGGCGTTCTCGCTGCCCATGCTGGTCGATCGGGACGTCGACCCGGTCACGGCCGTCGTCACGAGCGTCAACGCCGTGCTTCGCAACAAGCCGGCAATGGCGGTGTGGGCCGCCATGATCGTGCTGGCGGTCGCGCCGGGCTTCGCGTTACTGCTGATCGGCCGCGAACGCGGTGCGCACTTCGCGCTCGCGATGGTGCTGCTCGGCCTGACCCTGCCGATGATCGGCCACGCCACCTGGCACGGCTACCGCGCGGTGGTCGACGCCTCCGCCTGGCCGCGCAACGAGCACATCGACGCCTGAGGAGCCGCTGTTACCCGACGGTGCTCGCGGCGCCCTTGGATTCCACACGCCGGCGCGAGGCGGCCGCCCGGGGGAGGTTGCGCGGCGCGCGTGGGAGTTTCCGCTTCGCCACGTAGTCCTTGCCGCAGTACCAGCAGGTCTCGGCGTCGGCGCGCAACGGCGTCGTCTGGCAGTGTGGGCAGCGCTGCTTCATCGTGCGTCCTCCCGGCGGGGAAGGCCAATACTGCCTGTGGCGGCGCCCCGAGAAAGTCAGACGACGACTACATGCGCGCTGGAATTTCTGGAACAAGTCTCGTTTGTGAAGGGTCGAGGGTGGAGAAAGCACATGGAGGCGGGACGCCTACGTCTTGCGTCCGAACGGCTCGGCTCGTACGGCGAATCCCACGTCCGGTTCGTCCCGGTACGTGTTTTGCGCCATTGCGGCCTTCGGTACGTTCCTCCGCATGGACACCGTCATCGCCATCGAACGGCTCCGCGACCGCGAGCACGCACTGCACGCCTACTGCCACCTCTGTGACCGCTGGAGAGTGCTGAACCTCGACCACATGCTGCGGCAGTGGCACGGGATGGCCTACGCGCCCCACGAAGTGCAGTGCTCCGCATGCGGGCAGATGGGCATCCTGAAAGTGAGGAAACGGTTTGCCCGGCGCGTCGAGCACGAACCCCCGGCCGTCGCGGGCTGGTCGCTCGCATAGCCCCTCAGCCGAGGGTGAGCACGAGCTTGCCGACGTGCGTGCTCGCCTCCATCACGCGGTGGGCTTCGGCAGCGCGTTCGAACGGGAACGCAGCGTGTATGACCGGCGCGACGCGACCGGCGTCGAGCAGCGGCCAGACGCGCTGGCGAAGTTCCTCGGCGATCGCCGCCTTCTGTGCCTTCGTGCGTGGCCGCAGCGTCGAGCCCGTGATGACCAGGCGCTTGCGCATGACGAGGAACAGGTCGAGCCGGTCGACGATCGATCCCTCCTGGATCGACACCTCGACCAGCCGGCCGTCCGCCGCGAGGGATGCCAGGTTGCGCTCGAAGTAGGGCGCGCCGACGATGTCGAGCACCACGTCGACCCCGCGTCCGGCGGTCAACTCGGCGATGCGCACGGCGAAATCGTCCGTCCGGTAGTTGATCGCGGCCTCCGCGCCGAGCCGCACGCACGCCGCGCATTTGTCGTCGCTGCCGGCCGTCGCGTAGGCGCGAGCGTCGAAGGCCCGCGCGAGCTGGATGGCCGTCGTGCCGATGCCGCTCGTGCCACCGTGCACGAGCACGCTTTCACCGCGCGCGAGTCGCCCGTGGACGAACAGGTTGGCCCAGACGGTGAAGAACGTCTCCGGCAGCGCGGCCGCGCTCAACGCATCGAAGCCCTGGGGCCACGGCAGGCACTGGGTCGCGGGCACGACGCAGTACTCGGCGTAGCCGCCGCCGTTCGTCAGCGCACAGACGCGACTCCCCACCGCGACGCCGGTGGCCTGGTCACCCGCGACCACGACTTCTCCGGCCACCTCCAGGCCGAGGATCGGGCTCGCGCCCGGCGGTGGCGGATACAGGCCCTTGCGCTGCGTCACGTCGGGACGGTTGACGCCGGCGGCGTGCACGCGAATCAGCACCTCGTCGGCGCCGGGATGCGGCAACTCGGTCGTCGCGACCGCCAGCACGTCGGGGCCGCCCGGCGCGGTCGCGGCGATGTAACGCATCGTGGCAGGGAGCATCGTGTCGTCTGTTGCCTTGCGGAATGACGGAATCGCCGGCAGAGATACGTTTGACGGGCGCTTGGCGACGAACGCCAGACGGTGCGCGACTTCAGTCGTCCGTCACTTCGACCGGACGCAGCAGGACCCAGTGCATCGGCGCGTGCAGGCACCGTGCGAGCGCACAGCCGCCCAACCGGCGCGCCGCGCCGATCGCGCGGTACACCGTGCCGAACACGAGGGGCCTCGAGTCATCCCGGAGGCACAGCACCTCGGAGCCGTACTGTTCGAAGTACATCCAGCGCAGGGAAGCGTTCGGGCGGATGTCGGAAGCCATTCTGACGCGTATCCAGTGCTGAGGCCCGACACATTCTAGGACGGCCCGCGCGGGCATGAGACCTCCGCGCGGGCCACTTGCTCAAATGGTGACGCGGTCCCTGCCTTTCATTCGTCCGGCCGGGAACATGTCAAACGACGGGGTGCAGGTGATCCCGGTCCGCGACTATCGAGAAAACCTGAAGGTCGCGACCGGATTGGTCGGGGTCGCATACGTATCCGGCAGGAACAACGCGACCGTCTTGCACGAGCCCAAGTAGTTCCGGTCGGTCTGCCAGTTGTACTGGTAGTAACCGCCGCCGAGGTTCTCCAGCGCGACGCCGGCACCGGTCGCGTATTCGTCGATCGAGTCGACTGCCGTGGAGATGTCGGCGCAGGCCACGCCCGCAATCGCCAGATGGGCCGTCGTCAAGTCCATGATCGGGCCATCGGCGGTCTGTGCGTAGAACTTCAGCGGGATCACCTGGCCGGCCCTGGCCTCGTTGGTGGCCACCGACGGCGCGTCCACCGGCGGATAGAACCCTTCGACCGTGGCGGGGTCCGCTTCGGGAACCGACGCGGCGCAGCCGTTCTCGCTTCGCGAGAAACAGAACGCTCCCGAAAATGTGCCGCCCGAGCCGCCGGTGTCCTGCAAGTCCGAATACCGGAAATAGAACGTCGGCACGGCGCTGCCGGCCAACGCACTCGTCGTGCCACTGACCGAACCGGAGGCTTGCGGGCCGATGAGTATGTCCGGCAGCCTGGCGCGGGGGTCGTCCGGCGCGCCTGAGCACTGCAGTCCAACGATCGCCGTCGTGCCGCGTGACACGCGGACGGGGAGGCAGAACGGGAGACCAAAGTGGAAAGCGCTCGGCGTCGCGGCTTCGACGGACGTGCCGGTCACCGAGAACGTCCCGACCAGATCGGTCGTCGTGTCGGTCGAGAACGTGACCGCTGCCTCTGCTGCGATCGGTCCGGCCAGCAGGCCCATTGCCAGCAATCCTGGAATCTTCGATGTCATACGCCCTCCAATGATCGTGTGCGGTTTCGCGGGTTCGAAAATCAGGTCGACCGCACGATAGGTGTGCCGTGTATCGGCACGACGTCACATTGGAGCGAAAGTGTTATCCGCATGTAACTGCGGCGCGCAGCGCGCGTGAATTGCGGCCAGGCGGAGTCGTTCGCGATGTCAGAGCGCGTCGATCTTCGCCGCGCAGATGAAATCGTTTTCGGAGAGCCCGCCGATCGAATGCGTGGAAAACGCCAGCCGGCAATAGTTGTAGCCGGCCTCGAGGTCCGGGTGGTGGTCTTCGGCGTTCGCGATCCATGCAACGGCGTTGAGGAAGGCCATCGTCCGGTAGAAGTCCTTGAACCCGAACGCGCGTCGCAAGGACTTGCCGTCTTCCGAGATGCGCCAGGCCGGGTCGAGTTGCGCGAGCATCGCGACGGACTGCTCGTCCTGCAGGGGCGGCGTGCCCGACGGCAGCGCACGGCAGCGGCGGTCACGCAACGGTGTGGTCATGGCTCATGCTCCTTGCGGCAGTGGTCGCGCCCGGCGCATAGGTGCGCTCGACGTATTCCTCGACGAGTTGCTCGAACTCCTCGGCGATCCGGTCCCCCTTCAGCGTCGGGCCCTTTTCGCCGTCGATGTAGACCGGCGCGACGGGCCGCTCGCCCGTGCCCGGCAGACTGATGCCGATGTTCGCGTGCTTGCTTTCGCCCGGGCCGTTGACGACGCAGCCCATGACTGCGACGGTCATCTGCTCGACGCCGGCATAGTGCTTGCGCCACTCGGGCATGCGGTGACGCAGGTGCGCCTGGATCTTCTGCGCGAGTTCCTGGAAGTAGGTGGACGTCGTGCGACCGCAGCCGGGGCAGGCGACCACCATCGGCGTGAACGAGCGCAGTCCCATCGTCTGCAGGATCTCCTGCGCGACGACCACCTCGTTGGTGCGGTCGCCGCCCGGCTCCGGCGTCAGCGAGACGCGGATCGTGTCGCCGATGCCTTCCTGCAGCAGCACCCCGATGCCGGCGGTCGAGGCGACGATGCCCTTCGAGCCCATGCCGGCTTCCGTGAGCCCGAGGTGCAACGCGTAATCGCAGCGGCGCGCGATGTTGCGATAGACCGCGATCAGGTCCTGCACGCCGCTCACCTTGCACGAGATCACGATGCGGTCGTGCGGCAGGCCGATGTCTTCGGCGCGGCGTGCGCTCCCGAGTGCGGAGGCCACGATGGCCTCGCGCATGACGTCGTTCGCGTCGAGCGGTTGCGGTTGCCGCGAGTTCTCGTCCATCAGACGCGTGAGCAGGTCCTGGTCGAGGCTGCCCCAGTTCACGCCGATGCGCACGGGCTTCTCGTAGCGGCAGGCCGTCTCGACCATCTCGGTGAACTGCGGGTCGCGCTTGCTGCCGCGACCGACGTTGCCGGGGTTGATGCGGTACTTGGCGAGCGCCTCCGCGCAGGCGGGGTGTTCGCGCAGCAGCTTGTGGCCGTTGAAGTGGAAGTCGCCCACGATCGGGACGACCGTGCCGAGCTGCGCGAGACGATCGACGATGCGCGGCACCGCGTCGGCGGCCTCGTCGGTGTTGACGGTGACGCGAACCAGCTCGGAGCCCGCAACCGCGAGCGCGCGAACCTGCAGCGCGGTCGCCTCGACGTCGGCCGTGTCGGTATTGGTCATCGACTGCACGACGACCGGCGCGCCGCCGCCGACCGTGATCGGGCCGATCCGGACGGCGGCGCTGGGCCGGCGGGCGATGGGGCTGCTCATTGGGCGCTGCGCTCGAGGGAAACCCAGCAGTTTACCGGGCGGCGGCCCCCGGCGGTGCCTTCGTCGCCGCGATCCAGCGGCGGACGTTGCCGGACAGCACGTCGAGCGGGACCGCCCCGCTGCCGAGCACGACGTCGTGGAACGCGCGGATGTCGAACCGGCCGCCGAGCTGCTCGGTCGCCTCGCGTCGCAGCTCCTTGATCCTCAGTTCACCGATCTTGTACGCGAGGGCCTGGCCCGGGTTGCCGATGTAGCGGTCGATTTCGTTGACGATGTCGAGTTCGGTCTTGGCGGCGTTCGCCTTGAAGTAATCGATGGCCTGCTGCCGGCTCCAGCGCTTGTAGTGCAGGCCCGTGTCGACGACGAGACGGACTGCCCGCCACATCTCGTAGGTGAGCTGGCCGAACTTGTCGTAGGGGTCCTCGTAGAAGCCCATCTCCTGGCCGAGACTCTCCGCGTAGAGCCCCCAGCCTTCGACGAATGCAGTGGCTTCGAAGTCGCGTCGGAACTCGGGCAGCTCGCCGAGTTCCTGCGCGAGCGCGATCTGCAGGTGGTGCCCGGGCACGGCCTCGTGGATCGTCAGCACCGGGATCTCGTACCTGGGTCGCTCCTCGGGCCGGTACAGGTTGACGTAGTAGTAACCGGCGCGGCTGCCGTCCATCGCCGGCGCCTGGTAATAGGCCGTCGTCGTGTCGGGCGCGATCTGCTCGGCGATCGGTCGCACGCCGTAGGGCATGCGCGGCAGCTTGCCGAAATACTGCGGCAGCAGCGGGTCGACCCGCTTGGCCATCGCCTCGTATGCGACGAGCAGTTCCTTCGGGTCCGTGTAGCGGAACTTCGGGTCGGTGCGCAGGTAGTCGAGGAATTCCCCGAAGCTGCCCTCGAACCCCGTCCGCGCGATGACTGTCAGCATCTCGGCCCGGATGCGCGCAACTTCGCGCAGCCCGATGTCGTGGATCTGGTCCGGTGTCAGCTCCGTCGTCGTGTAGAAACGCGCGAGCTGGGCATAGCGCGGCGTCCCGTTCGGCGTGTCCCAGAGGCCCACCGTCTCGCGGGACCGCGGCAGGTACTCGCCCTCGACATACTGCTTGAGACGCGTGTACGCCGGTACGATCTTCGCGCTGATCGCGGCCCGCGCGGCCGCCTGCAACCGGTCGCGCTCCGCCGCCGGGACCGAGTCAGGCATCCTGGCGAACACGGCGTAGAACGGGCTCTGCGTCGGGTCCGACACGATCTGCCGGTCGATCTGCTTCGGCAGGCGCTGCAGCAGGACCTTCGGCGGCAGCAGGCGACGCTCGACGCCCTCGCGCATCAGCGCGATGTTCTGGTCGACCACGCGATCGAGCGTATCCATGCGCCTCAGCCACTGCTCGTAATCGCGCACGCTCCGGAAAACGATCACTTCCGCCAGCCGATGCATCGAGGTGAGCCCGCTGCGCTGCGAGAGCGGCAGGTACTGCGAGCCGTATTCGTAGGTGTCGACGCTCGCCTGCGCCTGGCGGCGGAACAGGTCGCGGTTCAGGCGATCCTCGACGGACAATTGCGCCGGGTCGATCCGGTCGAGCCAGGCCAGTGCGGCCTTGTCCGCCTCGTGGGAAGCCTTCAGCGCGGCGGGCGAATGGTCGGGCCACTCGGCGTTGTAGCGCTGGTCGCCGATGTAGGTGGCCCCGATGGGGTTCTCGCGCAACCCGCGTTCCCACTCGGCGTCGAACAACGCGTGCAGCTGCCGTGCGGCGGCTGTCCGATCGGCGGCCCGTGCCGTGGCTGGCTGGAGCAGCACCAGCGCCAGGAGCATCGACCCGAACCGGAACGAACGGAAAATAGGGACACTCCGAGTTTTCGGGGAAATGGGGACACTCCTTGTTTCCGGACGCCCGAAAATAAGGAGTGTCCCCATTTTCCGGGCGTTGGCAAGCCGGTGCGTTCGTGGAGTACCATTCGACCACCCATCGCTAGGCCCGTCCGGAGAGAGGCTCGCTTCGAGCCCGCCGAAGGCGCAACCCCGCCCGGAAACGCTCAGGCAAACGTACGGCTGCGGCCTGATGGGCTCTGGAGAGCGGCCCGCGTGGGCCCACCGAAGGGGTGCGGCGCCCGGCACATGCCCGGCACTTGATCTCTCAGGTCAATGGACAGAGGGGCGGCGGGTCGTCACGGCGACCTGCCGCCCTTTTTCTTTTGGCCGTGACTTAGCTCGAAGGGACGCCACATGGGACTGCGCACTCCGCTCTACGAATCGCACCTGGCCGCCGGCGCCCGCACCGTCGATTTCGGCGGCTGGGACATGCCGGTCAACTATGGCTCGCAGATCGAGGAGCACCACGCCGTCCGACGCGACGCGGGCATGTTCGACGTTTCGCACATGTGCGTCGTCGACCTGCGCGGCGACCGGGTCCGCGATTACCTCCGGCGCCTGCTGGCCAACGACGTCGCGAAGCTGACCCGGCCGGGCAAGGCGCTCTATTCCTGCATGCTCCGCGACCATGGCGGCGTCATCGACGACCTGATCGTCTATTACATGGACGACCGGTGGTTCCGGATGGTCGTCAACGCCGGGACGCGTGAGAAAGACCTGGCGTGGCTGCGCGAGCAGGCCGGCGGCTACGGCGTCGCGGTCGAGCCGCGCCTCGACCTCGCCATGATCGCCGGGCAGGGGCCGAAGGCACGCGAGAAGGCGGCGCGCGTCGTCGAGGCTGCGATCGCCGAGCGCGCGTTGCAGCTCGGCCCGTTCTTCGGCCTCGACACCGGCACGGTCTTCATCGCGCGCACCGGGTACACGGGCGAGGACGGCTGGGAAATCACGATGCCAGCCGGGGAAGCCGCGAGCTACTGGCAGAAGCTGCGCGACCAGGGCGTCAGGCCGTGCGGCCTCGGCGCACGCGACACACTCCGGCTCGAAGCCGGCATGAACCTCTACGGCAACGACATGGACGAGACGACCTCGCCGCTCGAATCCGGACTGGGCTGGACGGTCGCCTGGGAGCCGCAGGACCGCGACTTCATCGGCCGTGGCGCGCTCGCGGCGCAGAAGGCGCGCGGCGACACCCGCAAGTTCGTCGGCCTGCTGGTCGAGGACCGCGCGGTGCTGCGCACCCACCAGAAAGTCATCGTGCCGGCCGTGGGCGAGGGCGAGGTCACCAGCGGTACGTTCTCGCCGACGCTGCAGCGCTCGATCGGGTTCGCACGCGTCCCGGCGCAGACGGGCGACCGCTGCGAAGTCGAGATCCGCGGAAAGCTCGTCCCGGCACGGATCGTCCGCCCGCCGTTCGTGCGCAACGGCCAGGTCGCGATCGCACTCTGACGACGAAAAACGACGACGCGCACGGTTCATTCACGGCAGCATCCAAGAAGCGCTCGACCGACCGAGCGACCAGAGAGGACACCATGAGCAACGTTCCCGCCGACCTCCGCTACCTCAAGTCGCACGAATGGGCGCGCCTCGAGGGCGATGGCACGATCACGATCGGCATTTCCGACCATGCGCAGCAGGCACTCGGCGACCTCGTGTTCGTCGAGGCGCCGGAAGTGGGCCGTCGTGTCAACGCGGGCGAGGCCTGTGCCGTCGTCGAGTCCGTCAAGGCCGCCTCGGACGTCTACAGCCCGGTCACCGGCGAAGTGGTCGCCAGCAACGCCGACCTCGGCGGACAGCCCGAGCTGATCAACTCCGATCCATACGGCGCCGGCTGGATCATGCGCGTGCGACCGGACGACAAGGCGCAGTTCTCGGCGATGCTCGACGCGAAGGGCTATCAGGCTGCCCTGGCCGCGGAAACGCACTGAGGAAGTGTTTAGTGTTCAGTGTCCAGTGTTCGGTCGGACGGGGCGTGCGGCACGAGGTGCCGCCCGACACAATGGTTCTGATGGAACACGGCACTGGACGCAACCTTCCGACTATCCGCTAGACACCAACCACCAGACACTTCCCCCATGCCATTCATCCCCCACACCGACGCCGACGTCCGCGCGATGCTCGACGCGATCGGCGCGCCCGACATCGGCGCGCTGTTCGAGGAAATCCCGGCCGAGCTGCGCGCACCGGGCCTGCCCGGCATCCCGCCCGCCATGACCGAGATGGAGGTCGGACGCCTGATGAGCGAGCTGGCGGCGCGCGACGGCCGCCCGCTCAACTTCATCGGCGCCGGCGCCTACGAGCACCACATTCCGTCGGCCGTCTGGGCCATCGTCTCGCGTGGCGAGTTCTACAGCGCGTACACGCCGTACCAGGCCGAGGCAAGCCAGGGCACGCTGCAGCTGCTCTACGAGTACCAGACCATGATGGCGAGCCTCACCGGCATGGACATCTCGAACGCGTCGCTCTACGACGGCGCCTCGGGTCTCGCCGAGGCCTGCCTGATGGCGGTGCGCGCGAACCGCCGGTCGAAGTCGCAGCGCATCCTGCTGCCGATGGCGCTGAACCCGACCTATCGCGACGTCGCGCAGGCGATCGCCGGCAACCAGAACCTCGCATTCGAACTGGTGCCGTACGACGCGAAGGGCGGCCAGACCGCCGTCGCAGCGCTCGACGAATACCAGGGCCAGGACATCACGGCCGTCGTCGTGCAGCAGCCGAACTTCTTCGGCACGCTCGAGGACGTCGACGCGATCACGAACTGGGCGCACGCGAACGGCGCGCTCATGATCGGCGTGGTCAACCCGACCTCGCTCGCGGTGCTCAAGCCGCCGGGCGAATGGGGCGCGAAGGGGGCGGACATCGCCTGCGGTGACGGGCAGCCGCTCGGCGTGCCGCTGTCGTCGGGCGGCCCGTATTTCGGCTTCATGGCGACCAAGGTCGAGCACGTGCGCCAGATGCCGGGCCGCATCATCGGTCGCACGTTCGACCTGGACGGCAAGCCGGGCTTCACGCTCACGCTGCAGGCGCGCGAACAGCACATCCGTCGCAGCAAGGCCACGTCGAACATCTGCACCAACCAGGGCCTGCTCGTCACGGCCGCGACGATCTACATGTCGCTGCTCGGGCCGGCCGGGCTCGCGCAGGTGGCGGCGACGTCGATGCAGCGCACGCAGCAGCTGGTCGACGCCCTGACTCGCATCGCGGGCGTCAGGCTCGCGTTCGACAGGCCGCGCTTCCACGAGGCGGTGCTGCTGCTCGACCGGCCCGTCGAGCCCGTGCTCGAGGCGCTCGCGCGCCGCGGCATCGTCGGCGGCCATGACATCTCTGCGCGGTATCCGCAGCTCGGCCACGCGTTGCTCGTCTGTGCGACCGAAACCCGCACGGTGGCCGACATTGAAAGCTACGCGCAGGCGCTCGCCGAGACCATGCGCAGCACGGCCGCAGCGGCTTGAGCGGCCGCAGCAGGAACCACCCATGATCGAAAAACTGATCTTCGAGCTCTCGTCGCCCGGCCGCAGCGCCGACGCGCAATACCCGCAGGTCCCGGTCACGGCGACGGTGCCGACGTCGCTGCTCCGTGCGAAGCCGCCGCTGCTGCCCGAGGTGTCCGAACTGCAGGCGGTCCGGCACTACACGCGGCTGTCACAGCTGAACTTCTCGATCGACACTCACTTCTATCCGCTCGGGTCGTGCACAATGAAGTACAACCCGAAGGCGTGTAACCAGTACGCGATGCTGCCCGAGCTGCTCGGACGGCATCCGCTGGCGCCCGAATCGACGGGGCAGGGCGTTTTGCAGATCCTGTTCGAGTTGCAGGAGATGCTCAAGGAAGTGACCGGCATGCGCGGCGTGTCGCTGACGCCGATGGCCGGCGCGCAGGGCGAATTCGCGGGGGTGGCGATGATTCGCGCCTATCACCGCGCGCGCAAGGACCACGCGCGCACGGAAATCATCGTGCCCGACGCCGCGCACGGCACCAACCCGGCCACCGCCACGATGTGCGGCTGCACGGTGCGCGAGATCCCGACGCTGCCGAACGGGGACATCGACCTCCAGGCGCTGCGGGGAGTCGTCGGTCCACAGACGGCGGGCATCATGCTGACGAACCCGTCGACGATCGGCGTCTTCGAGCGCCACATCCGCGACGTCGCGAAGATCGTGCACGACGCCGGCGGCCTGCTGTATTACGACGGCGCGAATCTCAACGCCATTCTCGGCAAG
>DASSJN010000257.1:0-17248 GCA_035691185.1 Steroidobacteraceae bacterium
TCGCCGCGCTTGAGCAGCGCCGCGAGCTGGTGTTCGGCCTGCGCGGCTCCAGCGGGGCCGAACGCGGCCGTGACATCCTCGAGCCGCAACGGCCGGCCGGCCTTGCGCAGCACGTTGAGCACGGCCAGGTCGGGGGATACGGGCGTGCGGGTGGGCTTGCGATTGCGCTCGTCGGTGCCACGCCCGGGCTTGGCCGATCCGCGCCTGTTTCTGTCTCTACGCATCGTTCCTTACATTGACAGCCCGGGGGGCCGCCAGTACATTGCGCCACCTTCCAGCCGGCCCCCGGGGCCGAGCCGCGACCGATGCCCAGGTGGCGGAATTGGTAGACGCACTAGTTTCAGGTACTAGCGGGTAACACCGTGGAGGTTCGAGTCCTCTCCTGGGCACCACCGCGACGCGCGGAGTTCTGAGCCGGCACATCCGCGTCACTTTAGCACGATGCGCCCTGCTCGCCCGCGCGTGGCCGGCGGAGTGCGCGTCTACAATGCATCGCCCGTTCCGGGCTGACATGCATCTATTGTCATGACCTACACGACGCTCGACTATGCGGTGGCCGACCGCGTCCTCACGCTCACGCTGAACCGTCCGGAGCGCCTCAATGCGTTCACGGTCACGATGGCCGACGAACTCGAGCACGCGTTTCGCCGCGCGAGCGCGGACGACGCGGTCGGTGCCATCGTCGTGACCGGGGCCGGTCGCGCCTTCTGCGCGGGCATGGACCTCGCGCCATCCGGCAACGTGTTCGGTCTCGACGAGACCCAGTCGCCCTCGCTGCAGGACATGCACGACCGGCTCGACGATCCGGCGATCCTGCGCGGCGTGCGCGACACCGGTGGGCGCGTCGTGCTCGCGATCTACGACTGCATGAAGCCCGTCATCGGCGCCATCAACGGCGCGGCGGTCGGCATCGGCGCGACGATGACGCTGCCGATGGACGTGCGGCTCGCGGCCGAGGGCGCCAGGATCGGTTTCGTCTTCGGGCGGCTCGGCATCGTGCCCGAGGCCTGCTCGAGCTGGTTCCTGCCGCGCCTCGTCGGCATCTCGCAGGCCCTCGAGTGGGTCTATGCGGCCGAGCCGTTCGACGCCGCGGAGGCCGTGCGGGGCGGCCTCGTGAAGGCGGCCGTGCCTGCAGCGCAACTGCTCGACGAGGCGCACAAGCTCGCGCACCGGTTCATCGACCATCGCTCGCCGGTCGCGGTCGGACTCGCGCGCCAGCTCATTTACCGCAATGTCGCACAACCGCACCCGATCGAAGCGCATCGCGTCGATTCGCTTGCGATGTGGCACCTGAGCCGGAAGGACGGCGCCGAGGGCGTGCGCGCGTTCCTCGAGAAGCGCACGCCGCAGTTCACTGCGCAGGTGTCGAGCGATCTGCCGGACTTCGTCGCGCAGTGGATGAAGGCGCCGTGACCTTATTCACCTCTCCCGACGCGTCGGGAGAGGCGACCGTCAACGGCGTTTTTTCGCGACCTGCCGGTGCTTGTGCAGCAGCGGCTCGGTGTAGCCCGACGGCTGCCTGGTGCCCTCGAACACGAGGTCGCACGCGGCCTTGAACGCCGGGCCGTCGAACGCCGGCGCCATCGGCCGGTAGAGCGGATCACCCGCGTTCTGCTCGTCCACCACCGCCGCCATGCGTCTCATGACCTCCGTGACGCGTTCGCGCGTGACGATGCCGTGGTGCAGCCAGTTCGCGATGTGCTGCGACGAAATGCGGCACGTCGCGCGGTCCTCCATGAGGCCGACGTTGTTGATGTCCGGCACCTTGGAGCAGCCCACCCCCTGGTCGACCCAGCGCACGACGTAGCCGAGGATGCCCTGCGCGTTGTTCTCGAGTTCCGCCGTTATCTCGGCCTCCGACCAGTCCGTGCGCGGCGCGAGCGGAATCGTCAGGATCCCGCTCAGCCGCTCGCCGCGAGCCGACTTCGCGAGTTGGGCCTGCCGCGCCTTCACGTCGCAGGCGTGGTAATGCGTCGCGTGCAGGGTCGCTGCCGTCGGGCTCGGCACCCACGCGCACGTCGCGCCGGCCTTCGGATGGCCGATCTTCTGCTGCAGCATGTCGTGCATGAGGTCGGGCATCGCCCACATGCCCTTGCCGATCTGCGCCTTGCCCACGAGCCCGCACGCCAGCCCGATCTCGACGTTCGAGCGTTCGTAGTCGAGGATCCAGGGCTGCGTCTTCATCTCGCCCTTGCGTACCATCGCGCCGGCCTCCATCGACGTGTGGATCTCGTCGCCGGTGCGGTCGAGGAAGCCCGTGTTGATGAAGCACACGCGTGCCTTCGCGGCGCGAATGCATTCCTTCAGGTTGACGGTCGTGCGGCGCTCCTCGTCCATGATGCCGATCTTCACGGTGTACTGCGGCAGGCCGAGCACCTTCTCCACGTGCGTAAAGATCTCGTCGGCGAACGCGACCTCCTCGGGCCCGTGCATCTTGGGCTTCACGACGTAGACCGAGCCGCGCGTCGAGTTGCGCAGGCCGTCGGTCTTGCGCAGGTCGACCATCGCGATCAGCACGGTGCACATCGCATCGAGCAGACCCTCGTGGGCCTCGCGACCGTCGCGGTCGAGCACCGCCGGGTTGGTCATGAGGTGGCCGACGTTGCGGACCAGCATCAGCGAGCGGCCCTTGAGCTCGAGCGCCTTGCCGTCGGGCGTCACGTATTGCCGGTCCGGGTTCATGGCGCGGTCGAACGTGCGGCCACCCTTCTCGACTTTCTCGACCAGGTCGCCTCGCATCAGGCCCAGCCAGTTGCGATAGGCGTGGGCCTTGTCCTCGGCATCGACGGCCGCGACCGAGTCCTCGCAGTCCATGATGGTCGTGATCGCTGCCTCGAGGTAGACGTCGGCGACGCCGGCCAGATCGGTCTTGCCGATGCGGCCGCGGTGGTCGATGGCGATCTCGACGTGCAGGGAATGATGACGCAGCAGGACGGCGCTCGGCGCCACGGCGTCGCCCGCGTAGCCCGCGAACCGCGAATCGTCCTGCAAAGCCGAGACGGCCCCGCCCTTCAGATCGACGACCAGTCGACCGTCCGCGACGCGATAGGCGACGGCGTCGGCGTGGCTGCCGCCCGCGAGCGGCGCGACGGAGTCGAGGAACTGCCTCGCCCACGCGATC
The DNA here is from genome assembly GCA_035691185.1 of Steroidobacteraceae bacterium. GTDB lineage: Bacteria > Pseudomonadota > Gammaproteobacteria > Steroidobacterales > Steroidobacteraceae > RPQJ01. Next base: position 3,122 of record DASSJN010000257.1, read on the forward strand.
ACGCGCGCGCCGCGCTCGGGATCGTACGGGCCCGGCGGCGGCAGGTCGCCCATGGCATCGGTGCCGTAGAGCGCATCGTAGAGGCTGCCCCAGCGGGCATTCGCGGCGTTCAACGCGTAGCGCGCATTCATGACCGGCACCACGAGTTGCGGCCCCGGCACGCTCGCGATCTCCGGATCGACGTTGGCCGTCTCGATCACGAAATCGGTGCCCTCGGGCACGAGGTAACCGATCTCGACCAGGAAGGACTTGTACGCGGCCGCATCGGGCGTCCCCCGGTGCGCGCGGTGCCAGGCGTCGATCTTCGCCTGCAGGTCGTCGCGCCTCGCGAGCAGTGCCCGGTTCTTCGGGCCGAGGCCGTGGACGAGGTCCGACAGGCCCTTCCAGAACGTGTCCGAGGCGACGCCCGTGAGCGGCAGCGCCTCGCGCTCGAGCACGTCGTAGAGAGGACGGGCGACCTGGAGGCCGAATTTCTCGATACGGTCGTTCATGGGTGTCCTATCGCACGGGAGGACCCGCGATCACAGCGCGCGAGAGATCAGTTCCTTCATGACTTCGTTGGTGCCGCCGTAGATGCGCTGCACGCGCGAGTCGGCGAACATGCGGCAGACCATGTACTCGTTCATGTAGCCGTAGCCGCCGAAGAGCTGCTGGCACTCGTCGGTGACCTTCTGCTGCATGTCGGTGATCCACCACTTGGCCATCGCGGCGGTCTCGGTGTCGAGTTGCCTCTTCACGAGTTGCTGGATGCAGTGGTCGATGAACACGCGCGCGACGCGCGTGTGCGTCGCGCACTCGGCGAGCTTGAACTTCGTGTTCTGGTACGAGGCGACCGGATGGCCGAAAATCTTCCGCTCGTGGACGTACTTGACCGTCGCCTCGATCGCGCCTTCCATCGCCGCAACGCCGGCCAGCGCGATCAGCACGCGCTCGTACGGCAGGTCGCCCATGAGCATGTGCATGCCCTTCCCTTCGTGCTGCAGCAGGCAGTCGACGGGCACACGCACGTCCTCGAAGAACAGCTCCGCCGTGTCCTGGGCGTGGAATCCCATCTTGTCGAGCACGCGGCCGACGCGATAGCCGGCGAGGCCCTCGGTCTCGACCATCAGGATCGAGAGACCGCGGCTGCGGTCGTTCGGGTCGGTACGCACGACGAGCATGAGGATGCCGGCCGACCCGCCGTTGGTGATGAAGATCTTCGAGCCGTTGACGACGTAGTGATCGCCGTCGCGCACCGCGCGGGTGCGGATGCCCTTGAGGTCCGAGCCCGCGCCCGGCTCCGTCATCGCGATCGCGCCGATCAGCTCGCCGCGGGCCATGCGCGGCAGCCAGCGCTGCTTCTGCTCCTCGGTGCCGTAGTTGAGCACGTAGTGGGCGGCGATGCTGTGCACGCCCTGGCCGAATCCCGAGATGCCGCGACGGTTGAGTTCCTCGTACAGCAGCGCCTCGTGGCGGAAGTCGCCGCCGCCGCCGCCGTACTCCGCCGGGACGTCCATGCAGAGGAAACCGGCCTCGCCGATCCTGCGCCACGACTCCTTGTCGACGCGGTGCTGCTCGCGCCATTTGGCGTCGAGCGGCACGAACTCCGTTTCCACGAAACGCGAAATGGCCTCGCGCAGCATGCGCAGGTCGTCGTCCATCCAGGGGGATTCGTAGGGCTTCATGGGAAGTGTCTGGTGCTCAGTGTCCAGGGTTCAGTCGGACCAAACATTTGAATTATCCATCACCGCCCGATCGGGCGCTCTTCCACTAACCGCTGGACACTGTCCGCTAGACACTTTCTCAGTCGTACGGGTGCCGCAGCACGATGGTCTCCGCACGGTCGGCGCCGGTCGAGACGATGTCGATCGGCACGGCGGCGAGTTCTTCCATGCGCTCGAGGTACCGGCGGGCATTCACGGGCAGCCTGGCGAAGTCGACGATGCCATGTGTCGGTTCGGACCAGCCCGGGTGTTCCTCGTACACAGGCTCGCATTCCGAGAACCGGTGCGGCAGCAGCGGCGGCTCGTCGCGAACCTCGCCGTCGATGCGGTACCCCGTGCAGATGCGCAGCGTGTCGAGGCCGTCGAGCACGTCGAGCTTCGTGACGCCGAGACTCGAGATGCTGTTGTGGAGCACCGCACGGCGCAGCGCCACGGCATCGAACCAGCCACAGCGACGCGGACGCCCGGTGACCGCGCCGAACTCGTGGCCCACGCGCGCGATGTGCTCGCCCGTGTGGTCGAACAGTTCGGTCGGGAACGGGCCGGCGCCGACGCGCGTCGTGTAGGCCTTCACGATGCCCAGCACGGCGTGGATGTCGCGCGGGCCGAGCCCCGTGCCCACCGCCGCCTCGCCCGCGATCGTGTTCGACGAAGTCACGAACGGATACGTGCCGACGTCGACGTCGAGCAGCGCGCCCTGCGCACCTTCGAACATGACGTTCTGGCCGCGGCGCATGAGCTGCCGCAACAGCACGCTCACGTCGCAGAGCAGCGGCTCCACGCGTTCCGCGACGGCGACGAGTTCGTCGAGCGTGCGCTGGAAATCGACGGTCTCCGCGCTGAAGTACCGGCTCAGCACGAAGTTGTGGTAATCGAGCATTTCGCCGAGCCTTGCGGCGAGCCGGTCGCGCTGCAGCAGGTCCGCCAGGCGCACCGCGCGCCGCGCCACCTTGTCCTCGTAGGCCGGACCGATGCCCCTGCCCGTCGTACCGATCGCATTGGCGCCCTGCGCGCGCTCGCGCGCACGGTCGAGCGCGATGTGCGACGGCAGGATCAGCGCGCATGTGGGGCTGATGCGCAACCGCTCGTAGACCGGGATGCCCCGCTGCACCAGCGCGTCGGCCTCGCGGAACAGCGCCTCGAGCGACAGCACGACGCCGTTGCCGATCAGGCACTGCACGCCCGGGTGCAGGATGCCCGACGGGATCAGCGACAGGACGGTCCTGGTCCCGTCGATGACGAGCGTGTGGCCGGCGTTGTGCCCGCCCTGGAAGCGCGCGACCGCGCCGACACGCTCGGTGAGCAGGTCGACGATCTTGCCTTTGCCTTCGTCACCCCACTGGGCGCCGATGACGACTAGGTTCTTGGACATGGGGAAGAAGGGGCTAGCCGATAGGAGTTAGCGGTCAGTGGCGGAACTGGATATTCAGGTGGCGCCGCGGACGAAGAAGAGCACGACGCAACCTGCGATCATGCTGCCGAGGCCGATCCGGCGCAATGCCCGGTCGTCCATCTGCGACAGCGCCACGAACGTGCGCTTGGCGCCGCCGGGGTTCACGAAAGGCAGGAGGCCTTCCAGCACCAGGTACAGGGCGAAGGCCGCCCCGAGGTCTCTCCAGTCCATCTGCGTGCCGGACGCTGGGAATCAGCGCCCGGGGTCTTTGAGGTACTTGAAGAATTCGCCCTCGGGGGCGATCACGAGCACGTCGCCCTGTTTGCCGAGCGACCGGCGGTACGCCTGCAGGCCACGGTAGAACGAGTAGAACTCCGGATTGCGCCCGTACGCCTTGGCGTACGTGTCCGCTGCGGTCGCGTCGCCCTCGCCCTTGATGATCTCGGCGCGGCGGTAGGCATCGGCGAGGATCTCGGTGCGCTGGCGATCGGCCTCGGCGCGGGTCTGCTCCGACACCGCGGAACCCTCGGCGCGCAGCTGCGCGGCCTGCCGCGCGAAGTCCTGGCGCATGCGGTTGAACACCGATTCGCTGACTTCCTCCGGCAGTTCGATCGTCTTGACGCGCACGTCGACCAGCGCGATGCCGAGGTTGTTCACGTTGCCGCCCGCGATCTTGAGCACCTCGCTCAGGAATTCGCTGCGATCCGCCGCGACGACCTGCTGGATCGTGCGACGGGCAATGACGCTCTTGATGCCGTCCTTGATGATTTCACCGAGGCGGCGGTTCGCGACCTCCTCGCTGCCCCCCGCCGTGGACTGGTAGTAGCGCGAGACGTCGCTGATGCGCCATTTCACGAAGAAGTTGATGCGCAGGATCTTGCCTTCGCTGGTCAGGAACTGTTCGGCCGGGTAATCCTCGGTGAGGATGCGCTTGTCGAACTTGATCACGTTGTTGACGAAAGGCGTCAGGAAGTGCAGGCCTGGCGAGTAGTCCGAACGCACGATTTCGCCGAAACGGAACTTGAGCGCGAGCTCGGTCTCGCGCACCGTGAAGGCCGCCATCGAGAACAGCAGGATCGCGGCGCCGACCAGGATCAGCGGCAGGTAACCACGGCCGGCCATCAGCGGTTCCCCCGTTCGCGGCGCGACTCGACCGTCGCGGCGGGTGCCTCGGCCGCGGAGGACTCTCGCGGCTGGATCGTCGCCGGTACCTGGCGCTGTTCGTCGAGCGTCAGCGTGCGCGTGCGTCCTTCCGTGAGCTTGTCGAGCGGCAGGTAGATCATGTTGCCGGTGCCCGCGGTGTCCACGAGCACCTTGTTCGTATTGCCGAGCACTTCTTCCATCGTCTCGTAGTAGAGGCGCTGGCGCGTCACGCCCGGTGAGCGCTCGTAGCTCTGCAGAAGCTGAGCGAAGCGCTGCGCCTCGCCGTCGGCGTCCGCGACGATGCGGGCCTTGTACGCACTGGCGTCCTCGAGCTGGCGGGCCGCGGAGCCCTTGGCCTTCGGCAGGATGTCGTTCGCGTACGCCTGGGCCTCGAGACCGAGCCGCTCCTTGTCCTCGCGCGCCTTGATCGCGTCGCGCTGCGCACTCTGCACCTGCTCCGGCACGCTGACGCCCTGCAGGTTCACCGTCGTGACCTCGATGCCGGTCTTGTACGAGTCGAGCGTGCGCTGGACCAGCTCCTTGGTCCTGGCCGTGATTTCCTGGCGGCCTTCCTCGAGCACGTAATCGAGACGGCTGCGGCCCACGATCTCGCGGATCGCGCTCTCGGCCACTTCCTTGAGCGTCTGGTCGGGGTCGCGCACGTTGAACGCATAGGCGACCGGCTCCGCGCGGCGGTACTGGACCGCGAGGTTGATGTCGACGAGGTTCTCGTCCGAGGTGAGCATGCGGGTCTGCTCCTGCACGCCCTCGATCGACTCGACGTTGATGATCTGCCGCGCCTCGATCGGCCACGGCACGTGCCAGCGCAAGCCCGGCTCCGTCGTCGCCACGTACTCGCCGAAGCGCGTCACGACGCCGCGTTCGGCGGCGTCGACCACGTAGAAGCCCGTGAGTGCCCAGATGCCGACCAGCACCAGCGCCACCGTGCCGAAGCCGAAGCCGCGCAGTGCGCCGCCGCCCGAGCCGCCGCCGCCACGGCCGTCGTCACGCCCGTCGCCGTCGCCGCCGTCGCCCCCGAACATCTGGGACAGTTTTCGCTGCAGGTTGCGCAGGGCCTCGTCGAGGTCGGCCGTTCCCTTGTCGGGGCGGTTGCCCCAGGGATTGCGATTCCTGCCCGGGTCATTCCAGGCCATGGGTACGGGTGCTCCGGATGCTCTTGGACTCAGGGGCTCTTGGGCGGAATCGAGGCTCGCGGGAGCCGGCGGCGATCATGCCGCGCCTCGCGTAACCCGCGATCCGGTCGATTGTAGGAACCGGGCCTCCCCGGCACAAGGCGCGCATGCCGTCGGAAGTTCGATGCCGTCGTCGCGGCAGATTCGCTCGAGGTCCTGCCGCCTCAGGCTGACGTCGACTTCGAGCAGGCCGTCGTCGAGCATGCGCTGGCCGACGACGGCGCCCGCCTCGAACAGGCGGGCCCGGGCCCGTCCGGCGCCGGGCGGAATGCGCAGCGTGCAGCGACAGAGGTCGGCGCCGAGGCGCTGGTGCAGCGCCTGCAACAGCAGGCCGAGGCCCGCACCGCTGTGCGCGGAGAGCCAGACCCGGTCGATCCGGCCGTGCTCGTCGGCCTCGATGCGCGGGGCTTCGCCCGTGCGATCGATCTTGTTGTAGACGGCGATCTGCGGCAGGTCCTTCGCCCCGATCGCCTCGAGCACCTCGTTGACCTGCGTGATCCGCTCGGCGCGCTCGGGGTCGGCCGCGTCGATCACGTGGAGCAGCAGGTCCGCCTCCCTCGCTTCCTGCAGCGTGGAGCGGAACGCCGCGACGAGCTCGTGCGGCAGGTCGCGCACGAACCCGACCGTGTCGGCGAGCGCCGTTTCGAGGCCGGGTGCGAGGCGCAGGCGACGTACGGTCGGGTCGAGCGTCGCGAAGAGCTGGTCCGCGGCGTAGGCCCCGGCGCGCGTCAGCTGGTTGAAGAGCGTGGACTTGCCCGCGTTGGTGTAGCCGACCAGTGCGATCGTCGGCACCTCGGCACGCCTGCGTTCCTGGCGCGTCGTCTCGCGCTGGACGAGCACCTTGTCGAGCCGGTCGTTCAGCGCTTTGATCCGCTTGCCGATCAGCCGGCGATCGGTTTCGAGCTGTGTCTCGCCGGGACCGCGCAAGCCGATGCCGCCGCCGCGCTGGCGCTCGAGGTGCGTCCAGCCGCGCACGAGTCGCGTCGACATGTGCTGCAGTTGCGCGAGCTCGACCTGCAGCTTGCCTTCGAAGGTGCGCGCGCGCTGCGCGAAGATGTCGAGGATCAGCCCCGCGCGGTCGAGCACGCGGCACTGGAGTTCCTTCTCGAGGTTGCGCTCCTGGCTCGGGCTGAGTGTGCCGTCGATCACGACCAGGTCGGCGGCCAGGTCGACGATGCGCTGGCGCAGTTCCTCCACCTTGCCGGAGCCGATCAGGTAACGCGGGTCGGCGGACTTGCGCGTGGGCGCCATCGTCTCGAGCACGACGGCGCCTGCCGAACGGGCCAGCGCCTGGAATTCCTCGATGCGATCGGCCTCGGGCGCCCGACCCAGTCCCACGCAGACGAGGATTGCGCGCTCGCCGCTACCCGGCCTTTCGAACAATGAAGCCCTGCCCTCGCCGCGCGGGGTCAACCCGCCGGTGTGTCCTCGACCGGCGCCACGTCCTCGTCGCCCGTCGGCAACCGCACGTTGCGCGCCGGGACGACCGTCGAGATGGCGTGCTTGTAGACCATCTGGCTCACGCTGTTGCGCAGCAGGACCACGAACTGGTCGAACGAGTCGATCTGGCCCTGCAGCTTGATGCCGTTGACCAGATAGATGGAAACGGGGATGCGCTCCTTGCGCAGCGCGTTCAGGAAGGGATCCTGTAGGGACTGGCCCTTGGCCATGTTGGGGGCTCCTTTTTTTGTCGGTCGCCGTTCGTTCGTGCGCAGGAATCTTCCGTGAAACGGCCCTGATGATCCTTGGGACCCTGCAAGAACGGGTTCAGTTTAGCACAGGGGCTCGCAACCCCATTTTTCCGCAAGCGCTCTTAAGGGCGTCGGATATCGGGACGAGTTCGCATTCTTCAAGAGTGCGAATCCACCTTATGTCAGGATCGGCACGCAGCCACGTCAGCTGCCGCTTCGCCAGGTTGCGGGTGGCCTGCCGGGCGGCGGCGGCCGCCTCCTCGAGCGTCGCCCTGCCGTCGAGGTGCTGCCAGAGCTGGCGATACCCGACGGCGCGCAGGCTCGGCAGGTCGGGGTCGAGGTCGCCGCGCTCGCGCAACCGACGCACCTCGTCCAGGAATCCGGCCGCCAGCATCGCGTCGAACCGCTGGTCGATCCGCTCGTACAAAGCTTCGCGCGACACGGGCATCAAGGCGAACCTGGCGAGCGTGTACGGTGCGGGCGTGGCGCGACGCTGCAGCTCCGAGAGCCGCTCGCCCGTGAGGCGCCAGACCTCGAGCGCACGCTGGATCCTCTGGGCGTCGAGCGGACGAATGCGCGCCGCGGCGACGGGATCCACCTGAGCCAGCCGGGCGTGCATGGCGGCCCAGCCGGCCGAGCGCGCCTCGGCGTCGATTTCGCGGCGCACGGCCGCGTCGGCCTCCGGCAGCGGCGCCAGGCCGTGCGTCAGTGCACGGAAATAAAGCATCGTCCCGCCGACCAGCAGCGGCACGCGACCGCGGGCGCGGATGTGCGCGATGCATTCGAGCGCATCGCGCCGGAAACGGCCCGCGGAATAAGCCTCCGACGGCTCGCAGACGTCGATCAGGTGGTGCGGCACGGCCGCGCGCTCGACCGCGGACGGCTTCGACGTGCCGAGGTCCATGCCGCGGTACACGAGGGCCGAATCGACGCTCACGATCTCCAGCGGGAAGCGTCCGGCGAGTTCGAGCGCGAGCGCGGTCTTGCCGCTGCAGGTCGGGCCCAGGATGCAGACCGCGTCGGGGCCGGGCGCCCCGGGACCGCGCGCGCCCGTCATCGGCCGCGCAGGAACAGCCGGTCGAGATCGTCCATGCCGACGAACGACCACGTCGGGCGGCCGTGCACGCATTGATCGCTGCGAACCGTCCGTTCCATTTCGCGCAGCAGGGCGTTCATCTCCGGCACGGCCAGCCGCCGGTTCGCACGCACGGCCTGGTGGCAGGCCATCGTGCCGAGCGCGCGATCGAACGCGGCCGACGCCGCTGCACGCCCCTGCTCGCGCAGGTCGGCGATCATGTCCTTCACGAGCGTCGCGAGGTCCGCGTTCGGCAGCAGCGCCGGCTGCGAGCGCACCAGCAGTTGCGTCGGACCGCCGCGACCGATCTCGAGCCCCAGGCTCGCGAACAATTCGGCGTTCGCTTCGGCCTCGTCCGCGTCCGCCGTCGAGACGCTCACCGCGACCGGCACGAGCAGCGGCTGCGCCGGCAACTGGTCGGCGTGCATGGAAGCCTTGAGTCGTTCGTAGGTGGTGCGCTCGTGCGCGGCGTGCATGTCGACGAGCACCAGCCCGCCTTGCGCCTGCGCGAGGATGTAGACGCCGTGCAACTGCGCGATCGCGTACCCGAGCGGATGCTCGGCGCGTTCCTCGACGGGGGCGTCGTTCTCGCTCACCTGGTCGAAGGCGCGGTAGAGGTCGGTCGCGGAGACCGCGCGCGGCACCGCCGCGTATCCGCCCGCATGTTCGCTCACGCCGCCCGCGAACATCGCGGGACTCTGCGCCACCGGCAGCGACCAGGACGCGCGGGCCGCGGGGATGGCTTCGGCCGCCGCCTGCGCGGGCCGCGTCTCGGCGAGTGCGCGCTCCAGCGTGCGAAACAGGAAATCGTGCACGAGCCCCGGTTCCCGGAAACGCACCTCGAGCTTCTGCGGATGCGCGTTCACGTCGACCCGCGCGGGTTCCATCTCGAGGTACAGCACGTAGGCGGGATGGCGGCCGTGGAACAGCACGTCGCGATACGCGAGTCGCACGGCGCTCGCGACGAGCCTGTCGCGCAGCGGCCGCCCGTTCAGGAAGAAATGCTGCTGGTCGGCCTGGCTGCGGGCGTACGTCGGCAGGCAGAACCAGCCGTGCAGCCGCATACCCGAGCCCTCGTGATCGAGCTTCATCGCATTGACCACGAATTCGTCACCGAGAATCGACGCGACGCGCGCGTCGCACGCACGTTCGTCGCGGGCCGGTGGATGGTCCGCGAGCACCTTGCGCGCCGAGGAGAGCCGGAAGCCGACCTCGAAGCGGCTCAACGCGATGCGCTCGACGAGCCGCTCGATCTGCGCGAGCTCGGTGCGTTCCGCGCGCAGAAACTTGCGTCGCGCCGGAACGTTGAAGAACAGGTCGCGCACTTCCACCGTCGTGCCCGGAGGATGCGGGTGCGGCGTGGGGCCCGTCAGCGCGCCGTCGACGGCCGAGACCATCTGCGCAAAGTCCGCATCCCGCGGCTTCGAAATCATTCGCATGCGCGAGACGGAGGCAATGCTCGGCAGCGCTTCGCCGCGGAACCCGAGTGTGCGCACGGCCTCGAGGTCGTCGATGCTGCCGATCTTGCTCGTCGCGTGGCGCGCCAGCGCGAGCAGCAGTTCGTCCGCGGCGACGCCCGCGCCGTCGTCCCGCACGCGGCACAGTTCCGCTCCGCCCTTTTCGACCTCGACGTCGACCGCGGTCGCGCCGGCGTCCAGGCTGTTCTCGACCAGTTCCTTGATGACGGAGGCAGGGCGCTCGACGACCTCGCCGGCCGCGATCTGGTGAACGAGTTGCTCGGGGAGGACCCGGATGGGCATGGGGACGCGAGCATAACGGAAAATGGGGACACTCCTTATTTTCCGAAGCCGGAAAACAAGGAGTGGGAAAACAGGGACACTCCGAGTCTTCCGCCTGGAAAACTCGGAGTGTCCCTATTTTCCGGCGAGCGTCTGGCCGGCCTGGGCGGTCCCGCCCCGCCGCTCCGCGACGAGCGCGGCCAGGCGCGTGCCGGGCGGCGGATTGTCGTACCAGTAGTTCCTGACGCCCGCGCGGATCGCCGCAGCGATCTTCTGCTGGTGACCCGTGTCGCGCAGCCGCCGCTCGTCGCCCGCGTTCGAGATGAAGCCGGTTTCCACGAGCATCGAGGGGATGTCCGGGGACTTGAGCACGACGAATCCTGCGTGACGCACGCGACGCGCGCCGTGGACGGTGCCGACGCTGGCGAGCGCGGCGAGCACGTTGTCGGCCGCTTCCACGCTGTCGCTGATCGCCTCCTTCTGCGTCACGTCGAGCAGCACCGACGCGAGCAGGTCGTCCTCGACCAGCGGTACGCCGCCCTTGAGGTCCGCGGCGTTCTCCGACTCGGCGAGCCAGCGCGCCGCCTCGTCGCTCGCGCCACGCAGCGACAGCACGTACACCGACGAGCCGCTCACCTCGCGCCTGAGCACCGAATCGGCGTGGATCGAGACGAACATGTCGGCGCCGAGCCGGCGCGCCTTGCGCGTGCGGCCGGCCAGCGTGAGGAAGTGATCGCCGTCGCGGATCAGCACCGCGCGCATGCCTTCCTGTGCGTCGATTTCCGCGGCGAGCCGTCGCGCGATCGCGAGCGTCACGTCTTTCTCTCGCGCGCCGCCCCGCCCGATCGCGCCGGGATCCTGGCCACCGTGGCCCGCATCGATGGCGATCACGAGGTCGCGGCCCTTCGCCGTCGACGCGATCGACTTCACCGCCGACGCCGGCGGCGGGTCGTTGACCCTGGGCACATCGACCGGCGGCGTCGCCATCCCGCGCGAGGTCTCGGCAACCATCGCGAGCACCTCCTTCCCGGTCGGCGCGGCCGTGCCGGCCGGCTGTGCCGTGGCGGGGGCCGCGACTACAGGGACCGTCTTGCCGGGAAGCTCGACGACGATCCGGTGCCCGGCGGACCCTTCGGGCCCGACCACGAAGCTCTTCGGTGCCTGTGGCGAATCGAGGTCCAGCACGAATCGCAGGCCGCGTCCGGGTTGCGGGCCGGAACGCAGTTGCCTGACCGGGCCCTGCCCGGCCGGCAAGTCCTGCGCGCCGAGCGTGGTGTTGGCGAGGTCGACGACCACGCGGTCCGGCTTGTCGAGCGGGAAGACGTCGTACTCGACCGGCGCGCTGAGTTCGATCACGAGACGCGTGCCTTCGGGCCCCGACCAGAGGCGAACGTCCTTGACCTTCGCAGTGGCGGCGCACGCGGGTCCGGCGGCCAGCAGCAGCCCTAGCCAGGCCAGGAAAACGGCAGTCAGGCGGGCTCGCGGGACGCGCATGGCGCGGACTCTAAGCGAGCGCGGCATTAAGTTCAATGAAATGATGAAGATACGGAATCTTCGTGACGCGTGCTCAAAGGTGGGCCAGCAAGGCCGCTCCCACGGCCGACGAGCCCGCGAACTCGAGCTCGCGCGCCGCGTCCCCCGCATACCGCAGCTCGACGGTAACGTCCGGTGGTGCGAGACGCCCTCCCGCCTTCTCCGGCCACTCGACCAGCAGCACGGCCCCCGGCTGGTACAGATCGCGCAAGCCGAGGTCGTCGAGTTCGTCCGGATAACGCAGGCGGTACAGGTCGCAGTGATACACGTCGCGGCCCTCGAGCCGGTAAGGCTCGATCAGCGTGTACGTGGGGCTGCGGGTCGGGCCGGCATGGCCCAGTGCTTCGAGCAGTCCGCCGACGAACGTCGTCTTGCCGGCGCCGAGGTCGCCGGATAACGTCACGAGCACGGGCACCGTCGATGCCGAGGCCATGCGCTGCAGCGCGGCTGCAAACCTCCGGCCGAGCGCACGCGTCGCGTCGGCCCCGATCGCCTGGAACCGCACGCTCACCGCGGATTCACGCCGGCACGCAACTCGTCGATGACGTCCCCCGCCGTCAGCCCACGCTCGCCGGGAACGGCGGCACGGTCGCCGGCCTGTGCGTGGACGAACACGCCGGCGCGCGCGGCGAGCGACAGGTCGTCGCACTGCGACGCGATCCCCGCGATGACGCCGGAGAGCACGTCGCCCATCCCGGCCGTCGCCATGCCCGGATTGCCCCGGTCGCAGATCCAACCGCCGTCGCGCGGCGTCTGCACGATCGAGCCCGCGCCCTTGAGCACGACCGTGCCGCCATAGCGCGTCTGCAGTTCGGTCGCCGCGCCGAGGCGATCGGACTGGACGGACTCGACGCTCGTGCCGAGCAAGCGGGCGGCCTCGCCCGGGTGCGGCGTGAGCACCCATGCTTCGCGCGCTTGTGGGCTCAGCGCGAGCAGGTTCAGTGCGTCGGCGTCGACGACGACCGGCTTGTCGGTCGCGAGCACCGCCGCCACGATCTCCATTGCCCACGGCGACTGTCCGAGTCCCGGGCCGAGCGCGACCACGCTTGCGCGCCCGAGCGCGTGCTCGAGGTCGGTGAACGACCCGATGCCCGCGGTCATCAGCTCCGGGCGCGACGCGAGCGCCGCCAGACTTTGCGGATGCACGGCCACCGTGACGAGCCCCGCCCCGACACGCAGCGCCGCCTCGCCGGCCAGCCGCGGCGCACCGCCCATGCCGGGCGCGCCGCCCACGACCAGTGCGTGCCCGTGCCGTCCTTTGTGGGCCGTGCGCAACCTCCGCGGCAGCGCCGCCGCGACGACCGTTTCGTCGATCAACGACTGCGAGCGCGGCACCTCGGCGTACGTGGCGAGGGGAACGCCGAGATCGTCGAACGCGACGCGACCGGCACAGTCCGGCCCGCGACCAAGATAGAACCCGAGTTTGCGCCCGATGAAGGTCACGGTGAGGTCCGCCCGCGCGGCGACGCCGAGCACCCTGCCCTCGTCCGCGTGCAGCCCGGACGGGATGTCGACGGCCACCACGGGTCGACCCGAGGCATTGATGGCCTGCAGGATCTCCGCGGCGTGCCCGTCCACCTCGCGCGTGAGCCCGGTGCCGAACAGCGCATCGACCAGGACATCGGCAGCACCCACCGACTGCGCATGCCACGGTTCGCATCGGCCGCCGGCCGCGACGAAGTCGTCGAACGCACGGCGCGCGTCGCCGTGGAGCTGCGCCGTGTCGCCCAGGGCAACGACGTGGACGCGCAGGCCTTGTGCGCGCGCGATGCGGGCGACGACGTAGCCGTCCCCGCCGTTGTTGCCCGGCCCGCAGAAGATGCCGAGCGATCGCACCTCGGGCCAGGCGCGACGCAACGCGCCGAGCGTGGCGTGCCCCGCCCGCGTCATCAATTCGTAACCCGGGATGCCGAAGCGCTCGATCGCACAGCGGTCGAGCTCGCGCACTTGCGCAGCAGTGTAGATGCCGGCGGGGAGCGTGTGCATGCGACAAGTATACTGCCCGCCTCCCTGGGCCTTTTGCTCCCCGCGCCGGTACCTGAGGCCGTGACCGATTTCGACGCACTTGCCCGCTCGATCAAGGACTGGGGCCGCGAACTCGGCTTCCAGAAGGTCGGCATCGCAGGCATCGACCTGGCCGCCGACGAGCGCCGGCTCGAGGCATGGCTGGCGCAGGGCCGGCACGGCACGATGGCCTACATGCATCGCCACGGCACGCGCCGCACGCGCCCGGCGGAACTCGTGCCCGGGACGCTGCGGGTCGTCTCCGCGCGCATGGATTACGGTGTCGACGGCGCCGATGCGGCCGCCGTGCTGGCGGACGCGGAGCTTGCGTACGTGTCGCGCTACGCGCTCGGGCGCGACTATCACAAGGTGCTGCGTTCGCGGCTGGCGCGGCTCGCGGAACGGATCGCCGGCGCGGCGGGTACGGCGGGCTACCGTGCGTTCACCGACAGCGCACCGGTGCTCGAGAAGGCACTCGCCCGCGACGCAGGCCTGGGCTGGATCGGCAAGCACACCAACCTGCTCGACCGCCACGACGGCTCGTGGTTTTTCCTCGGGGAGATCTACACCGACCTGCCGCTGCCGCTCGACGAGCCGGTCACGGCCCACTGCGGCAGTTGCACGGCGTGCATCGACGTCTGCCCGACGCGGGC
>DASSJN010000258.1:0-21617 GCA_035691185.1 Steroidobacteraceae bacterium
TTATCCAAGGGCAGGGGTGCCCCGGCTACAGCCGGTTGCTGGGATCGCCGGCGAGCGCTGCCGCGGCGCACGTCGCGGTGGGCTAGTCCGCCGGGCCGAGCACCACGACGCGCGTGACCCAGGCGCCCAGCGTGTCGACCATCTGTACCAGGAACCCCGGCCCCTCGTCCTCGAGCAGGCCGAGCGGCACGTAGCGCGCCTCCGCGCCTGCCGCGCCGAGCGCGGCATCGGCGATCACCCAGCGATCGCCGTCGCGCAACTCTGTCCAGGCGTGTCCGACCGTCGCATAGCGGGCGGCGGGCCGGACGATGACCATGCCCACGACGACGCGAGCGGGAATTCCGAGCGAGCGGGCCAGGGCAGCGGTCAGCACGGCGTGCTCGGTGCAGTCGCCGCGCAGCGAGTGCGCGGTGACCGATGCCGGCTCCCAGCCCTGGCCGTGTGTCGCATCCATCTGGTGTTCCACGAACGCGACCAGGTCGCGCCGTCGCGCGACGGCGTCGGCGCTCGCCTGGTCCAGGAACCCGTCGCGCAACGCGACGATGGCCGGCTGGTCGTGGTCGATGATGAAACTCGCCGCGAGCCAGCGATCATCTGCCTGATACGTCCGGACGGCCGCGGGCTCGACGGCGACGCGCACGGACGAATCGCCGACCGCCACCGCCGTCGGACCGAGCACGTCGAGCAGCCGTTCCCGATTGACGGCCTCGAATTCCACGCGCAGTGCCTGGTCATCCGGCATCGCGGCGTGCAGCCGATCTTCGGTCGGCACGACGTACAGGGGCGCCGGCTGCGCCCACGCGCCCGTGGCCGTCGCCTGCGCCAGCCACAGCGCGAGCAGCGACAGCACGCCGCGACTCCGGCCCGTACTCATGATGCGCTCCCGTGATTTCAAAGCGTCCCGGACACGTACACCCGTTCGAGCAGCAGCGATGCCGGGCCGACGGCCATCGTCATGCGCAGCGGAGTGCCGGTCGCTGCGTCGAGCACTTCCTCCACCTTGAGCGGGCCGGACACTTCCGTCGCCGTGAAGCGCCCCGTGGCGTCCCTGCCGGTCACGGTGAACGTCGTGGTCAGGAGCCGGGTCGGGTCGGCTGACGTCCACGACTGGTCGGTCAGTTTCTTGCCGACGGGACTCGAGTCCGCCAGCAGGTCGCGCCGCAGCCGCGCCTGGGTCAGCACCGACGCAGGCGTCTCCTCGCCGAGGTCCGCCTCGAGCGGCTTGCCCATGAACGTGCCGCTGACGCGCCACTTCTCCGAGTCGGCCGCCGGTCGCAGCTCGAGTTGCGTCTGCGTCTCGTCGTTGCTCGACGAGACGTGCATCGCGTTGAGCATGCGGCCGTCCGGTTTCATCCACTGGACGTGGACCGTGTCCTGCGCGGTCACGGCGCCCTCGGCCGCCGGCACGAACATCGAGTTGGCGAGCAGGCTGCGCACGTCGCCGTCGGCGTCGGTCTCGAGCTTCCATGTGGCGACGCCCACCGGCTGGTCGCCGAGCCTGAGTGTCTGCACCTCGAGAAAGTCCGGCGCGGCGGGGGCATCGGCGTAACGGAGCGATCCGACGAGCGTCTGCACGACGGAGGCGAACGTGCGGGCGTAGCCGAGGTCGACGTGCGAGCAGTAGACGCCGTACGAATGCATGTCCACCGCCACCTGCTTCAGCCCTCCCAGCATCGGTCCCTTGCTGGTCTGCGTGCGATAGACCCAGTCGACGGCGATGTAAGCATTCGCGCCCATGACGCCCGCATCCACGCGCTCGACGGTCTTCGCGTCGACGGCGCCCTGGAGTTCGGCGAGTCGTTCGAACGTCAGGTTGGCGGTGCTGCGCAGCATGCGTGCGAGGTCGAAGCCTTCGACGAGCACTTCACAGGAAACCGGCGTATCCGTGCCGATGTCGACTTCCACGTAATAGACCTGGTCCTCGAGCACGACCTTGTTGCGCAACTTCCCCGGCACCTGTCCGGTCAGCACACCGTCCTTGCTCTTGAACGACCTGGCGTCGACGAGCTTGCCTTCGCGGGCACGCGCCTCGGCGAGCCATGCGGGCTCTTCCGCCGCAGCGCCGAGCACCGGCAGCAGCAAGCCCAGCATCGCGGCGCCCATCGTCGTGCGGCGTGTGTCGATCGTGCGAATCATCGTGTGAATCTCCTGCAGCAGGATGTTTGTTGTTGCAAATTCGTCGGTCGCGCTCAGCTGCGTCGGCCGCCGCGTCGCAGCATCCGCACCGAGCTGGTCAGGTCGTCGAGGATCGTCGTCGCGCGCTGCTGCTCGGCCATGCCGAGCAGCGACTCGAGCTTGCCGCGCGTGTCGCGCACCAGCCCGATCACGGCGGACTCCTCCGCCGGCCGCGCCACGAGGAAGCCCTGGACGGACACCTCGCCGCAGGCCGCCAGGAAATCGAGCTGCGACGGTCGCTCGACGCCCTCGACCGTCACCTGCAGGCCGAGGTTGCGACACAGGCCGATGATCGAGTGGACGATGGCCGCGGAACGCGGATTCTTGTCGACGCCGGCGATCACGCTGCGATCGAGCTTGACGCGGCTGAGCGGCAGCTGTTCGATCGACGTCAGCGAGGAATATCCGGTACCGAAGTCGTCGAGCGCCGTGTCGACGCCGAGCAGGCGCAGACTCTGCAGCGCATCGACCGTCACGGCGCCCGTCTGGAGCATGGTCTCGGTCAGCTCCAGTTCGATGGCTCCCGGCGGCAGACCGCGGCGCACGAGCAGGCGTTCGAGCTCGAACAGGAAGTTGCCGGCGACGAACTGCTGCGCGGAGACGTTGATGGCGACGCGCGCATCGGGCCAGCCTTCGCGACGCCATCGTGCACAGGCCTCGGCCGCGGTCTCGAGGATCCACTCGTTGAGCTCGAGCATGAGGCCCGACTGCTCGGCGATGGCGATGAATTCGCCTGCCGGCACGATTACGTCGTCGTCGCGACGCCAGCGCAGCAGCGCCTCGACGCCGGTCGTGCGCTGACGGCCCAGGCAGACGACCGGCTGGTAGTGGAGGATGAACTCGCCGCCGTCGATCGCCTTGCGGAGCGCCTGCTCGACGCGGAAGCGGTTCGAGGCCTGCAGCAGCATCGACGGGTCGTGCACGCAGAGCCGGTTGCGGCCGAGTTCCTTGGCGCGGAACAGCGCGACGTCGGCCGCGCGCAGCAATGTCTCGGCGTCCCGCCCGTGCTCGGGGTACAGCGCCACGCCACAGCTCGCGCCGACCGACACCTCGCGGCGGTCGATCTGCAGCGGCCGCTGGAATCCGGCTACGAGGTGTTCGGCCCGCCGCAGGACCTCGTCGAAGTCGCCCGAGTACGGGAACACGAGCGTGAACTCGTCGCCTCCGAGCCGCGCGATCGATCCGTGCTCGCCGGCGAGCTCGCGCAGCCGTCCGCCGATGCTGGACAGAACGCGGTCGCCGAACTCGTGTCCGAGGGTGTCGTTGATCGTCTTGAAGTTGTCGAGGTCCAGGAACAGCACCGCGAGGTGTGGGCGCGGGCCGTTCGCCGTCACGGCGCCGGTCAGCATTTCGTCGAGGCGTCGGAACAGCTGGCGACGGTTCGGCAGGTTCGTGAGCGGGTCGTGCTCGGCCAGGTGACGCAGCTGCTGCGTGCGTTGTTCCACGCGTTGCTCGAGGTGGGTCTGGTACGACTTCACGGCGCGTTCGGCGTCGGCGAGCTCCGCCGCCATGTGATTGAACGCCTGCGCGAGTTCCTCGATCTCGCGCGCGCCGCCGGGGTGCACGCGGGTCGTCAGGTCGCCGGCCGCCAGCTTGCGGGTTCCCGCGGTGAGGCGTCGGACGGGATGCGTGATCGTCCACGCCGTCACGAGCAAGGCGAGCAGGGCGAACAGCACGGCCTTGAACGTCGCGCTGCGAATCGACTGCTGTGCGCGTTCGACCGCATCCTGCGCGCCGGCCGCGGCCGCGCTGAAGGCGCGCCAGGCAGGAGCCTCGACCTGTTCCCGGATGCCCGCCGCCAGCCGGTCGCCCTGCGCCGCGAAACCCGCCTGACGCCTTTCGACGGCCGAGTTGAGCTGCAACGCCTCGCGTCGCCAGCGGACGGCCGTGTTCAGGTCGTCGAGCTGCATCGCGAGCCAATGCCGACCGGGCGAGACCGTGAACTCGGCGTGGTGCAGCTGGAACGTGCGGCGCAACACGGTTTCGCCGCCGGTGGGACCGTCCGCGATCCTGCCGCCGCGCGTGAGTTCGCTCGCGACGTCGTGCCGCGCGGCTTCGAGCGCGCGCGCGAGTTCGGCGAGCGACGGCCGTGCCATCACGCTGTTGCCGACGACGACGCCCGCGCCGCCCGCGCTGTCGATGCGCCGGTCGAGCGCCGCAAACGCCTGCTCGAGCGCCGCGATCGCGTGTCGCCGCTGGTCCTGCATCGCGAGCAGCCGGAAGCCCTCCGCCTGGTGCTCCGCGATCTGCGCCAGGAGGTCATTCACCGCGGGCGCGTCGTCGCCATTGCCGTGACCGATGTCGACCGATTGTGTCGTCGCCGCGGACAGTCGTTCGGCGGAGGCCGTCGCCGCCGCACGGTTGGCCGGCGTGTCGGCGCGAAGGTAGGCGAGCACCGCACGGTCGAAGGCGGCGAGGCCGTCGCCGAGGTCGCGCACGGTCCGCGACAGCGGTTCGAACTCGTGCTGCATTTTCGCCAGGTCGGTGGTCGCCTGGTGGGTGCTGCGCAGCGCGATTCCCGTCGCGACCGCGAAGGCGCCGATGACGAACGCGAAACCGAGCACGAGCCAGGCGGCGATCGGCAACCCGATCGGCCGCGCCCGCATGGGCGCGCGCCCCGACACATCTGGCGACAACACGACGACTCGACCCTGGTCACCCCCGAGGTGTCCGATACTGCCGACATCGTTCGTCGGCCAGCGAGCGTTTCGGTTCGATTACCGAACCCAGTTCACGAAAGCGCGGCGGGTAGTGCCTGCGCCACGTGACTATGTCAAACGAGGTCGGACCGCGGCTCGACACGCCGGGAACGGAGTCAGTGGCTCGTCGTGCGACGCCGGACGCGTCGCACGAGGCCGACCACCGCGACGACGACGAGCCCCGCGACGAGGCCCACCAGCGCGTTGAGCAGCATCGCGCCGAGCGCGTGACCGACTGCGGGCAAACCGTGCAGCGCGTCCTCGATCGCGTGATGGACCGGAGGTATGCCGTGCGCGAGGATGCCGCCGCCGACGAGGAACATGGCGGCGGTACCCGCGATCGACAGCGATTTCATGAGCCACGGCGTCGCGACGAGAATGCCGCGGCCGAGGACCTGCAGCGCGCGCGACCCGGTGCGTGACAGCGCCAGCGCTCCGTCGTCGAGTTTCACGATCGCGGCGACGAGGCCGTAGACGCCCGCGGTCATCAGCAGCGCGATGCCGACCAGCACGCCGATGCGCAGGCCGAGCGTCGCGGTCGCCACGGTGCCGAGCGTGATGACGATGATCTCGGCCGACAGGATGAAATCGGTCCGGATCGCGCCCTTGATACGGTCCTTCTCGAGCGCGACCAGGTCGACGGACGGGTCGACGAGGGCCTCGGCGAGTTCCCGTCGATGCGCCTCGTCTTCGGCCTTGTGCAGCAGTCGGTGGACGATCTTCTCGGCGCCCTCGAAACACAGGTACAGGCCACCGGCCATCAGCAGCGGCACGATCGCCCACGGTGCGATCGCACTGATCAGCAGTGCGGCCGGCACGAGGATCGCCTTGTTCACGAGCGAACCCTTCGCGACGGCCCAGACGACCGGCAGCTCGCGGTCGGCGCGGATGCCCGTGACTTGCTGCGCGTTGAGCGCCAGGTCGTCGCCGAGCACGCCCGCCGTCTTGCGCGTCGCGACCTTGGTCAGGGTCGCAACGTCGTCGAGGATCGTGCTGATGTCGTCGAGCAGGGCGAGCAGGCTGCTGGCCATGGCGGGTACGTACCGGCTGAAGAGAAGGGCTAGTGTGCCATCGCGGCGCCGCGCGCCGCTCAGTCGAGGTCGAGTTCGAGCGACTCGTCCGATCGGAGGCTGAGGTTGCGGACCTTGCGGAACGAAAGACCGTCGTCCACGCCGAGTTCCTCTTCGTCGCCCTCGCAGGTCAGCGCCAGCGTGTAGTCGCCCGGCGCCAGGTGACGAAGCGCATAGCCGAAGTCACCCGTGCTCGAGTCGTGCCGGACACGCGTCGTCGCATGGGGCTCGGCCCCGGCGCCGTCGAGGTCGTCGGGTTCGACGTCCCTGCCCTGGAACAGGTACACCGCGCCGCCGCGCTCGAGCGATTCTCCGTCCGGGCAATCAAAGGTCACGAGGCCCGTGATCCGCCCGGCCTTGTCGGTCTTCACCGCGCGCAGGACCGGCGTGAGCGTGTACTCGTCTTCGCTGTCGTCGAACGAGAGGGACTGGCGCAGGTCGAGCACCAGCGTGAGCGCGTGTGAATTGCTCTCGTCGTCGGTCACCGTGAACCCGACGTCGGCATACGCGCCCTCGTCGAGGACCACGGGGAATTCACCGCCCCCGGCGTCGACGACGGTCCCGTCGACGTCGTCCTCGTCCTCGAATATCAGGCGCACGCCGGTGTAGTTGCCGTCGGCGAGCGACTCGTCCGTGAACAGGCGCAGCGGATCGCCGTCCGCAAACGTGAGCAGGTCCACGGGCTCGGGATCGTTGAATTCGAGCGTCGTCGTGCCGCCCCCGGATTGCCGGAACCTGACGCCGCGCAGACTGACGCGGACCTCCACGATGTCGGGGTCGGCGGGCGCATCGGTCGCGAGGTCGCCGGTAAAGGTGCCGCCCTCGCATCCCGCCAGCCCCAGGCCGAGCACGGCGAAGACCGCGGGGGCCGCGACGGGCCCGAAACGATGCAGTCTCATGTGCGGCGACACGAACGCTCCTTGACCGGATTCCAGCGGCCATCGTAACCACCCGGCGTGCCGTGGGCCAGACGTCGAAGACCGACACGGAGCCACCCAGGACCACGACGCGCGGCTCCGGGCGGGTTTGCTAACATCGACCGGCGCGACTGATCGCGCGTCCACGACGGAGGAGCCCGCATGAAGTTCCTGGTGCTGTGGAGATTCGAGCTGGCCGGATTGCGGTCCGACGTGATCCCGGCGATCGCGCGCATGCCGCAGTACGCCGAGCGGCTCCTCAAGGACAGGAAACTCGTCGCGCGCTATCACATCGTCGGGC
This sequence comes from Steroidobacteraceae bacterium, assembly GCA_035691185.1. GTDB lineage: Bacteria > Pseudomonadota > Gammaproteobacteria > Steroidobacterales > Steroidobacteraceae > RPQJ01. The sequence continues at coordinate 7,163 of DASSJN010000258.1, forward strand.
GGCACGGCGGCGCGTGGATCTACGACGTGACGTCCAACGAGGAACTCGAGCGCCTGCTCGCGCTCGCACCGGTGTACAACTTCGCGCACTACGAGGTGCTGCCGCTCGCCGAGATGGAGGACCCGTCGTTCGTGTTGAAGCCGCCGGGCGCCGGCGACTAGCGCGTCCGGCAAGCTATCGCAGCAACTCGGGCTTCGCGGCCAGATCGCTGCGCACGACGTGCAGCGCATAGCGCGTGTCGTCGAGCGTGAAGCGCAGCATCTGTCGCGGCGGGTGGCTGGTCTTGAACAGCAGCCGCGAAAGCTCGACGTCGCGCGCGTCGAAGGTGGCCTGCAGCCAGTCTGTCTCGAGCCTGTCGGGACGCTCGGACAAGCCGGCCAGGATCTGCTGGATGGTCGCGTAATGCGACGGGTTCTCCTCGCGTAACCGCTCGAGCGACGCGGCATCGCGCAGGTCGACGGTCTCGCGGGACTGGCCGGAGTCGGCGGCGGACGCGATGCCCAGGGACGCAACCAGCGCCAGCAACGTGACGATCGATCTGCGCATGCGGATGCCCTCCGTCGTCGGTGGATCATTAGACCATCGCGATGGCCGCAGGTTTCCCCGGGCATGGCCCGCACGGGGCCGGGCCTTTGCGCCAGGCACGCCGATTGACTATCGTCGTGATTCAGCGCCCGTGCTCGCGTCGAACGCAGGCCGCCGATACACCAGGACGTGACACGAACCATGAACATGCCTGCGAAGGAAATCGTGTTCGTCTTCCGCCGCAGCCAGTTCAGGCACGGCAGCACGACCATGCGCGCCCACCAGTTGTGCCGACAGGTCGCTCCGCATCTTCCGGCAGGATGGCGTGCGTCGCTGTCCGGTCTGCCGACTCCCGGATTCCCGCTCCTGCAACTGCTCTGGGCAAAGCGGATGAAGGCCGGCACCGCCCTTTTCGTCACCAAGCACGCCGCGAAGAAGCTTCTCCCGGAGACACTGGCGCTTCTCCATCGGCGACGCTGCGTGATCTGCCTCGACTACGTCGATGGCGACCTGCGCAACATGCGGGCCGAGGGCGTCGATGTTCACCTGTCCTGTTCGCTGGCCGGCAAGCGCGAAATGGAACGGCTGCAGGCGGAAAGCCGTTCATCGGGCCGGCCGATCACGGGACGGGTCGGACTTCTGTTCCACAACGTGGACTCGCGTCTGCTCGGCACCGGTCCGCTGCCCGGCGACAGGTTGCGCAGCGTCTATTTCGGCTCGATGCGCCGGGCGTTTCTGCCCGAGGCCGTGGCGCGCAGGATCGAGGTGCTGGATGCGGGGAATACGCAGGCAGCCAGGCGGTCGATCGCTCGCCTTGCCGACTACAACTTTCACTACTGCGTATCGCCAGCCGTGTCCTTCGCTCCCCGTATCGTACGGCGGCCTTTCACCAAAGGCTTTACTGCCGCCGCCGTCGGCGCGAACGTGATCGTCAACCGCGCCGTGGACGACGCGGTGGAGCTCCTGGGGGCCGACTACCCGTACCTGGTGCAGGACCTCAGCGAAGAGGCCGTGCTGGAACGCCTGGCGTTTGCGACCGAGAGCTTCGGCGGCCCAGAGTGGCGACTCGCCGCTGAGCGAATGGCTGAACTGCGGCGGCTGGTCGAGCCTGTGGCGCTGGCGCGGCAACTGGTGCAGATCTTCTCCGACGCCATGCGTTGACCCGCACGAGCCGTCGCATTGCGCAGACCGACAGTCTGCATCGGATTTGCGATGATGGTACCCCTGCTTCACCCGCGCAGCCTTGTCGACCCTGCGGCATTCTCCGGTGACGGACTACACGGAAGGATGGCGCCAGCTCGGAACGTGGGACAGACCCATTCTGTTGATCCGGGTCAACGTCGAACAGGCCGGTGCAGTCAATGCAGCCGTTGTCGGGTTCCTGTAGGCACGCGCTCATGACCGTCGGCGCGTCCTCTCACTCGAACACTCTCAGGATGCTCTGGTACTTTTCGATATACCAACGATTTTCACGGTTGTATTTCGGGATCGCCACGGGACGGATGCCTGTCGCATCCTCTTTCCAGAGACAGGGGCAGACCACTGGCTTCCCCTGAACCTGCTCTCCCGGGCGACGCAGGTCTTCAAGCTTCACGCCCATCCTTTTCATGACGCCGTAGAGCCTGGCCACATTCCTGGGTCCGCCGTTGTATGCGGCGACCGGGAAGATGCCGAGGACCTGACTGTTGTCGCGATACGCGAGGCGGATATCCGAACGCATCTGGGACAGTTCGATGTCGAAGAGGCAGATCGCCGCCTTCATGGCGTTCAGGAGATCCGTCGCACCGCGCTCGAAGTCCGGGTCGAGCTTTGCTGCCGGGCATCGCCTGACCACGAGCGCATAGGTCCCATTGTTCTTCCTGTTCGTAAACTGCATGGGGCCGAGGGCGGATGCGCTTGAGACGCTGTAGCGATACGCCTCCTCCCGTTTCAGGCCGTAGTGGCTCAACACCTCGTCGAACGCACCCGCCCCCTTCTTCACGAAGTCCGTGTCATCCGTCTGTTCGATCACCGCAAGGGTCGCGAGGACTTCAGCCGGTACGACATCTGCGAGCAGCTCTCCCGGAAATGCCACCGCAGGCGCGTGCGCGAGACGCAGTTCCTCGATCGCCTGCCGCGCCGTGGAGAGAAGGAACTCCTTCCCGCCAGTGACGAAAAGCGTGTCGAACGTGTCTTCGTTGAACGGGAGGTACACGATCGGCTGAGCGGTCTCGACGACGGCTCTCCACTTCTTCTTCGCAATGAGAGCACTGTCGAAAACGGGGAATTTCCTCCCGTAGACCTTCAACGGCTCTCCGTCCCTGGAGAAGGCGAACATCAGGCGTTCTGCACCCGTGCCGTTCACGTGCCGTGCCCGGATTCCTGGTGTGCGTACGATGAACGAGATGGGCTTCCCGCCGGGCCGCCATTTGACGGGAGGACGGGGAATCTCGACATGCGCGATGGACCAGTCCTGCTTCGCCTCGCTCCACAGTGCAAACGCTACCGGACGTCCGCGAAGGACTTTTCTCTTGCCCTTCCCCGTGAACACATACTCGAGTTCGACCTCACGAAGAATGGACTTCGCCTCGGACACGAGATCGAGGATCACCTCGTGCCGGTCGCGCGCACGCGCCTCGACGATCACCTCCTCGAGTTCATCGTCGGGAGAGCCGTCTCCATCATGCTCTGATTCGGCAACGACGAGCGGGACCTCCCCTTCTTCCCGTTGTGTTTCCATCGGGGCCCCGGGCGCTTCCTGGGGGGCAGCTTCTTCCGCGATGGAGACGGGCTCTCCTTCACCGTAGACGCCTCCCGTCGTCGCACATGCAGTGCAGACCGAGCAAACGAGAACGAGGAGAGCCTGGACTGCGCTGCGGGTCACGAGGGTATGCACCAGGATTCCTGTCAATGGACGGGTGATCGGAATCTCGCGCGGAGAGTGTCTGCAATGTCAACTGGGACAGGATGCTGGGCCGCAACGGCCTTGTCCGCCGCGGGGCAGGGCCCGACGCGTGGACTGTGCACGCCGGAGGCACCCCCAGGCGGTGTGCCAGGGGAATCCCCAGCACCAGGAGGGAAAGGCCCCGGGGAGAGCCCCCGGGCCTTTTCTTCGATCACCGTCCCCCGCGCTTCGCGCGGCCTCTCCCGCAGGCGGAGAGGGGAGGGAGATCACTACAGCAGCGGCACCAGCAGCAGCGCCACGATGTTGATGATCTTGATCAGCGGGTTGATCGCGGGGCCCGCGGTGTCCTTGTACGGATCGCCGACGGTGTCGCCCGTGACGGCCGCCTTGTGCGTCTCGGAGCCCTTGCCGCCGAAGTTGCCTTCCTCGATGTACTTCTTGGCGTTGTCCCAGGCGCCGCCGCCCGTGCACATCGAGATGGCGACGAACAGGCCCGTGACGATCGTGCCGATCAGCACGCCGCCGAGCGCGCGAATGCCGGCGCCTTCGCCGAGCAGCCAGTTCATGCCGAAGCCGACGACCACCGGGATCAGGATCGGCAGCAGCGACGGCACGATCATTTCCTTGATCGCCGCGCGCGTGAGCATGTCGACGGCCTTGGAGTAGTCCGGCTTGGCCGTGCCCTCCATGATGCCCTTGATCTCGCGGAACTGGCGGCGCACCTCGATCACGACCGAGCCCGCCGCGCGGCCGACCGCTTCCATCGCCATGGCGCCGAACAGGAAGGGCACGAGGCCGCCGATGAACAGGCCGATGATCACGGCCGGGTCGGAGAGCGAGAAGGCCTGCAGCTTGCCGACGATCTCGAGGTTGCTCGTGTAGTCCGCGAACAGCACCAGTGCGGCGAGGCCCGCGGACCCGATCGCGTAGCCCTTGGTGACGGCCTTGGTGGTGTTGCCGACGGCGTCGAGCGCGTCGGTCACCTTGCGCACGTCCTTCGGCAGGCCGGCCATCTCGGCGATGCCGCCGCCGTTGTCGGTGATCGGGCCGTATGCGTCCAGCGCCACGATCATGCCCGTCATCGACAGCATGGCGGTGGCGGCGATGGCGATGCCGTACAGGCCCGCGAGCGAATAGGAGCCCCAGATGGCGATACAGATGGCGAGAACGGGCCAGGCCGTGGACTTCATCGACACGGCGAGGCCCGCGATGACGTTCGTGCCGTGGCCGGTCTGGGAGGCGGCTGCGACGTACCGCACCGGCGCATACTCGGTCGCCGTGTAGTACTCGGTGATCCAGATCATCGCTGCCGTGAGCGCGAGGCCGATCAGTGCGCAGCCGAACAACGGCATCGCCAGCTCGCCCATCATCGCGTTCGTGACGAAATAGAACGCGACCGCCGCGATCACGCCCGAGACGATCAGGCCGCGATACAGCGCGTTCATGATCTTGCCGCCTTCGCGCGCCTTGACGAAGAAGGTGCCGACGATCGAGGCGACGATCGACACGGCGCCGAGCATGAGCGGGTAGAGCACGGCATTGTCGCCGAGCGACTGCATCGTCAGGCCGGCGAGCAGCATGGTCGCCACGACGGTGACGGCGTAGGTCTCGAACAGGTCGGCCGCCATGCCGGCGCAGTCGCCGACGTTGTCGCCGACGTTGTCGGCGATGACAGCCGGGTTGCGGGGGTCGTCCTCGGGAATGCCGGCCTCGACCTTGCCCACGAGGTCGGCGCCGACGTCGGCCCCCTTGGTGAAGATGCCACCGCCCAGACGCGCGAAGATCGAGATCAGGGAGCCGCCGAACGCGAGTCCGACCAGCGAGTGCAGCGCGTCGTCCTTGGTGTCGGCGACCTGCAGCATGATCAGGTAGTAGGTCGCGACGCCGAGCAGGCCGAGCCCGACGACGAGCATGCCGGTGATCGCGCCACCGCGGAACGCGACCTGCAGCGCCGGATCGAGGCCCACGCTCGCCGCATGTGCCGTGCGCACGTTGGCGCGGACCGAGACGTTCATGCCGATGTAGCCGGCAAGGCCGGACAGGAGGGCGCCGACTGCGAAGCCGCCGGCCGTTTCCCAATGCAAGGCGAAGCCGATCACGAGGAACAGCACGACGCCGACGATGCCGATCGTCGTGTACTGGCGGTTCAGGTAAGCGCTCGCGCCCTGCTGGATCGCCGCAGCAATCTCCTGCATGCGGGCATTGCCGGCGGGTTGGGCCAGGATCCAGCGCACGGAGAAGATTCCGTACAGGATCGCAGCCACGCCCGCGGCGATCGCGAGCAGCAGTGCGGTGTCAGTCGTCATGCTCATGCCTCCCCGGAAGGGTCTCGATCGAAGCCTGTTTCACGCTGGATGTATGCCCGGGCCGGCGGGGTCTGCGCCCCGTCGGGGCCCGAAAAAAGGCGCGGGACTATACCACAAAGGCGGTCTTGAGCTTCTTCCGGACCGGCCTGTTGCGCAGAACGACGTAGCGCGGCAGGCCACCCTCGTAGGGCGGGTAGTCCTCGCCCTGGATCAGTGGTGCGAGGTATTGCCGGCACTTCGCCGTGATGTGGAAACCGTCCGGCGTGATGTAGTCGCGCGGCATCATCTTCTCGACGTTGGCGACCTTGTCGAGCGGCGCCATCCCGATCTTCCAGCGATACGGGCGGTTCGATGTGCGCACGATGGCCGGCATGACGGAGTTGTGGCCCTGGACCGCGAACTCCACCGCGGCCTTGCCGACCGCGTACGCCTGCTCGACGTCGACCTTCGAGGCGATGTGCCGCGCCGCACGCTGCAGGTAGTCCGCGACGGCCCAGTGGTACTTGTAGCCGAGCCTGTCCTTGACGAGTTGTGCGACCACCGGGCCGACGCCGCCGAGTTGAGCGTGACCGAACGCGTCCCGCGTGCCGGCGTCGGCCAGGAACTTGCCCTCGACGTTCCGGACGCCTTCGGAGACGACGATGGCGCAGTAGCCGTGCTTTTCGACGGACTCCTTCGTGCGCGCGAGGAACCGCTCCTCGTCGAACGCGATCTCGGGGAACAGGATGACGTGGGGTGCGTCGCCGGCCTTCTTCGCGGCGAGGCCGCCGGCGGCCGCGATCCAGCCGGCATGGCGGCCCATCACCTCGAGCACGAACACCTTGGTCGAGGTCTTCGCCATCGACGCCACGTCGAAGCCCGCCTCGCGGATCGAGACCGCCACGTACTTGGCGACCGAGCCGAAGCCCGGGCAGCAGTCGGTGATCGGCAAGTCGTTGTCGACCGTCTTCGGCACGTGGATCGCCTGCAGCGGGTACCCCATCTTCCCGGCCAGCATCGAGACCTTGTAGCAGGTGTCGGCGGAGTCGCCGCCGCCGTTGTAGAAGAAGTAGCCGATGTCGTGCGCCTTGAAGACCTCGATCAGGCGTTCGTACTCGCGGGGGTCGTTCTCGAACTTCTTGAGCTTGTAGCGCGCGGAGCCGAAGGCGCCGGCGGGCGTGTGCCGCAGTGCCCGGATGTCGGCGGCGCTCTCCTTGCTGGTGTCGATCAGGTCCTCGTGCAACGCGCCGAGGATGCCGTTGCGTCCCGCGTAGACGACGCCGATGTGGCGCTTGTGCTTGCGCGCGGTCTCGATGACGCCGCAGGCCGAGGCATTGATGACGGCGGTGGCGCCGCCGGACTGGGCATAGAACGCATTGCGCGGACGCACGGGTGGCTTCATCGCGGCTCCAGCGAAAATTTACGCGGGGCAGTGAGTTCGAACTGGAAATAATACAAGAAAGCGGATGGTGGATCGCGGACGGCGGACAAGCGCGGCTGCGTCGCTCGTTACCTCTCCCGCGCGCGGGAGAGGTCGGCCAGCGGCCGGGAGAGGGCTCCGGCTGTCCGCCAGCCGGTACCCTAGACACTGGACACTAGACACTTTAGGGTTCACGCCCCGGTCAAGTCCGCGGACGGCGTTCTAGAATGAGACTCGTACTACTCGGCGCGCCCGGCTCCGGCAAGGGCACGCAGGCACAGCGGCTGCGCGACCAGAAGGGCATCCCGCAGGTGTCGTCGGGCGACTTGCTGCGCGACGCCGTCGCCCGCGGCACCGAGCTCGGCAAGCGCGCCAAGGCCGCGATGGATGCGGGCGAACTCGTGACCGACGACGTCGTGCTCGGCCTGATCCGGGAGCGCATCGGCCGGCCGGACGCCGAGGCGGGTTTCATCCTCGACGGGTATCCGCGCAACGTCGCGCAGGCCGACGCGCTGGACCGGTTGCTGGGCGAACTCGGGCAGCCGCTCGACTCGGTAGTGCTGATGAAGGTCGACGAGAAGGCGCTGTTCATGCGCCTGACCGGTCGGCGCACCTGCCCGGCCTGCGGCAAGGTGTTCAACGTCTACTCCTCGCCGTCGGACAAGGGCGACCGCTGCGACCGCCCCGAACACGGCGCCGACGCGCCCGTGCTCAAGCAGCGCGACGACGACAAGGAAGACGTGATCGAGAACAGGCTCAAGGTCTACAACGCGCAGACGAGCCCGTTGATCGAGCACTACAAGGCGCGCGGGCTGCTCAAGGTCGTCAACGCCGACCAGCCCGTCGACCGCGTCTACGCGGAATTCGTCAAGATCGCCGGCGCCTGACGCTGCCAGGCCGGCCGCAGGCCGGGTGACGGCCATCGACTCTCACCTCGCCCGCTCCAGCGGGAGAGGTCGGCCGCAGGCCGGGTGAGGGTCGTCTCAGCGCGTGAGCGCCAGCAACCGCTCGCCCAGCACCTGCCCGCGCCATCCGCGCGTGAGCGGGCTCTGTTCCAGGGGGATCGACCCGAACGCGATTGCCTCGACGTCGCGCCGCGTGGCGAGAATTTCGGCCGCGATGCCGAGCGCCGTCGCCTCGTCGCGCACCGCTTTGAGCAGCGACGCCGCCAGCGCCTGTTCCTCGTTCGTCGGACGTCGCGGCGCTTCGAGCGGCGCCGGCAACTCACCGCTGCGTGCCGCCTGCACGAGCGCCAGCAGTTCATCCCCGCGCCTGCGCACGACGCCGGCCGGCAGCGATTCGATGGCTTCGAGCGCCGCAACCGAGTCCGGGGCGCGCGTCGCGATCGCGTAGAGCGCCTCGTCCGAGAGTATCCATGACCGCGGCTTGTCCGAGTCGATCGCACGCCGCTCACGCCACTCGGCGAGCGCACGCGCGACTGCCTGTTCCTGCGGCCCCAGACGGTTCAATCCCTTCAGTCGCCGCCACGCGGTGGCGGGGTCGGTGTGGTAGAGCGCCGGGCTCTCGTAAGCGGCCGTCTCCTCCTCGACCCAGCCGGCCCGGCCTTTCGCGGCAAGCGCACTCGCCAGCTCCCGGTGCAGCACGAGCAGGTGATGCACGTCGTCCGCCGCATAGGCGAGTTGCGCGGCGGAGAGCGGTCGCCTGGACCAGTCGGTCCGTGTCTGGCCCTTGTCGATCGAATGTCCGAGCTGACGCGCGACGAGTTCCGCATAGCCCACCTGTGCCGGGAACCCGAGCAGCGCCGCGGCCACCTGGGTGTCGAAGAGCGGCCCCGGCACCGCGCCGCCCGCGAGCTGCAGCACTTCGAGGTCCTGCCGCGCGGCGTGAAGGATCTTGAGCTTGCCGCGGTCCTGCAGCAGCTCGTGCAGGGGCGCAAGGTCGAGCTCCGCCAGTGGGTCGATCAAAAGGCAGTCCGTCTCGGTCGCGATCTGCACGAGGCAGAGCTGCGCGTGATAGGTGCGCTCGCGCATGAATTCCGTGTCGAGCGCGAGCCGGTCGGCGCTGCGCAGCCGGAACAGGGCGGCGTCCAGTTGGTCGGCTTCGCGGATCAGCATCGCTTCGCGCATCGGGCGGGTCACCTGCGTGTAGAATCGCCGTTCCTCAGGCCGCCGCGTCGCTCCGTGCTGCAATTCCTGAAGGTCTTCCTCGACATCGTACTCTGGCGCCGCGGCCCGCAGGACCTCCCTGCATCGTCGCTGTTGCTCGCGTTGTCGGCCGTCGCCTATGTCGGGGTCAGCATCGCGCAGCTTGCCATGCTCGAGGAGCCGGCGACCGCATGGCTCGTGTTCGTCGTGCTCGATCCCGTGCTGCTCGTCGCGGGAACCTGGCTGCTGCTGCGACTGTTCGATCGACGTGAGCGTTTCCTGCAGACCGCGACCGCCGTGCTCGGCACGGGCGCCCTGCTCGGCGTGGCGCTGTTCCTGCCGATGCAGTGGCTGCTCGCGGCGCTCGGCGTCCAGGCGGAGTCCACCGGCGCCGGCATCGCGGCGCTTGCGCTCGTCGTCGTCTTCGCGCTCGTGACGGGGCGCATTCTCAAGCTCGCGACCGATTCGAACCTGTTCACGGGCATCGCCCTGTCGCTCACCTATTTCCTGCTCATCAACCTGCTGCTCGAAGTCGCGGCAGGCGGAGGACCCTGAACCGTGCACCTGCACATCCTCGGCATCTGCGGCACGTTCATGGGCGGCATCGCCGCGATCGCACGCGCTGCAGGCCATCGCGTCACGGGCTCGGACCGCAACGTCTATCCACCGATGAGCACGCAACTGGCGGCGCTCGGCGTCGACGTCATCGAAGGCTACGAGCCCGACCAGCTCGGTCTGAAGCCCGACGTCTTCGTGGTCGGCAACGTCATGAGCCGCGGCAATCCGCTGGTCGAGGCCTTGCTCGACAGCGGCCGCCAATACGAATCCGGCCCGGAATGGCTGGCGCGCAACGTGCTGCGTCGGGACGACCGCTGGGTGCTCGGCGTCGCGGGCACCCACGGCAAGACGACCGCGAGCAGCCTGCTCGCGTGGATCCTCGAGCACGCGGGCCTGCAGCCGGGGTTCCTGATCGGCGGCGTCCCGCTGGACTTCGGCGTCAGCGCGCGCCTCGGCGGCGGCCGGCATTTCGTGATCGAGGCCGACGAGTACGACACCGCGTTCTTCGACAAGCGTGCGAAGTTCGTCCACTACCGGCCGCGCACGGCGATCCTGAACAACCTCGAGCACGACCACGCCGACATCTACCCGGACGTCGCTTCGATCCAGCGCCAGTTCCACCTGCTGCTGCGCACGATGCCGAGCAACGGACGGCTGCTGGTCAACGCGGAGGAGCCGAATCTCGCCGAGGTGCTGCAAATGGGTTGCTGGACGCCCGTGGAGCACTTCGCCACGCACGTGGACGCGAAGGCGGCGTGGCGCATCGCGCCGGCGGGTGCGGCTGGCGATTTCGCGAGCTTCGAAGTCTGGCGCGGCGACCGCAGCCTCGGCCGCGTCGAATGGAACCTGCTCGGCAGGCACAACGCCGCCAATGCGCTCGCCGCGATTGCCGCCGCCGTGCACGCGGGTGTCGACGAGACGGCGGCACTCGAGGCGCTGCGGCGGTTCGGCGGCGTCAAACGCCGGCTCGAGGTGCGCGGCACCGTCGACGGCGTCGTCGTCTACGACGACTTCGCACATCACCCGACGGCGATCACGACGACCCTGGAAGGCGTGCGACGCAAAGCGGGGCACGGGCGGGTGATCGCCGTGCTCGAACCCCGCTCGAACACGATGAAGCTCGGCACGCACAAGGCGGCACTCGCCGACTCCCTGCGCGGCGCGGACCGGGTGTTCATCTACCGCTCTTCCGACGTGAAATGGGACGTCGCCGACGCGATGAAACCGCTCGGCGCACTCGCCGTCGTACATTCCGCGCCGCAGGAGCTGGTCGCCGCGCTCGTCGCCGAGGCGCGCCCCGGCGACCACCTCGTGCTCATGAGCAACGGTTCGTTCGGCGGCCTGCACGAGCGCCTGCTCGACGCGCTGCGCGAAAAGGCTCGCGTCGCGGGCTGACGCGGCATAATCGGCGCATGTCCGAGCCCGTGACCGCGAGGCGCGAGGAGATCCCGCTCTTCCCGCTCAACACCGTCCTGTTTCCGGGCGGGCCGCTGCCGCTGCGCATTTTCGAGGCCCGGTACATCGATCTCGTGCGCCGCTGCCTTCGCGACGGCGTCGGGTTCGGCGTCGTGCTGATCACGGAGGGCGAGGAGGCCGGCGCTGCGCCGACCGCGACCTGCGACGTCGGGACCTACGCCAGGATCGTCGATTTCTCGGGCGAGCCCGACGGGCTGCTCGGCATCGAAGCGCGCGGCGAGCGCCGCTTCCGCATCCACGGCCGCAGCCGGGCGCGCGACGGCCTCAACCTGGCCGAGGTCGAGTGGCTGCCCGACGAGCGGCACGTGCCGCTGCCCGACGAATTCGCCGATCTCGGGCCCGCGCTGGACTCCGTGCTGCAGCAGGTCGGCGAGCCGTACGAGTCGCTCGAGCGCCAACTCGACGATTCGGCGTGGGTCGCGGGCCGGCTCGCGGAGATCCTGCCGCTGCCTCCGGTCCACAAACAGCACTGCCTCGAACTCGACGACCCTGTCGAGCGCCTGCGGTATCTGCGACCGCTGTTCGAGATCACGACCGAGCCGCCGGAGGAAGAAGGGGACCGGGAATAGATCCCCTGTCCCTATCTCCAGTTTCTCCTCCTTTTCCCCGCATACGCGACTCGCCCGTGACCGGTCCTTCGCGTCGAATCGCGTTGCGTGCCGCCGACGGTGGTGGCGTTTCGATCACGCAGGAGGCCCCATGGACGACATCAAGGCTGCCGAGATCCTCAAGTCCCTCGCCGCAGGCACGGACCCGGCGCAAGGCGGCCCGCTGACCGACGTCGCGGCGTTCCAGACCCCGGACGTCGTGCGCGCACTGTTCCTCGCCGCCGATTCTCTCGAGTCACGCACTCGCCAGCAACGCAGGCAATCGAGCTTGCCGCGCAATGCTGGCAAGCCGTGGTCGCAGGACGAGGACGAGCGGCTGCTCACGGCCTTCGACGGCGGGGCCACGGTCGACCAGCTCACGGCGCAGCACGAGCGCACGCGCGCCGGCATCGAGGCGCGGCTGGTCAAGCACGGACGGCTCGAGGCGGAGCAGGCGCCGGCCGCACGCATGCGCTGACACTGCGGACCGGGGCCGCGACGCGGGCCGCTAGAATCGGGGTCATGGCGCATGCCTCGCTGCGTTTTCTGTTCGTTCCCGTGTCCGGCCCCGGCGGCGCGGGCGAGTATCACCGCTCGCTCGCGGTCGCACGCGCGCTGGAGCGCCGCTGGCCCGGTTGCCAGATTCGCTTCGTGCTGCACCGGTCGGCACCGTACGCGGCGGACGCTCCGTATGCGGGATTGCTCGTCGACGATTCCCCGACGCGCGCCAGCGCCGCGGTGATCGAGTGCATCCGGGCGGAGCGCCCGGACGTCGTCGTGTTCGACAGTTCGGGGCGCCTTGGACAATACCGCGCGGCGCGCGACGTCGGGGCGGCGGTGGTGTACGTCAGTTCACGCGCCAGGACGCGCTGGAAAGGCTTTCGCTGGCGCCGCATGCGCGTACTCGACCAGCACTGGATCGCGCAGCCGCGCTTTCTCGGCGGGACGCCGACGGCCTATGAACGATTGAAGCTGCGGCTGGTCGGGCGTCCGGAGATCGTCGTGCTCGACGCCGTGCACGACCCGCTCGACGTTCCAGCGACACGGCGGCTGCAGGCGCAGCTCGGGCTCGAGCCGGGGCGTTACGTCGCGCTGTGCCCGGGTGGCGGCGGCGACTTCGGCCACGCCGTGGACGCCGCCCAGGTCTTTTACGAGGTCGCCCAACGACTCGCGCGCTCCTCCGGGCTTGCGGTCGTCGCCGTGCTCGGCCCGCGCGTGCCGCCACGCTCGGCTACCGCACCCCACGAAGCGGGCCTCCGGACACTGGCGACGCTCCCCAACGGCCAGCTGATTGCCTTGCTGCGTGATGCGACGGTCGTGGTCGTGAACGGCGGCAGCCTGCTGCTGCAGTCGATGGCGCAGGGCGCACCGATCGTCGCCGCGCCGGTCGCGGGCGACCAGCCCGAGCGTATTCGACGGTGTGCAAGGGAAGGCTACGTGCGGCAAAGCTCACTCGATCCGGAGTCGATGACGGCCGCCGTGCTGGCATTGTTGAGCGACCAGCAGGCGCGTGACGGCCTGCGGGCCCGGCTCGCCGCACTGGCCTTGCGCAATGGCGTCGATGAAGCCAGCGACGCCGTGATGCGCCTGGTGCAGGCCCGAGTGCGGTCGGCGCGCGGTGTCGACGCATGACCGACCGTCCCAGAGAAGAAGCACCGCACGCCGCTCGTCGGGGCACCCGCGGCCGGAGCCCGCCCGGCCGTCTCAGAGCTCGAACTGCGTGAGCCCCGCGGCCGCAAAGTCCGCGGGCGACTCGAACCGGCGCGATTTCGGCCCGAGGAAGCTCGGGTCGCGCCGACGCATGGCGTCGAGCAGCTCTTCGTACCACTGGTACTTGCGGCTGCCGCGCACGTAAGCCTTCGATTCGAGCGCGTAGCGAGTGCGCCGGCTCAGATCGTATGTGAACTTGAGATGCGCCAGCCCGAGCAGCACGCGTTTGGTCGGCGCGACGGTGGCAAAGTGCGAGTTCACGTACGCCACCCCCGGGTCCCAGCGCACCACTGGCGTCTTGAGCACCGTCGTCTCGGGGTACTTGTACGGCAGCAGGCGATTGAGCCAGCGCGGCGCGCCGAGCATGCTGGCCGGCACCGCCTTGACACGATGCTTGCGGAACAGGCGCGTCGAGGCGTTCTCGCCGACCTCGACCGGCTCGTCGTCGCCGTTCTTCCAGCCGAGCAGCGGCGTGGCGTCGAACCAGGCGTAGGCGCGCAACATCTGCGCCGAGGTCGCGAGATCCTTCTCGACGTCCATTTCGTGCACGGTCTGCGGGAAGAAGTCGATCAGGTTCGCGGCGACGCTGCGCACGTCGTGGCGCGCGAGCACGTCGAAGAGGCTGGGCACAGAAGGGATGCCCGGCGGCAGGACGAGGAATTCGTCGGCGTCGAGACACAGCGCGTAGCGGCCCGACAGGTACCGCTGCGGAATCACCGTCTTGGCCAGGATGCCGACGCGCTGCGTGCCGCTGGCCCACGGGATGCGGTCGCCGTAGCGCAGCGTCGATTCGACGACGACCGTGTCGGCCTGGCCGGCGAGCCACTCGCGGGTGCCGTCGGTCGAGCGGTCGTCGAAGACGATGAACTGGTCGACACCGAGCCGGCGGTGGTGGTCGAAGAACG
>DASSJN010000259.1:0-13722 GCA_035691185.1 Steroidobacteraceae bacterium
GACGTAGTGGCGCCAGTAGGTGTAGCCCGTCGAGGTCGTGGATTCCTTCTCGAGCAGCCCGCCCACGTAATGCGTCGTCTCGGTGCCGTTCGGGTACGTGGCGACCTGGCGCCATCGCTGGTGGTCGGGACCGTAGGCGAACTGGCTCTGGTAGCCGGACTTCCTGACGAGCGTCGGCAGGTTGAAGGACGCCCACTGCTGTGCGATTCCATTGCGCGCGGCGACGTTGCCATTCGCGTCATAAACGAGAGTCTCGGCTCCCGCCGCCGTGGCTTGATGCGGACGCGATGCGTTCGCGTAGGAATAGCCGCCGACGTCCGACCGGTGACGGATGTTGCCGGCGGCGTCGTACGCGACGGACAGGGCGGGCACGCCGTCCAGGGTGGTTCCCGTGAGGCGATCCATCGCGTCGACGACGAACCGCTCCGTGCGGTTCTGACGGGCATCACGCCGCTGGACCAGGTTGTCCGCGGCATCCCATTCGTATTCGAGATTCTGGTGCTGCGTGGGGTTGCCCGAATTGCCGCTCCGGCGGCTGACCAGATGCCCCGTCGCGAGGTTGTACCCGGATGCAGTGACCGCCGCGCCGGCGGCCAGCGCTTCGCGCGATGGCAGCCCGAGGTCGTTGGTCGCGTCGAGCTTCCACAGCGTCCGCGGCTGCGACTGCGTGACGTCGTCGATCTGTGCGGGCTCGCCGAAGCTGTAGCCGTAACGAATCTTGAGTCGTGAGCCCGACTGGCCCGCGGGTACCGGGCTCGCCGGATAGGTGAGCGTGTCGAGCTCGCCGATGGCGTTGTAGGCGTAGTCGTACTGGTACGTCTGGTCGGTGACGATCGTCCGTGACGTCAGGCGCCCGGCAGCGTCATACGCATACGATTCTCCATAGCCGGGGCTCGTCTTGGACGACAGGCGCCCGATGTTCCGCGCGATCGCCGAGGTGCCCCAGTTGAACCGGCTGGTGCCTTCCGGTTCGGTCCGCGACACGACGCGGCCGAGCAGGTCGTGACTGGCGCTGAAGGACTGACCCCTGGCGTCGGTCCAGGCGGTCAGCTCGTTGAGGGAGTTGCCCTGATAGGTCCACGCACCGGCAGAGGCATCGACCCAGCGGGTGCGAAAGCCGCGAGCGTTGTAGACCCCCGTCGAGACCCCGCCGATCGCGTCGTCGATGCGTGCGAGATTGCCGTGGGCATCGTAGTCGTATCGCGTAGTGCCGCCGGCAGGATCCACGATTCGGCGCAGTCGTCCGGCGACGTCGCGCACTTCCGAGCGCGTGCGATTCAGCGGGTCCGTCACCCTGACCGTGCGTCCCGAGTAGGCGAGGGTGGTGGCGCGCACGAGCGCACCCGCGCCGTCGTGATCACGCTGCGTGGTGATGCGGCCGAGCGGATCGAAGCTCGTGCTCGAGTAGCCGTTCGGCGTGGTCGAGTACGGTCGCGTCTGCTGGATCGGCCGGCCCAGCGCGTCATAGCGATGGTCCACGCGCGTCCAGATGCCGCCGGCGCGCTGATACTGGTCTGAGCGCAGGCGTTCCAAGCCGTCATAGAACCGTTGCCCGGAGCGGACCAGCACGTCGTCGGAGCCGAGGCGGCTTTCGTAGACCACGAACCGCAGGTCTGCTTCTCCCCAGCACGCGCCCGTGCCGCAGGATTCGTACGACCAGGCGGTCCGGCTGCGGTCGGGCAAGGTCTGTCGCGTTCGTCGACCGTAGTCATCGTGCGTCCAGGCCGTGACGAGACCGTTGGGGTCCGCTGCTTGTGTCGCGACGCCGAAGTCGTAGCGATACTGGTACGTGGAGGTCTGCCCGAGCGCGTTCGTGACCGTCTCGGGCAGCTGGCAGCGCGAGCCGTAACCGAGGCTGGTCGTGCGCGCCGGCATCGCCGTTCCGTCGGCGTTGGAGCCGACCACGCGGACGGAGGCCAGGTTGCCGCACCCGTCGTAGCCGTACGTGGTCGACACCTTCTGTGAGGGCGTGGCTGGCTCCAGCACCTGCTGCGTGACGCGACAGGCATGGATGTCGACGGCGAACGTCGCTGCGCGCGACTTCGACGCCTGCCCTGGTGCGGTGCTGGCGACGGTGCCCGAGATCGGCAGTCCCAGGCACCAGTTCGCGGAGGCATCGTTGGCATACGCGTACGTCGCCGTACTCTGCCAGGCGCCGCCCAGGAACGGCGATGCAGGGTCCCTGTCGACCGTGGTCGTCTGCACGCGCGTCGGATTGCCGTAGGGGTCCGCGTAGGTGAACGTCCTCGTGGTCTCCGTCACGAGCTGGCCGTTCAGTGCGCCGCCGTGCTCGTAAGTGCGGCGCGTGTTCGACGCGACGTGCGGAAAGCGCCTTTCCTCGACGCCAAGGCTGCCGAGGCTCAGTTGCGCCAGCGCAGCCGTCCAGGACGAGACGGGCGTCGAGCCGTCCGCCTGGAACACACTGCGTCCGGCATGCATCCCCGTGAAGGGATAGGAGCGCCCGGCGTAATCGAACGTGACGAGGCCGGTACGCGTGTCCACGATGCGCTGCGTCTCGAAACCGAGGAAGCCGCGGCCCTGCAGGTTTCGCCGCGCGCCCGCATACGTGAATTGGTTCCGGTAGGTGCCGCCGGCGCCGTCGCTCGCCGCGAACTCGCTCACGACGTACAGGGGCGCCTGGAAGTCCGCCTCGGGGAACTGCGCATTCGACTGGCGTTCGTGGTGGCTGCGGGCGATCGAGGCGTACGTCGGTTGCCCCTGGAGGAGCCCGAAACCATCGACGAACGAGATGGCGAGGTCGGGTGGCTTGGTCGCACTCGCGTGCAACTGGAATTTGAGCCTGTCGCTGGCGAGGCGCACGCCCAGGTCGACGAGCCCGTCGCCATCGGGATCGTGCACGAACCAGGCGCTGCCATCGGGCGCCGCGATCCCGGTGTTGACGGGCGCACCGGCACCGCTCCCGGTGGAAGGCGCAACGTGCCACGTCTTCGTTTCGGTGTTGACCCAGAGCAGGTCGGTGCGGCCGTCGCCGTCCCAATCGGCGGGCAGGATGGTGCCGGTGCCAGGCGTCGCGGAGGTCGCGATCGTGACGAACGACCCCGCACAGTCGGAGACGAGGACCCGTTGCAGTTGCATGACGTCCGTGCACCCATCGGCGTTCCAGTCTCCCGTCACGAACATCGCCGACACCGTCAATTCCCGGTCCGGCGCCTGCGTGAACGGCGCATCGAACCCGTTCGACAGCAGGGGAGTCAGGTAATACCGCACGTTTCGCTCGCGCGTGTTGGTGGTCGCGACGGCCAGGTCGGCGCGGCCGTCGCCATTGAGATCGGTCACGCGCGGGTTGCTCCAGGACACCACACGGTTATCCGGGAGGGTCCAGATGGTCTGTGCCGTGGACGCGAAGCGCGCCGAGAAGCCGCTCGAGGTCGGCGTCGTCGCATTCCGGCGCACGGTGACCGTCTTCGGGGTGGTGTTCGTCACGGCGACGAGGTCGGCGAGCCCGTCGCCGTCGACGTCCGCGGCACCGTATTCGCCACCTGCCGCGAGACCCGTGCTCGCAACGGTGAAGCCACTGCCTGAATACCCGGCGATGGACCAGACCCCGCCCTGCTGTACCAGGAACTGAGTTCGCCCGTTGCCCAGGAAATCGCCGTAGATGACCTTGCTGGCGCTGGTCGGCGTGTAGACGCCGGTGGCGAAGGGCGTGGCGTAGCCGTCCGGCGTCGCGCGTGCGATCCACCACGCCAGCGAACTGGTGCCCCAATTCACGGGATAGAGCAGGTCCGTGAGTCCGTCACCGTCGAAGTCGGCCACGACGGGCGCCTGTTTGGGCGAGGCGACGGCGCCAGCATCACGCAGGAGCGACCAACCTTTCGTGCCCGCCTGGTAGGTGACGGTGGTCGGCCGGAAACAACTCGACGCCGCGCACTCCTGCACACCGATCAGGCGGATGCGACCGGTGACGGCAGACACGTCATAGGAGAGGTTGTAGGTCTTGATCGGAGCGGAGCCGCCGAACGCCTGCACCGTGATCGAATCGAGCTTGTTCGGTTCGCGCAGCACGGCGCCGGCGAGGTAGCCCACGGGAACGTCGGACTCCGCGCGGGCCGAGTAGTTGAAGCGCACTTCGTAGAACGGACCCGCACCCGTGGCGGTCCTCGGATACGTGATCGTGGCGATTCGATGCGTGCCGTTGGTGTACGCCGCCGCCTGCCCGTCGTTGAAGTAGGACAGGGCGATGCTGTTGCCGACCCGGTCGCGGATGCTCGAAAGCGCCCAGGTGCGCACCGTCTCGGTGCTGCCGGCGCTTACGCGCGAATCCGCCGTGCCGCCATATTCGTACACGAGCCCGTTCTTGCTCGTGACGATGAACGACCGCGGCCCGCTGCCCGACACGCCTGTCGCGACGATGCGGGCGAAGGACTCGATCTCCGTCGCATAGACGGATTCGGTGCCGCCGTAGACCCCGCTCACGAGCTTGAGCTGTTGTCCGTCGAGGCAGAACCGGTCGGCACTGGTGTTGCGCACGCCGGCTGCGACGCCGTCCTGTGCCACGGTGCGATTGCAGCGCGAGATCGCCGACAGCCCCGCGAGGGCCCAGCCCTGGCCGAGCACGCCGTTGCCCGCACGGCTGTTGTAGACGAGCGCCAGGTCGAGGTCGACGTCGCCGACGCCAGGTGGCGCCCACAGCGGGATGCGATAGGTCGCGGCGCCGGAATGCGTGACGCCGAATGTGCCGGGAGTGCGACCCGCGGCGAGCGTGACGGCGGCGCCGGTGACGGCGTCGTACGTGTACGCCGCCTCCGGTGCCTCGTCCGATTCGATCGCGACCGCGGAGCCCGGCGCGAGGCCGGCGCACACAGTCAGCGCTGCGCTGAACAGCGTCGCGACGATCGACGAGACGTGACTGGAAGACCCGTGCGTTCGTGCAGGCGTGCGAACCATCGTCGTGTCCCTCGGTCGCGGCAGGCATTGCCGCGAACACGTGGAGCACGATCACGCACGGCGCGTGCGCAGGGAACGCGAATAAGCGCGAAGGACGTGCAGATTCGAGCGACGGTGAACGTCGTTCAGTCGGCGCCGCCGGAAGCGGGCAGCCCCGCATAGAGCTGACGCACCTTGGTCGCACGCAGACGCCGGGTGGGCTCGGTCGGCGCGACGTCATGCCCCGCATCGCGCTGTTCGCGCGCGGGCGTCGTCTGGGCCATCGTCGGCTGCAGCGTCAACTGCAGGACCTCGCCGTGTTGCCACGCATCGGCGCCCGCGAGAACGTCGGGCGCCACGATGTCTTCGCGCAGCTTGCGCTCGTCCTCGGTGACGACTCCGAAGCGCTGGTCGCGCGCCGCGAGCAGGCCCGGTTCGATCTGGCCGTCGCCGGTGAAGCCCGCCATCAGCACGGGGTGCCCGGTCGGCAGGTCGTGACCTGGTTCCGGGTGCCAGGTGTGCCAGGTCTTGCCGTAGGTTCCCACGAACTGTTCCATGAGTTCGTGTTCTGCGACCTCGGGGATGCCCGGTGCGATCAGCGTGCCGCTTTTCACCTCGTACACGTGGCTGTGCCAGAGCTTGCGTTCCTCGGCAGGCAGCTGCTCGAACACGCGCCGGCTGACGATGTACTCGATGCCCATCAGCTTCGCGTCCCGATCGTTGCCGTCGAATATGACGCACTGACGCACGTCCTCGTTGACGACGGAGCAGAAGTGATGGGCTTCCACCTGCCTCTCGAGGTTGCCGTTGTAGAAGTGGAAACCGTCGACGTACGCGGCGAGCGCCTCCACCGGAGGCTTGTCCTGCAGCATGGCAGCGCCCCGTTCCAGCACGCGCGTCGTGGCAGTGGGTGGTTCGCCGGGCGGTTCGACCCGCGACGGACTGTTGTCAGCCCCGCACGCTGCCAGCAGGCAGAGCGCGGCCATCCATGCGTGCTGGTTCAGGCGCATCGAGCGGCCTCCGCGGACATGCGCCCTTGTAAGCGACGCTCGTCGCTGCCGGGCAGAAGACGTCGCCCTGACGTACGGTGGCCGGACCGCTGACAGCACGGGCCTGCCCTCCCGGGCCTGCGGCCGACCTCTCGCGCTGCCGCGGGAGGGGTGACGCTAGAATCGCGGGATGTCGGACAGGCTCGAGCGTTCGCACGTGGCCGCACCGCTGCTGATCGCCGCGGTGTGTCTGTCCGCGTCTGTGGCCCGCGGCGGAGAGGCCACCGAGCAGGTTCGGGCGCAGGAGCCGGACCGTGCCGCCACCTCGACGTACGCGGCCGCGCGCATGCGCGGTTTTCTCGAACCGGGTGAACGTCCCGACAGCCTGCAGCTCGTGCCCGCGCCGCCGCGCAAGGGCTCGCCGGGGTACGAGGCGGACGTGGCGGCGTATCGGGCGATGCGCTCCCTGCGCGACACGGCGCGCTGGCGTCTCGCCATCGCCGATGCGAACGTCCAGTTCCCGCACGCCGCTGCGACGTTCGCATGTTCGCTCGGCACCCCCGTGACCCAAGCGGAAACGCCGAATCTTTACAGCCTGTTGCAGCGCGCGATGATCGACGCGGGGCAGTCGACGACACGGGCCAAGGACGAGTACCGGCGGTCGCGACCATTCGCGATTTTCGACGCGCGCATGTGCGTGCCGGAGGACGCGGCGGCGCTGCGCAAGAGCGGGGCGTACCCGTCGGGGCACGCGTCGGCGGGATGGGCCTGGGCGCTGATCCTGGCGGAAATCGCGCCCGACCGGGCGATGCCGATTCTGCGGCGCGGCTACGAGTTCGGCCTGAGCCGCGTCGTGTGCGGCGTCCACTGGCTGAGCGACATCGAGGCCGGACGGACCGTCGGCGCCGCGACGGTCGCGCGATTGCACGCCGAGCCGGAATTCGTCGCACAGCTCGCGTTCGCGCGCGAGGAGGTGGCCCGCTTGCGCGCCGCGGGCAGCGAGCCGGGCCCCGACTGCGTCGCCGAGGCGCGGGCGCTCGAGGCCACTGCCGGCCGGTGACCAGCCGCCGTCGCCCCTGTACACCCCCCAGATCTCGCATTTCCATGCGAGAAACCTCGTTGCCGCTGGGTGGAATTGCGGACGGAGACCGCGCAACCGCATAAGTACCGCGCCCGCCTATCGATACATACGTACAGCGCACCGGGCCCATTCGGGATTAGGTTCGGGGTGCACGGATACGAATCGACGACCGATGGAGGTCGTGGTCATGAATGTCAGCCTGCAAGGCGCGCGCCGCCAGTCGAGACTCGACTGGGACGCCATCGAACTTCGCAACAAGCGTGCGCAGGACCTCCCGCGGCGAGTGTTCTTCGGCATCCTGGCTGCCGTGCTCGCCTACGTGGCCTGGAGCTATTTCTCGGCCTGAGCGTTTCCGCACGGTCGGCGCGCGGCTTCGTCCGTGGTACCTTCCGACGCCTCGACGGCACGTCAGGGCGGACGGAGGGGACCCATGCACACGAGCAGGCTCGCGGGCTTCATCATCGACTGCAATACCGACGATCTCGGGGCGGCCGCGGACTTCTGGGGCAAGGCGCTGCGGATGGACGTGCGCCGCCTGCCGGCCGAGGAAGGCGAGAAATACATGCGGCTCGACGACCGCGACGGCCGGCTGCACATCGAGGTGCAGAAAGTCGACCATCCGAGCCGCGTGCACCTGGACATCAAGAGCGACGACATCGACGCCGAAGTGACTCGGCTCGAGGCGCTCGGTGCCAGGCGCGTCGGGAAGGTGCACACGTGGTGCGTCATGGAGGCGCCGACCGGCCAGCGCTTCTGCGTCGTGCGGGCGAAACCGTACGACACCGTGCTCGACCGCTGGCACCGGATCGTCGCCGCGCGCGACCTGTCGACGCTGCCCGACCTGCTCGCCGACGACGTCGTATTCCAGTCCCCGGCCGTGCATTCTCCGCAGGCCGGCAAGCCGATCACGCTCAAGTACCTGGAAGCGGCCAGCCGCGTGCTCGTCAACGAGCACTTCCGATACGTCGAGGAGTGGCAGTCGGGCCGTTCCGCCGTGCTCGAGTTCGAGACCAGGCTCGGCGACATCGAGGTCAACGGCGTCGACATGATCTGGTGGAACGACGCGGGGCGCATCACGCGGTTCAAGGTGCTGGTGCGGCCGGTCAAGGCGCTGCAGACGCTCATGCCGTTGATGGCGCGCGAACTGCAGGGCTGAACCCGGCAGTTACATCTGCGAGGCGAAGAGCGCGGAGAACCTCTCGACCAGCTTCTCGTGCCAGGGGCGTCTTGCCCAGGCTTCGAACGTCACGCGACGCGACCGGCGCAGGTCCTGCTCGAAGACGCGCTCGATCTCCGCTGCGAACTCGCCGTCGTAGACATTGAGGTTGGCCTCGTCGTTGAGCCGGAAGGACCGGTTGTCGAAGTTGGTCGAGCCGACCGAGACCAGCTGCGAGTCGACGATGAGCGCCTTGCAGTGGAACATCGCGGGCTGGAACTCGTGGATTTCCGCCCCCGCCAGCAACAGCTCGCCCCAGTCGGCACGCGAGGCGCGGCGGGTCACCTGTGAGTCGATGAGCTCGCCCGGGACGACGATCCGGAGTCGCACGCCGCGCGCCAGGGCGGCGAGCAGGGCCTTGCGCGTGAGCGGATCGGGCACGAAATACGCGGCCGACAGGTCGATCGTGCGTTCGGCCGCCGTGATCGAGAGCAGGTACATGAGCTGCATGCTGTCGCCGCCGCCGGAGGGCGAACTCGTGAACACCTGGCCGAGCGCGGTGCCGACGGGCGTGAGCAACGGGAAGTACGCCTCGCCTTGCAGCACCTTGCCGGTGGTCTTGATCCAGTTGTCCATGAACGCGGCCTGCATCTGCGCGACCGCGGGGCCGTCGAGCCGGTAGTGCGAATCGCGCCAGTGCTCGGGGTCCCGTGCGTCGCCGTCCCAGTCGTCGCTGATGCCGACGCCGCCCGTGAAACCGACCCGGCCGTCCACGATCAACAGCTTGCGGTGCGTGCGGTTGTTCATGCGCGTGAGGTGGTACCAGTGCAGCGGGTGGAACCGGTGCACCTCGACGCCCGCGGAGGTCATCTCGTCCAGCATCTGCTGGTCCATCTTCTGGCTGCCCACCCAGTCGACGAGCAGGTGCACGCGCACGCCGGCACGGGCACGCTCGCTGAGCGCGTCGGCGAAGAGCCGCCCGACGCGGCCCGACCAGTAGATGTAGGTCTCGAACGTGATCGTCGAGCGGGCACTCCGGATCGCCTCGAGCATGGCGGGGAAGATCTCGACGCCGTTCTCGAAGTTCTGCACGCGGTTGCCGTCGATGATCGGGGGGCCGAGCAGGATGCCGAGTTCGCGCCGGTACTGCGGGTCCGTCACGCCATAGCGGTGCTCGAGCGCCGTCTCGATCTCGCTCTCGGACGTCACGAAGTTGAGCGCGACGACGGTGATCACGAAGGCGAGTACGGCCCCGATCAGTGCGGCGACGACCATACGCTTGCGACTCCAGGCCATGCCGGTAGTACTCCCGGCGCATCGAGCCCCGGCTATCAGACAATCACCCATATTGAACCCGCGCCGCAGGGCAGGCGCTACACTCCACGTGCCGAGCGTGGAGGAGATCGAGAACATGGTCGAGCGTCTGCATCCCGGCCCGCGCATGTCGCAGGCGGTCGTTCACGGCGATACCGTGTACCTTGCAGGCCAGGTGGCGGCCGATCCGGCCACCGACGTGGCCGGCCAGACGCGACAGGTGCTGGCGGCCATCGACGCGTTGCTGGCCGAGGCCGGTACGGACAAGTCCCAGATCCTGTCCGCCAACATCTATCTCGCCGACATCGGCACGTTCGCGCAGATGAATTCGGTCTGGGACGACTGGGTCCCGGCGGGGCACACGCCGGCCCGGGCGACGGTCGAGGCGCGACTGGCGTCGCCGGTCTACAAGGTCGAAATCCAGGTCGTCGCCGCGCGCTGAGGAGGCGGCCGGGTTTCAGTCTTGGGCAATGCGTATCGCCGTCGCACGGTCGAGGGTGCGCTTCCGCACGTCCTCGTGCCGGCGCGCAGGACCGCCCGCGATCGTGACCACTGCGACGTTCGACGCGCGCGAACTGCCGTCGTGCCCCAGCGCGCGCACGCGATAGGAGTACGCCCGCCGGCGCGCCACCGTGGTGTCGACGAAGCCCGTGACCCGCGGCCCCAGGCGCGCGATCTCGACGAAGTCCCCGCCGGCGCTGCGGTCGATCGCAAACCCTGATTCGTCGCCCGCCGCATGTCGCCACGCCAGCCTCGCGACGCCGCGACGTCCCGAAGCGACCAGCCCCGAAGGTGCGCTGGGCGTCCCCGCAGGTGCTCCGTCCCGATAGGCCGCCACGATGGCGGCGGTGTCGTTGAGCGCCCGCGCGGCGTCAGCCGACCGCGCCGGATCGCTCTCGTACGCGATGCCCGTCGGCATGCCGCGGTGCTGGCGGTCGGGATTCGAGAACAGCCGGAGGCGGGGTACGTCGATGCCGGAGCACGGGTACGCCATGACGTCGCGGAAGCCGCCGCGCTGGCACACGCGGTAGCCGTGACCGTACGGCAGCGCACCGTCGTACTCCATGGTGTCGCGATCGTGCACGAGGCCCTGGATGTGGCCGACCTCGTGCGCGATCGATTCCGAGGAGATGCAGCGGGACTGCACGGCGCCGAAAGCGTCGGCGGCGTAGGTCCGCGACGGTCGATACATGATGTATGCCCAGCCGCACCAGTCGTCGCTCTCATTCACCAGCAGGACCATGTCCGCGCCCAGTCGGTCGCGCAGCGCTGCCGCTTCCGCCGACGCCGCGAGACGCGCGAGCGTGTCCACGATGCCCCCGGGCGCCTCGGCGATCGTCGCGGACTGCTGCAGTCCGACGAGCCGCAAGGTGATGCCCACGCCGCTGTCTCGATATGCTTCGTTGGCGGCGGCGAGGCCGCCGACGATCATGCTCTCCAGTGTCGAAGCGCCGCGTCGCCGTGCGGACGCCGCCGTGTAAAGGATCAACACGTCCTGCATCACGGGCGCGACGTCGGCACTGAGGAGACCGAAGGCTCTTTCGTCGAACCCCGTCGTTTTCGCAATGGCGCGGTCGTGACGCAGCGGCGGTTCGAGCGGCGGCAGGCTGGCCGGGTCGACCTCCTCGAGCAAGTACCCGCCGCGCCGCGCCGGCTGCAGTTCGAACGTACGACCATCGAGGTTCGCCGTGCCCGTGACGGCAGCACGGTGGCGGGTGATCGAAACACGGCTGCCGGGCACCTCCGCAATCTCCCCAGTCCACGTGACGGTCGTGCCGACGCGATCGAGGTGTTTGCGCCGGGCAGTCAGCGCGCCGCCATCGGGCAGCACGACTTCGAGCTCGGCGGCCTCGAGCGAAGTGGCGCGCATGCGCTCCACCGGCGCGGGCACGGCCTGCGCGGCGAACGCGATACCCAGCAGTACGAGCAGCGATGCGCGGTTCAAAGGGCGGCGGAAACTTCGAAGGCGCGCCCATGATCCGGCCGCCCGGTCGCGCCGTGTCGGCACTCGCCTCCAGATTGGTGCAACCCGCGAGCCCGCCGGCGGCCCGCCGCGTCGGCCGGCGCGCTCGCGACCGTGCGCTTCGCCGGTCCCGGCGACGTCCGGCCGGCTGACTGCGCATGCGTCGTCGTCCCACAGCCGGCAAGGCCCCAGTCAACACTTGGTTCCGCCTCAGTTCCCTGCCGCGCCGCGCCATCGTCCGCTGCGGCGGCGCCTCGTGACTGCGCATCATTTTTTGCACGTCATGGAGGGCCCGGGATGGCAAGCAGAGCCTTCGATGTGCAACGCGACGTCGGTGCGCGCTCCCGACAGGGTCTGGGCATGCGGATCTACTGGCTGGTCGTGACCGTCCTGTCACTGACCTTGCTGGGCATGACCGTCCACGTGGCAACGCCGCGGGACGCGGCCGAGCTGGTCGAGGCGCAGGGACAACGCTGACGGCGGCGGTGACCACCGGGCCCGGCGCGCTCAGCGCGCGCCGGACGCTGGCTCCCATCCCGCATCTCGCGCGGCCGCCTCGCCGGCCGCATCGAGCGCCTCACCCGCTATCGCGGCATCGACCGCGCGACGTACCGATTCCGGCAACGTGTCGCTCGACGCTGTTCGCATGCCGCCTGAGGGCGTCGGGGCCAGGTCGATCGACTCCAGGACGCGAACCTGCCAACGGCCGTCGCGGCCGGACCGGCACGCGAGACCTGCCCGCACCGAGGCTGCGCCGGCCATCGTGAACGTGCGACAGTATTCGCCGGACTTCGACAGGAAACTCAATCCGACCCGCGGGCCGCCGTCGGGCGGATCCGCCGCGAGCCGGGTCGACAGGACGCTGGCGAGTTCGCCGCTCGCCACGGCCTCGTCGGCATCGGCCACGACCCACGCCTCGTCGTCGCCGTGGCTGCCGAGACGCTGGCCGAGGACGACGCCGAGCACGAGGCTCGCCGCGGCCGCGAACCACGCGGCGCGGGTCACGGGCCGTGATGGGTGCTTCTCCCGATCGCCGCGGATCGGCACGAGCGTGCCGGACCCGCGCTTGGTGCCGCCGCGCGCAACGGCTTCCAACCGCTCGGGAACCGGTTCTCGGAGCACTGGATCGAACGCGGCGCGCAGCGTGGCGCGGAGCTTCTTCTGCTCAGCCACGCGGACGGCCAGAGCCGCGTCGGACGCCATGGCCGATTCGAACTCGGCGCGCGCGTCGGCGTCGAGTTCGTCGTCGACGTAGGCGAGCAGCGTTTCGTCGTCGTGCGGATTCAAGGGGCACCTGCCTGGTCCGTGAGCATTGCTGCGAGCGCGAGCCGTGCGCGGGCGAGACGACTCGTGAGCGTGCCGATCGGCACCTGCATGACCTCTGCCGCCTCCTTGTAGGAAAGACCTTCGACGAGCACCAGTCCGACCGCGAGCCGCTGCTCGTCGGGCAGGCGCGCGAGTGCGCGCTGCAGAGCGAGATTCTCGACCGTGCTTGCAGCGCTCGAGTCGCCGACGTCGTCGGCCGCTTCCGCGGGGACGAACACCGCGGCCCGGCGCTGCCGCGCCCGCACCTCGTCGAGCCAGGCGTGGCGCACGATGCCGAACAGCCAGTTGACGAGGCTCATCTCGGGGCGCCACTGGTCGATCCGTCGCAGTGCGCGTTCCACCGCGAGTTGCACTAGATCGTCGGCATCGTGGGCATTGCGGCTCAGCGACCGGGCGAATCGGCGCAGGCGCGGCAGCGCCGCGACGATCATCGCATGCACGTCGTCCACGCCGGCCGTCGTCTCCACCTGTCCGTCCATCGATACATACGATTTGCGAAGCGCGTTTCTTCCAGCGGCACGCGCGGCTGGCGTAATGTTGCCACATGAACACTTCCGGCTGGCGCCGTGCGGTCGTGCTGGTGCTCGCGCTAGAGGCGTGGTTCGCGCCTGAAGCGGCGCGCAGCCAGGTCGCGTTGCCGGGCGCCCAGGTGCAACTGCCGGAGCTGGCGGTACCGGGGAGGGGGGCCGTCGATCTGCCGCCGTCGCCGCGCGTGCCTCGAATCGATGCGCGTCGACTGCGCCTGCTGGAACTGCAGCGCGCACATCCCGACCGTCTGGCGAGGGATCCGGCGGGCGAACTCGTCGTGCGCGACGAAGTGCTCGCCCAGCCCTCGTCGGCGGAACGTCTTGCGGCCGCGATCGACTCGGGTTTTCGAGTGCAAAGTGAGCGCACGATCCCTGCGCTCGAACTTCGCATCGTCGTGCTCGCGCCGCCGCCCGGCTGGTCGCTGTCGCGGGCGGTGCGACATCTGCGGCGCCGCGATCCGGACGGCAGTTACGATTTC
>DASSJN010000260.1:0-15479 GCA_035691185.1 Steroidobacteraceae bacterium
GATCCCGCCACCGCGCGCAGAGACGATCGCGCAGCTGCGGCACAGGTTCGAGCCGGAACTGCGCGAGCTCGAGGTCCTGCTCGGTCGTTCACTCGATGGCTGGCGTTCGGACCGGACGTCACCGGTCAAGGCGGTCGCATGACGACATTCGTTCAACGTCCACGGCGCGATCTGTTCGTCGTCGGGCTCATCGGCACGCTCGGGTTGCTCGGCGGTGTCCTGAGCGCCTCCGGCAGACCGGCGTACGTCGCAATTTTCATCGGCCTGCTGGTCGCGGCGCTGCTCGCATCGTCGCGCGTGGCGGTCTTCTGGCTCGTCGTGACCATCGCGCTGGTGGCGACCGGACTGTCGCAGCTGTACTTGCCCGGATCCGGGGCAAGGTACGTCCGGTACGTGGCTCCGGTGGCTTCGCTCGTCCTGCTGTTGCACTGGGTCAACGACCAGCTCATGGCGCATCCGCGCAATCGCACCGATCTGCTGCCCATGCCCGTCGTCTGGGCCATCGCGTTCACGGTCACGGCCGTCGTCTCGGTGCTGGTCAACCTCAGCAACCCCGACGTCGCCGTGATGGGCGCGAAGAACTACTTCCAGATGGGCGCGTTCTTCGTCGGGGTGGCGTTGCTGCGCTGGGACCACTCGACCCTGGACCGCAGCCTCGTGCGCGCGCTTATCCTGCTCGCCGTGCTGCAGCTGCCGTTCGCGCTGCACCAGTACCTGTACCTGGTGCCGCAGCGCATCGGCCTGGGCGGGGGCATCGTGCCGGCGGACATCGTCTCCGGCACGTTCGGCGCAACGCTGCTGGGGGGCGGTGCGAACGCCGTGCTCGCGGCGTTCCAGATCATCGTCGTGGGATTGCTGCTCGCGCTCTGGAAGAACGGTGCGCTGTCGCTGTTCCGGATGGCGGCACTGTCGCTGGTGCTGCTGCTGCCGCTGCTCGTCAACCAGGCCAAGATCGCGGTGCTGTACCTGCCACTCGTGTTCCTGGTCCTGTTCCGCCGCGACTTCATCGTGCGCCCGGGCAAGTTCCTCATCGCCGGCGTCGGCATCGCCGGCGTCTTCGCCGTGCTGATGACCGCGTTGATGCTGACGCATCCGTCGGGTCGACTGAACAGCTGGTCCGAGCTCGTGGACTTCGTGGTGGCGCGGCAGACCGCGACCATCGCGGAGCGCGGCAACGAGTACGGCGCCCTCACGCGCTGGACGACGCTGACTTTCTGGGCCGAGGAGCACGCCACGGCCAACCCCGTGCACACGCTCGTCGGCCACGGCCTGGGCGCCTCCCGTGAGGCGGAAGACAGCGGCCTCGCCCACACGCTCGCCGAGCAGAAATACCCGGGGCTCAACATCGGCCACACTGCGGTGTCGGCGCTGCTCTGGGACACCGGCGTGATCGGCCTGGTCACCGTCCTCGGCATGCTGGGCTCCGCATTCTTCATGGCCGGCTCGCTGGCACGGCATCACCGCGACCGGGATCCGTTCCGCTGCGGGCTGTACGAGGGCCTGCAGGCGGGCATTGCGGTGTTGACGCTCGGCCTGGCGCACAAGGACTTCTTCGTCGTCCACATTCCGTACCAGACGATCACGTACCTGATCGTCGGCTACATCGCCAACGCGTGGCTGGAAATGGTGCGCACGGAACCGAAACGGCATGCCCGCCGCCGCCTATAGCGTAGGTCGATTCCGCAGGGCGGCCGTGCAGCTCGTCGGCGGGCGCATGGCGCAGGCGGCTGCGCGCGTCGTGCTCGTGCTCGCCGTGGTGCGCATCCTGCCCGTCGAGGACTACGGCGCCTACATGCTGATCGTCGGCACGGCCGAGATGATGCTGCAGGTCGGATCGTTCGGCATCCTGCCGCTGGCACAGCGGTACCTGCCGCAGATGCTGACGACGCTGCCGCTGCGCCGCCTGTACGGCTTCGTCGCATTCCTCGTGCTCGCGCAGCTGGCGATCTTCGCAGGGATCGCCGGCCTGATCGCTGCGTTCTGGGACGTGCTGACGCCGGTGTTCGGCATGAGCGCTGCACAGTCCGAGGCGACGCGGATCGCGGCCTGGATGTTCCTCGCGATCCCGGCGTTCCGCTTCACCGCCGAACTGCTGGAGTCCATGCTCGGGTTCGGCCAGATCGCGCGCGCCGTCATGGTCATGGCCCGCGCGGGCGCGGTGCTGCTGCTGATCCTGCTGCTGCCGGTGGTGCACCTGCGCGATGTGCTCGTCGTCGACATGGTCGTGACCGGGCTTTGCGCACTGTTCGTGCTCGGCCGCATCCGCCGCTGCCTGCACGCCCTGCATGCACCGTCGGCGTCCGGCAGCCTCCCGGTGGGGGAGATGTGGCGCTTCGCGCGGCACATGGCGCTCGTGGGACCGATGAGTGCGACATCGAATCCCGGTGCGGTGCGCCTCGTGCTGGCCAACGGGCTCGGCCTCGCCGAGAGCGGCCTGTTCGCGTTCCTGCAGACGCTCGAACGGCTCGTGAGCCGTTACCTGCCGGCCACGCTGCTCAAGAACCTGATCCGGCCGGTCCTGATCTCGCGCTACGTCGGCCGGGGCAACAGCGAGCTGCTCTCGGCGGGCACCGGCCTGCTGCTCAAGAGCAACATGCTGGCGGTGATCGGCGGGCTGGTCGTGATCGCGGTCTGCGGCGACGAGATCGTCGCGATCATGAGTGGCGGCAAGTTCACGGGCGCGGGCCTCACGCTGCTGCTGCTGTACGTGAACATGATCGCCACGTCGCAGCGCGGCGTGCAGGAAATGGTCATGCAGATCACGGGCCACACGCGCGCACTGTGGATCACGTCCGTCGTCTCGCCGGTCGCGCTGCTGCTGATCTGGCTCTGCTCGGGATTCGGCCTCAACGTCGCGGTGCTGATCATGACGGCGGGCAGCCTGATCGCGAACTCGCTCGCCGCGGGCGTCCTGCAGACGAAGACCGACTGGTTCCGCGTGGATTGGCGCGGCATGGCCGCCATCTTCCTGCCCGGACTGGCGGCCGCCGTGCTCGGCCTACTGCTCACCGGCTGGACGCACCCGCTGCTGGCCGGCGCACTCGGGCTCGTCCTGTTCGTGATGCTGCTGCGCATCGGTCGCCCGTTCAACGGCGGCGAGATCGGGGCCGTCGAGCGCGTGGTGGGCCGGCGCGCGGTGAAACTGCTGCGAGGCTTCGCGGTGTCATGAGCGCCGTGGCCCACACCCGCGTGCTGCACCTGATCAACGGCGAGTTCTACGCCGGGGCCGAGCGCGTGCAGGACCTCCTGGCGCAGCAACTCGGCCGCTTCGGTTTCGACGTCGAATTCGCCTGCCTCAAGGACGGCCTGTTCGAGGAAAAGCGCCAGTGCAAGGACGCCACGCTGCACCGCCTGCCGATGCGGTCGAAGACCGACGTCTCGATGTGCAGCCGGCTCGCCCGCATGGTGGTCGAGCGCCGGATCCGGCTGCTGCACACGCACACGCCGCGCAGCGCGCTGCTCGGCGCGCTCGTGGCCCGGATCGCGGGCGTGCCGATGGTTCATCACGTGCACAGTCCGGCCACGGATGACACCGAGAGCCGGCTGCGCAACGCGCGCAACGCGTTCGTCGAACGACTGAGCCTGCGGGGTGCGCGACGGCTCATTGCCGTGTCGAGCAGCCTGCAGCGATATCTGCGCGAGCGTGGTTATGCGAGCGCGAGGATCTGCGAGATCCCCAACGGCGTGCCGATGACCGACCGGGCGCGGCTGCGTTACGTACCGGGCACGGAGCTCGTGCTCGGAACTGTCGCGCTTTTTCGTCCGCGCAAGGGCGTGGAGGTCCTCCTCGATGCGATGGCACGCGTGCGCGAGGCCGGCGCGCGCGTGCGCCTGCACGCCGTAGGCCCGTTCGAGACCCCGGCATACGAGTCGTCGGTTCGGGACATGACGCAGGCGATGGGATTGCAGGACGCCGTGAGCTGGGCAGGCTTCCGGTCCGACGTGGAGGACCAGTTCCGGCGAATGCACGTGTTCGTTCTCCCGAGCCTATTCGGCGAAGGCATGCCGATGGTCGTGCTCGAGGCCATGGCCGCCGGGCTGCCGGTGGTGAGCACCCGGGTCGAGGGCATTCCGCAGGTCATTCGCGAAGGGCGGGACGGCCTGCTCGCAACCCCGGGAGACGCCCGGGAACTCGCCGACGCGCTGCTGCGGTTCGCGCGCGGTGAGGTCGATGCCGAAGCCATGGGCGACAGCGGCTGGCAGCGCCAGCGGGACCATTTTTCGGACGTCTCCATGGCGGCCCGTACCGCAACGGTCTATCGAGAGGTACTCAACTCGTGAACACCCGCAGAAGAGAGTGCGAGCCCGTGTTCGTGGTCGGCATGAACGGCTCGGGCACCACCATGCTGCTCGACTGCCTCGGGCGTCATCCGGCGCTCTACGCGTTCCCGAAGGAGACGCGACTGATCCCGTACCTGATGGCGAGGCAGGACAGCTACGGCGACCTGGGCGTCGATGCCAACTTTCGCGCGCTGTGGGACGATGTGCGCAATCTCGCCGTCTTCCGCGAGGTCAACGGCCACGAACCCGTGCCGGCGCCCGACGACTGGCGCGAGCATCCACGCAGCCTGGCCGCGATCCTCGATGCGGTGTTCTGCCACTTCGCGAACCAGCACGGCAAGCGCCGCTGGTGCGAGAAGACGCCGCAGCACGTGCAGCACCTGCTCGCACTGGCGGAGTTGTTTCCGGCGGCCCGCTTCGTCCACGTGATCCGGGACGGACGCGATTGTGCGGCCTCGTTCCATCGCCGCTGGAAACGCCAGCCGGAGCTGACGGTGTTCCGCTGGAAGAAGGTGGTCTCGATGGGACGCGCGCAGGGGCAGCGACTCGGCACGGCGCGCTACCTCGAGGTTCGTTACGAGGACCTGACCGCCGCTCCCGAGCATTCGCTGAGGCGCATCTGCCAGTTCCTCGCGCTGGATTTCAATCCGGCCGTGCTGCACTCGGCGCAACCCTACCTGCAGACGGCCGCGGAGGGGCGCCGCGGCGGCCTGCAGCGCAATTCGGGCAAGTGGCGTTCGTATTTCAAGCCGCGCACGGTCGAGAGGCTCGAGCGGATCGCGGGCGCGACGCTCGCGAGTTGCGGCTACGTGACGCGCTACCCCGAGGCCGACATCGACGTCGCGAACTGGCGGCGACGCTACTGGTCCATGCGCGAGACGGTGCGCGAATACGCGACCGAAGTCTGGCGCAAACTCAACGGCGAACTCGAGCGGCCATGGCGCGTCATCCTCGTGAAACCGGTCAACGCCCTGCGTCACCGGCAACACAACGTCTACTGATGAGCGCCGCAACGCCACTGCGGAGCGGAGCGGTCGTGCCGCTCCCGCGACCGCCGCGAGTCTCGATCGTCATCAAGGCGCTGAACGAGGAGCGCCACATCCGGGCGTCGATCGAATCCGCGCTGACCGCGGTCGCGCGTGTCGGCGGCGAGGTCATCCTCGCAGACAGCGGGTCGTCCGACCGCACCGTGGAGATCGCGCGCGAATACCCCGTGACGGTCGTCCAGCTGAAGCACACGGCCGAGCGGCGCTGCGGGGTCGGCCCGCAACTCGGCTACCAGGCGGCCCGCGGCGAGTTCGTCTACATCCTCGACGGTGACATGGAGCTGGACCCGGGCTTCCTGCCCGAGGCGCTCGCGGCCATGGACGCGGACTCGCGGCTCGCCGGCATCGCGGGGCTCGTGGAGGAACAGAGCGAGGCCAGCTACCAGTTCCGCGGGCGCAAGCGGCGCGGGCACGAACGCAAGGTGCGTGTCTGCGAGTGGCTCGACATGGGAGGTCTTTACCGTGTCGACGCGCTGCGCGAAGTCGGTTACTTCTCGAATCGCAACCTGCACGCCTACGAGGAGATGGAACTCGGGCTGCGGCTCTGCGCCGCCGGCTGGACGCTGAGGCGTATCGCCACGCGCGGCGTGCGGCACCATGGCCGCGACGAGAGCGACTGGCCGCTGCTCGTGCGACGCTGGAAGAGTCGCTACCTCGACGGCCCCGGCGAGCTGATCCGCGCGTCGGTTGGACGACCGTACTTCTACCGGGCGATCCAGACCCAGCAGCACCTGCTGCTCGCGCTGCTCGTCTGGGCCGGCGTCGTGGCGGGCGTCGTGTTCGCTCCGTTCTCGGCATGGCCGCTCGTGGGTGTGGCAGCCGTCGTGCTGGCCCTGGTCCTCGCGCGTGCACGTCGTACCGGCAGCCTGGCAGATGCCTGGTTCGGCCAGGTCGTCTGGCAGGTTTCGGCGCTCGCGATGCTGCGGGGTCTGTTCGCCCGGCCGCGCGATCCCGCCGAGCCCATCGAGTACGTGGTGTTGTACGAAGCGCCGGCGCGAAGTCCGATGGCACACGTCAGTCCCCACCGTCAGGTGTAGGTCGAACGCCCGGACCGCGCGCGACGGAAAGGCAATTGTCCACGCGCCCCGTACGCGCAATCATCACGGCGCGTCTCGTTTGCAGCCACAGGGAAGTCGGCAGCCATGGATTCCAATTGCATCGTTCACGTTGCCGCGGCGAGACCGGCACGCCTCGTGGCCGCACTGTGCTGCGCCGTGTTCGTCGCTCCGGCGTCGCAGGCAGCGATCTCCTTCAGCGACGTGTCGGCCGCGGCCGGCGTCGACCGGCGTGGCGAGAGCTATGGCGCCTCCTGGGGCGACCTGAACGGGGACGGCTTTCCGGACCTTTTCGCGAGCAACCACCGCGAACAGCCGAGCCTGTTCCTCAACCTCGGGAACGGGCGGTTTTACGAGACGGGCCCCAACGTGCTCGTCTGGCGCAACCGGGCGCGCGCCGACACGCACGGCGGCAGCTGGGCCGACTACGACAACGATGGCGACCTCGACCTGATGGTCACCACCGGCACCGGCAACCTGAGCCAGTTCCTGGTCAACGAACACCAGCGGCTCGTGGATCGTTCCGCGGAACTCGGGTTCAACACCAGCAACGTAGGTGGGCGCCTGCCGGTCTGGCTCGACTACGACGGCGACAAACGGTCCGACGTCACGAACACGCAATACGGCGGCATCGCGAAGCTGTACAACCAGAACGCGGGCGGCACGTTCGCGGAGACGACGGGCACGGCCAAGCTGATCTGCAACCGGGTCCACTACGGACATCTCTACGACGTCACCGGCGACGGCAGGCTCGAGTTCATCTGTCCCGGCGAGGCCCAGTTCCCGCAGAAGATCTACGACACCGCGTCGATTCCGTGGACGAAGCTCTTCGACGTCACGGCGCCGAACGGGTTGTTCCCGGTCGTGCAGAAGGTCGTGGAGAGCGTGCTCGCCGATTTCGACAACGACGGTCGTCTCGACATGTTCCTGTTGAGCGGCGTGCAGTTGCGTCCTGCGTCGGTCGTGTCGGGTGGCTCGAATCATTTCGAGGCGCAGCTGACCGGCGGCACGAAAGGCTTCAAGTTCGTTTCCGGCGGACGCGTGACGATCGACGTCGCCTGGAACAAGACCGACAACGACACCACCGTCGACTACAAGAAGATCCAGGTCGGCGCAGGTGCGATCAACCCGACGACGATGCCGTTCACGCTCGATGCCGCCGACCCCAGGGTCGCGGGATTTCCACCGGCGCCCACGCTCGAGTCGCAGTTGCCCCTGATGCAGGTTGGTTACGACCCGGGCACGCAGCGCTGGACGGTCGTGATCCAGACCAAGCTTTCGCCGACCAGCAAGAACATCTTCAGCGAAGCGTACGTGCAGGTGGACACGGAAAAGGCGTACTCGGGCCTCGTGAGCACGGGGTTCTGGCCCAGCGACAAGGCGGCCCGGCCGACGCTGCTGATGAACCGCTCGGGCGGCCACGTCGACGCGACCGTCGCCGCCGGCCTCGGCGCGCCGGTCCAGTGCGTCAGCGCGACCCCGGGGGACTTCGACAACGACGGCGACATCGACCTGTACCTCGCCTGTCGCACGGGCGCGAGCAATCTTCCGAACGTGCTCTACGAGAACAAGGGCACCGGCACCTTCCAGATGGTCGCGAACGCCGGCGGCGCGGCCGGGCCGGTCGGCATCGCGGTCGCGAGCGGCGCCGGCACAGCCGATTCGGTCGTCAGCGCCGACTACGACATGGACGGATTCCTCGACCTGTTCGTCACCAACGGCTTCAACCTGCGGCCCCTCGGCTTCGGCGGGGCGAACAAGTTGTTCCGCAACCAGGGTAACGGCAACCACTGGGTGCAGGTCGACCTTGCCGCCACGCAGTCGGACCGCGCTGCGGTGGGCGCGCGCGTCTACGCGATGACCTCCGGCCTCACCCAGATGCGGGTCCAGGACGGCAGCTATCATCGCTGGTCGCAGGACATGCCGCGTGCCCACTTCGGCCTCGGCAGCGCCACGCTGGTCAACCTGCGGGTCGAGTGGCCGAGCGGCAACGTGCAGACCTTCAACGGCGTTGCCGTCGACCGGCTCTATCGCATCACCGAGGCCGGAGGCATCGCAGCGATCGTGCCGGGCAACGCGCTGCCCTACCAGTGTGGTCCGCCCACGATTAACGGCGCGACGGATTCGGGCGTGTTCATCTGGCGCGACTGCCCGACCGGCGAGTGGCGCCTCAAGGTGGCGTCTGCGGGCGCGAGCATCAATTACCGCGGGACGATCACGTCCGGCGCGAGCTTCACGAGCGTGAAGCCGCAGAGCCTCGAGGCCGACGACAGCGTCGGCTGGACCAGCAATTCGAGCCAGATCACGTTCAATTTCATGCAGAAGTGGAACGGCACCGACGGCGTCAACTTCACGCCGCAGGACCGCCGGAGTGCCTGCCTGCGCATCGATGCGCCGACCGGTGCCAAGGTCTACTACGGGCCGTTCCGCAAGCTGGTCACCGCCCCGATCGACCTCAATACGCGGGGCCCGTGCTAGAGGCGTGGTTCGCTAACCGCGGGTGCGACGGCTCGTTCGACCGACGTGGTGCCCGCCCTTGGCGCCGGGGGCCTGCAGCGGGCCGAGTTCGGCCACGACCCGGGCCTCGTCGGGCCGTGGGCCGGGATGGTGCGACTGCAGCGCCGACCGCATCGCCGAGAGGTGCGCGAAGCTCGTGCCACAGCAACCGCCCACGATTCGCGCCCCGGCATCCGCGACGAGGTGCGCGTAGCGCGCCATCAGTTCGGGCGTGCCAGAGTAGCGGATGTCGGCGCCGACGAACTGCGGGATGCCCGCGTTCGCCTTGGCGATAACGGGGATGCCCGCCTCGCGGGCGGTCATGCCGAGCACGCTCATGACGAGGTCGGGCGCGCCGACGCCGCAGTTGGCGCCGATGGCCACGGGGCGTGGATCGAGCGCCAGCGCGAATTCGACCAGTGCCGCCGGCGTGACGCCCATCATCGTGCGGCCGGCCGTGTCGAAACTCGCGGTGAACGTGTAAGGGATTCCGACGCGTGAGGCCGCCAGCGCCGCCGAGCGGATCTCCTCGAGCGAGGACATCGTCTCGATCCAGGCGACATCGGCACCACCTTCCTCGAGCCCGGCGATCTGCTCCTCGAAGACCTCGATCGCGGCTGCTTCCGTGAGCATGCCGAGCGGCTCGAACAATTCGCCGGTGGGCCCGACAGACCCTGCCACGACGACGGTGCGTCCGGCGGCATCCGCGACGGCGCGCGCGAGCTGCGCGGCGATCCGATTGATCGCGCGGACCCGGTTCTCCAGCCCGTGCAGCATGAGGCGGCGCGCGTTGCCGCCGAACGTGTTGGTGAGGAGGATGTCGGAGCCTGCGTCGACGAACCCCTGGTGCAGCCTGGTCACCCGGTCGGGATGGTCGAGGTTCCAGAGCTCGGGCGCCTCTCCGGAGACGAGGCCCATCGCGAACAGATTGGTGCCGGTCGCGCCGTCGGCCAGCAGGACCTTGCCGGACTCGAGCAGGGCCGCGAGCTTGTTCATGCCGGGCCCATCTGTGCGCTCGGGCGGGCTGCGACGCGTTCGCGCCAGTCCGCGAGGTGGACGAATCCGGCCTCTGCCGGCCGGAACCTGATGAGTTTCGCGAATTCGATGCCGCAGAACGCCGTGATGTCGGCGATGGTGAACCTGTCTCCCGCGAACCAGGGACGCGAGGCGAGGGCGCGGTCGAACACGGCGCTGTATTCGAGCATCTTCCGTCCCTGCGCCGCGCCGAAATCCGGGAACTGAGGCTGCTCGAGCGGCGCGAGGCCCGGGTGCGTGTGCCGCACCGCGTTCGCGATCGAGCCCAGCAGGAACAACTCCACCTGCCGGTCGACCATCTCGATGAAGGCGCGCTCCACGGGGTCGCGCCCCATCAGGTTCGGCTCCGGGTGGAGGTGTTCGAGGTAACTGCAGATCGCGCGGGACTCCGCGAGGCAGCGCCCGTCGTCGAGTTCGAGGACCGGCACGCGGCCCATCGGGTTCAGGCTGCGGAACCCGGGGCTTCGGAGATCGCCGCGGTTCAGGTCGTAGGTTTGCCGCTCGATGCCCGCGATGGCTTTCTCGGCGACGAACATGTCGACGCGTCGCGGATTCGGCGCGCGCGGGGAGGTGTGCAGCCTCATGGGGTGTTGCCGGTCACGACCATCTTGCGTGCCTCCTCGATGAACTTCTGTGCCTGCGCCGCGTCGTCGGCCACGTTCGCCCGCGACGGCGGCCGTTGCAGGCCGGCCTGCACGGCCGGTCGCGCGCGGATCTGCTCGACCCAGCGCGACAGATGCGGCAGATCGTCGATCGGCACGCCCGACCACTTCCAGGTGCGCGCCCAGCACCAGTTGGCGATGTCGGCGATCGAGTAATCGCCCGCCAGGTATTCGTGATGCGCGAGCCGGCCGTCGAGCACGCGGAACAGTCGCTTGACCTCGGCATGATAGCGGTCGATCGCGATCGGGACCTTCTCCGGCAGGTAGCGGAAGAAGACGTTGGCCTGGCCCATCATCGGGCCGATGCCCGCCACCTGGAACATGAGCCACTGCAGCACGAGCGAGCGCCCCTTCGGGTCGGCGGGCATCAACCGGCCGGTCTTTTCGGCGAGATAGACCAGGATCGCGCCGGACTCGAACACCGTGAAGTCATCGAACCCGTGGTCGACGATGACGGGAATCCGTCCGTTCGGGTTGAGCGCGAGGAACCAGTCCTGCTTCTGTTCGCTCCTCGAGAAGTCGATCACGCGCAGCGTGTACGGCAGCCCGAGTTCCTCGAGTGCGATGGAGACCTTGTAGCCGTTCGGCGTCGCCGCCGTGAAGAGATCGATCATGGCGCCTGGGTGCGGTGCTGCGGGATCGCCCTAGGGTAACCGATGGCGCGGCCGCCACGTCGACCCGAAGCATGTCGCCGTGGCGCCCGGAACCCGGCGCCGACGGCGTGGCCGGTCAGTTGTTCTTCGCCCCTTGTTCGACCCAACGGCGGATCGTGGCGATTTCGGCCGGGTCGAGCGGCTTCGCGTCCCCGTGCGGCATTTTGAGCGAAGGATCCGCCCGGCCTTCGATCAGCATCACGAGCACGCTCGTGAGCGCGTCACCGGGCAGTACGACCGGGCCGTACTGGGTGCCCTTCATGAGCGTGTCGTAGCTCTGCAGTTCGAAGCCGCTCACGACGTACCCGGGCTGTCCGGGCACGTGGCAGGCCTTGCAGTGCTTTTCGAGGATCGGTGCCACGTCGTGCGCGTAGCTGACCTCCTTCGGCTGCGGCTGGCAGGCCGGGAGCAGCAGGGCGGCGCACAGCAGGGTGGTCGACGGAAGCAGGCGGGTACGGCTCATTTGATTCTCCGCGATGCGGTCGTGTTGGGCGGACCATCTTGCGCCGGGTCGCGCGCCACAATCCGCCCTTGTACGTAGCGGCCGGTCACGGCAGTACGTTTCACAAAGCAAGCCTTGCCGGTCCGCGGTTTCCGCGTCCGTAGGGACCGCAATTTCTGGACTGAATCCGACCGTCTATTCTTGGCTCCAGAGGTCCGGACGACACCGCAGGACTACGTCAGGGCGGGGCCAACGGACTCAGACTCGCACGCGTCATCAACCTGGAGATAACAGCGATGAAACACAGCAAGTTCGCCCCG
The DNA here is from genome assembly GCA_035691185.1 of Steroidobacteraceae bacterium. Classification (GTDB taxonomy): domain Bacteria; phylum Pseudomonadota; class Gammaproteobacteria; order Steroidobacterales; family Steroidobacteraceae; genus RPQJ01. The sequence continues at coordinate 11,991 of DASSJN010000260.1, forward strand.
TGGCTCACGATGGCGGCCGCGGCCTGCACGCTGGTCGGCGCCGGCGCCTACGGCCAGGCGATGGAAGTCGTCACGGTCGAGGCCGTCCGTGAAATCACCGTCGGCAAATCGCCGATCGGCGCGCCGATCAAGGAACTGAGCATCCGTTCGCGCGTGAGCTATGCCGACCTCGACCTGACGACGACCGAAGGCCTGACGACGCTCGAGAAGCGCGTCAAGGACACCGCGGTGTCGACCTGCAAGGAACTGAAGGTACAGGTCCCGGCCGAAGGCTCGACCGAGGAGAAGTGCGTCAGGGAAGCCATCGACGGCGCGACGCCGCAGATCACGGCGGCGGCGGAAGCGGCGAAGAAGGCGAGGAACTAGCCTCCCGGAAACCCTCTACGTCGAGCGCAGGACGGGCGGCGCAAGCCGCTCGGCTTGTGGCTCCTACGCGAGCTGTGCCGCGACGGCGCGAGCGGCGCGCTCGCCGCTCTCGAGCGCGCCTTCCATGCCGCGCGCCGTGACCGAGGTCTGCTCGCCGCAGAAGTGCACGCGACCGCTCGGGGCGAACATCGCCGGCAGGAATTTCGTCACCGTGCCCGGGTGGAAGTAGGCCCAGGCGCCGCCGCTGAACGGGTCGCGTGTCCAGGAGTGCTGGCCGGTGACCGTGAGTGCGCCCTTCGCGGCCGGACGGATGCGCTCGATTTCGGCGATCACGTAACGCGCCGCGCCGACCCGTCCGAGCCGGTCGAGATGGTTCGCGTCGGGTCCGTATGCCGAGACGACCAGGCTCGACACCTCGTCGGCGTCCGCCCCGTGGTAGATCGCCGCGACGCGTCCGAGGTGCGAATCCGTCCACATCGACGGTTCCATCCCGTCGGCCTCCCAGAACGCGCGCGAGCTTTGCAGCGCCACCTGGTAGATCGGCTGGTGCGGCAAGGTGCGCACGGCGCGCGCCTGCACGCCGGCCAGGGCCGGCTCGAGGTGGATGTCGCGCAACGTGGCGAAAGGCAGTGCACAAATGGCGGCTTTGGCCGTGTAGCGCGCCCCGCCGGCGGTGTGCACCTCGACGTCGGACGCACCGGCACGGACGCCCTTGACCATCCTCCCGAAGCGGACCTCGCTGCGCAGCAGCCGGGCCATCGCCTCGGGGATGCGCTGGTTGCCGTCGCGGGCCTGCAGCATCACGGGCTTGACGTTCTTCTGCAGCGTCGTGAACGCCGACACGTACGCCATCATCAGCGCGGAGACGTCCCGCGCGTTCATGCCGTAGGTCGGGATCGTGTCGTAAGTGAGCCGGATGATGTCGTCGGTCGCGCTCTGCGCACGCAGGAAGTCCCGCATCGACACGTCGAGTGGTGACTTGTCGGGCGCATACCACTGGTGGATCGACTTCAGCGGGTTTTCCTGGCTCGTCAGCATCGGCACGTATTGCCAGGGCATCATCTCGCGCAGCGCCGGCGGGAATGGGTTGCGCGGCGAATCGGGCCAGGCCTCGCGCGCGACGGGCTTGCCGTCGAGCACGAGGGTGTAGCCGGCGTGCCGCGCCAGCCGCGGCACCTGGTCCTCGAGTTCGATCCCCATCCGCTCAGCCAGGGCCAGGAGGCGCCGGTAGTCGCCGTAGATGATGTTCGCGCCGGCTTCGGGAGATCCCCGCGTGTCCGAGAATGTCAGCACCTTGCCGCCGACGCGGTCGCGCCCCTCCAGCAGCACTACTTTGTAGCCGGCCTGCTCGAGTTCGATGGCCGCCATCAGGCCCGACAGGCCGGCTCCGACGACGATGACGTCGGCCGAATCCTCGACCGACCACGCCCGCGACCCGGGCAGCAGGGCCGCCAGCCCCGCGACAGTTGCGGAACGGCGCAGGAACTCGCGGCGGGTCGTCGTCGTCATCGGTCGTCGGTCTCCGGTCGGTCAGTGCTCATTTCTACTTGTCCCGCGCCGACGCGCAATCGCAATCGCGACCGAAGCGGTCCCGCCCGGCTGGACGCATAATGCGGCCATGCCCGCTGCTCACCCGTGCCCCGCCTGCGGATTCCTGGTCCACGACGCCCGCCACGGCAGCGGCGCGACCTGCCCGGTGTGCGGCTGGATCGACGACTTCGAACAGCTCGCGCACCCGGACCTGACGTACGGCGCCAACGCCGGCTTGAGCCTGCGCCAGGCGCAGGCGCGCAGCCTCGAAGCGCTGGCGACCGCTCCCGCGGCGCGGGCAGCCACGTTCGCACGCGACGCGCGATGGCGGCCACTGCGCGCGGGGGAGACGCCTCCGGCGGACCCCGACGGCCCTGCGTCGCCAGTCTGCTATGTCGGAACGCCCGATCCAGGCGAGTTCGTGCCGTACTGGCGACGCGGGGCCAGCCGCCGCTGACCGGTCAACCGACAACGCCGACGGTCTGATGGCTCACGGCGTAGGCGTGGCCATCCGGCCCGTAGAGCACCGACGTCTGGCTCAGGTAGCCGTCGGTGCCGGCACGTACCTCCGTGTCGATCAGGCACCAGCCGTGCAGGTCGAGCCGGGCGGGGTCGCGCAGTACTTCGACCATCCAGCTCAGGGAGCTTGCGGGCGTGGGTTGCGTCAGCATCGACAGCACCGGGGTGGGAATCACGTCCGCCAGTGCGAGCAGGGCGTCCTCGGCGCCGCATTCCCGGTCGCGCAGACGCGCATAGATCATCGAGTGCGGCTCGGGGTAACCGGAGAACGGGACCGCGCCGACGGCCCAGCGCGCCTCGAAGTGCTCGATGAACGCCGGCGCCCGCCCGGGCGTCATCACGGCGCCGGCGACGTCCTCCGGACGCTTGCCGGGATCGGGTGCAGGCATCTCGTGCACGAACTGCGATGCGCGTGCGACGCCGAAAATGCCCACGGCGCTGCAGGCGACGCCGTCGTACTGGAGCAGGTCGCAGCGGGCGTGGCTCGTGGAACGCCCGCGCCGCAGCAGCTCGGGTCGCAGGTAGATCGCCTGGCCGCCGCCGAGCGGGCCCACGAACGTCATCTGCACGGACCGCAACGGCAGGGCGCGCGTCTCCTCGGGCATGGCAGCGCGCATGCCGCGAACCGCGATCGCCATCTGCATGCCGCCGAACACCGTGCGTCCCTGCAGCCAGTCCGGCGGTACGACGACGTGCAGGCGACCATCGCTCGCGGCCGTGATCGACGCGAGCACGCGCGAGAACTCCGTGGTCATCGACCAGATTCTACCGAAGCCAGCGTTCGAGCGCCTCCCGCAGCAGCTTCGGGTCGATCGGCTTGGGCAGGAAGCCGTCCATGCCCGCCTTGAGGCAACGTTCGCGGTCGTCGGTGAACGCGTTGGCCGTGAGCGCGACGATCGGCGTCTGCCCGCGTTCGGGCAGTTCGCGGATCGCACGCGTCGCGGCGAGCCCGTCCATCTCGGGCATCTGCACGTCCATCAGCACGAGGTCGTAGGGTCGACGTTCGAGCAACTCCACGGCGTCGCGTCCGTTCTCGGCGAGGTCGACCTTGACGCCGAGGTCGCGCAGCAGCTT
>DASSJN010000261.1:0-17830 GCA_035691185.1 Steroidobacteraceae bacterium
CACCTGAGCGAATCCGCCTGCCTGCGTCGGGTGCGAGCACTGGAGGAGGCGGGCGTCATCGACCGTTATGCGGCGCTGGTGAACCAGTCCCGCGTGGGGCTGCCGGGCAACGTCTTCGTCAGCATTACCCTGAACCGCCAGGAGCAGGCGGACCTCGCCGCCTTCGAGGAAGCCGTCAAGCGCGTGCCGGAGGTCATGGAGTGCTACCTGATGACCGGGCAGCAGGATTACCTGCTGCGCGTCGTCGTCTCGGACCCGGCAGACTTCGAGCGCCTGCACAGCCAGCACCTGACGCGGCTGCCCGGCGTGGCGCGCGTGCAGTCGAGCTTCGCGCTGCGCACCGTGCGCAAGGGCAGCGAACTGCCGCTGCGGCACCATGAGTCCTGAGCGAAGCCACGGCACGGAGCGGGCCGCCCCGTGAGCCTGGTGGCGCAACTAGTGCTGGTCGCCGGCCTCGTCATGGCGGCTGCATTCGCCTGGGCGTGGCGTCGGCTCGAACGGCGCACCATGACGTCCGCCACGGCACGACCCGGCCGGTCCCGCCCGACAGCCGCCGGGATGTTGCTCGGGGCCGTGACGAATTTCTTCGACACGCTAGGCAACGGCTCCTTCGCGTCGACGACCGCCTATCTCAAGTTCCGCAGGCTCGTGCGCGACGAGTTGATCCCGGGCACGCTCAACGTCGGGCACGCGCTGCCCACGATCGCGCAGGCGATCATTTTCACGACGGCGATCGCGGTGGCGCCGCTGACGCTGGTGTCGATGGTCGTCGCGGCGGTGGCGGGCGGTTACCTCGGCGCCGGGATCGTCGCGGGGTTGCCGCGGCGCGCCGTACAGATCGGCATGGGTCTCGCGTTGCTCGTCGCTGCGGGGCTGTTCACGATGAAGATCGTCGGAGTGCTGCCGCCCGGCGGCACCGCGCTCGGGCTGACGGGCGGCGTGCTCGTCTTCGCGGTCATCGCCAACTTCTGCCTCGGCGCACTGATGTCGCTCGGGATCGGCCTCTATGCGCCGTGCCTCATGCTGGTCAGCCTGCTCGGCATGAACCCGATCGCGGCGTTCCCGATCATGATGGCCTCGTGTGCATGCCTGATGCCGGTGGGCAGCCTGAAGTTCATCCGCGAGCGCAAGTACGACCGGCGCACGGCCGTGGGGCTCGCGATCGGCGGCATCCCGGGCGTGCTGGTCGCGGCGTTCATCGTCAAGTCGCTGCCGCTGGCCTGGCTCTACTGGCTCGTCGTCGTCGTCGTGCTGTATGCCGCGATCCTGATGCTCCGCTCGGCGCTGCAGGAGTCCGCGCGCCCCGGGCTGCCGGCGACCGACGTCCTGGGGCCGCCGCAGCCTTGAGCACGACCGCGCCGTCGCGCATTCTTGAGAGTAGAGTCATGCTGAGATGATCGCCTCACGTGTCGTCGGCTTCGCTTGCTCAGCATTGTTCGTCGCGCCCCTTGCGGCGACGGACACCGGAACGCCGTCGTCGGCGCCGGACGTCGCCATCGGCACGACCCCCACCGAAGCACAGCCGCTCTACGCGGCGCCCACGCGTGTCGACCGCGCGGGGCGGATCGTCGCCAGCGTGCACGTCGATGGACGCGGCCCGTATCGCTTCGTCGTCGACACCGGCGCCAATCGATCCGCGATTTCGCCGCGGCTCGCCGCGGACCTCGCGCTGAGTTCGTCGGCCGGCGCGAGTGTCGACCTGCACGGCGTGACGGGGTCCGCGATTTTGCCGTCCGTCGACGTGGCGTCGCTGCGCGCCGGCGAACTCGAGATCGACCCGGGCCCGCTGCCCGTGCTCGAGAGTCGCGTGTTCGCGGATACCGACGGCATCCTCGGCATGGAGGGCTTCGACGACTATCGCATCGACGTCGACTTCACGGCCGATCGCGTCAGCATCGAGCGCTCGAGCGGCAAACGGCCGCGCGGAGCCTTTTACCTGGTGCCGGCAAAGAATCACCGCGGGCTGCTCGTGGTCGACGGGCGCGCGGGGGGCATCCCGGTCAAGGCGATCATCGACACCGGGGCGGAGCACACGCTCGGCAACGCGCCGCTGCGCGACCTGCTGAGTCGTCGCACAGACCCGCGCCGTCGTACGCAATCCCGGGTCATCGGCGCCACGGAGCAGACGTACCTCGGGACGTCGTTCGTCGTGCCAGTGCTGCGGATCGGTAGCGCAAGGCTCAGCAACCTGCCCGTCACGTTCGGCGACATGCACGTGTTCCGGGTCTGGGGACTCACCGAGGAGCCGGCGCTGCTGATCGGCATGGACCTGATCGGCAAGCTGCGCCGGTTCGCCGTCGATTACCGGCGCTCGGAGATCCAGTTCATGCCGTACGCCTCTGCGGGGGCGGAAGTCCGCAAGTGCGGCCCGACCGAATGCCGCTCGCGCATTCCGGACCCTGATCGCACCTGACCGCTGTGGCGGTCCGTTGCTACAATCCCGGGCTCCTCTACCTTGAGCACCGGCGTCACCCGCCGGCAGCCCGTATCCATGCACGACGAACGTTCGAGTCGCCTGCTGTCGCTGGTGGCCAAGGCGACGCGGGCACGCGCCGAAGGGGACCTCGCCGCCGCAGTCCGTTACGCGGAGGCCGCCGCGGGCGAACGGCTCATGCATCCGACGCTGCTGCGCATTCGCGCCGAGGCCCTCGGGGTGGCGGGCAACTACGACGCGGCCGGCCAGTTGCTCAACAAGGCGCTACGACTCGCCCCGCGCGACGTCGCCACGGTCCTCGACCTGGGCCGGCTGCTCATGGCGGCGGATCGCGGCGAGGAGGCCGTCGACGCATTCAAGGCCGCGACCGCGCTCGACGCGTGCTCGGTCGAGTCGTGGAGGGCGCTCGGGGCCGCGCAGGCCGGTGAGGGGTGGACGGACGACGCACGCCACGCGTTCCAGCGCGCGGCGGAGCTGGCGCCGCGCGATCCCGATCCGCGTGCCGACCTGGCATTCATGGAGGCGCGTGCCGGACATGGCGCCGTGGCGATCGCGCTCGCCAGCGAGGCGCTGCGCCTCGAGCCGCGCCACGCAGTGGCAACGCTCGCACTGGCGCGTGTGGAATTGGACGGCGGGGAGTTCGAATCGGCGCGCATGCGGCTCGAACCGCTGCTGGCGCAGGGCCGGCTCACCATGCGCCAGCGCCAGACGGCCATGCACATGCTTGCCGACGCCATGCACGGCCTCGGCCGGACGGAGCAGGCATTCTCACTGTACGGGCACGTGAAGCAGACGTTCGCCGCGCGTCACGCGCGCCGTTTCGGGCCGAACGGGACGGTCGAGAATCACCTCGAGTTCATCGCACGCCTCGCCGCGTGGTTCGAGCGCCAGCCGGCGGAGGCATGGCAGGCGCCGGACACGCCGGAAGCGGAGTCGCCGGTGCGCGAACACGTGTTCCTGATCGGTTACCTGCGTTCGGGCGTCACGCTGGTCGAGACCATTCTCGCCTCGCTGCGCGACGTTCGCGTGCTCGAGGAGGGCGGGACGCTCGCGGCCGCCGACCTTGCGTTCCTGAAGGACGAAGCCGCGCTCGCACGACTTCATCCGCTCGACGCGGAAGCCGCCGCACAGGCACGCGCGGCTTACTGGGCGAGCGTGCGCGAGGCGGTTCCCGACGTGGACGGTCACATCTTCGTCGACATGTCGCCGCTTTACGGCATCAAGCTGCCGATGATCGCGCGACTTTTTCCGGCCGCGCGGGTCGTGCTCTGCCGGCGTGACCCGCGTGACGTGGTGCTGAGCTGTTTCCGCCGCAACTTCCTCGCCAATGCGCTGACCTACCGGCTCACGAGCCTCGAGGGCATCGCCCGACACTACGACGCGGCGATGCGGTTGACCGAGCGGCACGTCGCGGCGCTCGGGCTGCCCATGCACGAAGTCGACTACGAAGGGCTCGTCGCCAACTTCGAGGAGCGCACGCGCGCGCTCGCCCGGTTCGTCGGGGCCGAGTGGAGCGAGGAGGTGAGGCGATTCGACCGCACCGCGGCGGCGCGCGAGATCAGCACGCCGAGCGCGGCGCAGGTCCGACGCCGGCTGTTCGACGGCTCCGGGCAGTGGCGCGCGTACCGTGCACAGCTCGAGCCGGTGCTGCCCGTGCTCGCCCCCTGGGTGGAGAAGTTCGGCTACGAGCCCGCCTGATCCTCGCCCGGCGCAGCCTCAGCGCGAGGGCGGGTCGGGGTAGGTCTCGAGCGCGGGGCCGAGTGCGGTCGCGAGTGGCCCGAGCCAGGGCTCGTAGTGCTTCCATTGCTCGACGCCATCGCGAAAGATCGGCTGGCGCACCTGCTCGGAACTTGGCGTGCGCACGGCGCGCTCGGTCTCGTAAAACCGCAGGCACGGCTCCTCGAACGGCAGGCCGCAGTAATCGAGCAGGCGTCGCACCTCGGCTTCCGTGTCCTCGACCATGCGCTCGTAGACGACGCGGTGCACGCGCCCCGGCAGCACCTCGTCGAAGTGCGCCATCAGGTCGACGTAGTCGAGGTAATAACGCGCGATGTCCTCGAGCGAATACGCGAACTGGTGCCCGCGGGCATAGAGCTGCTTGAAATTCGAAAAGCAGCCGCTCATGGGGTAACGCCGCGTGTCGACGATCTTCGCGTTGGGCAGGATCAGGTGGATCAGGCCCGCGTGCATCCAGTTGTTCGGCATCTTGTCGACGAAGTGCGGCGCGCCGGTCTTGCGGTGGATGCGCGTCTGCGCGAGGTAGCGTTCGCCGAGGGCGCGCAAGGTCTCCGGATCCAGCGACTGCATCACCTCGGGGAACAGCTGGCGGGGCCGGTTCTTCGGGTCGTCGACGATCGAGCGTGCGACCTGCGCCATGTCCTGCAGCTCCATCGTGCCCTCGACGCGCGAATGGCTCGAGAGGATCTGCTCTACCAGCGTCGAGCCCGAGCGCGGCATGCCGACCACGAAGATCGGGGCGTCGTCGGGGCAACCGCGTCCGGCCCGTGCGGCGAAGAACTCGCGTGTGAAGACCGACTTGCTGCGCTCGACGAAGCGATGCGTGTCGTCGGGGTCGTAGCGCAGGTTCGGGCGACGCACAGCGTTGCCGGCCGAGTACTGCTCGAACGACGGTGCGTATTCCTTGCGGTCCTCCAGTGCCTTGCCGAGCGCGAAGTGGAAGTGCACGCGATCCTCGAAGCCGACGTCGTCCCGCGCGAGCTGCGCTCGCATCGCCGCGAGGTCGTCGTCGCCGAAGCGGAAGGTCTTGAGGTTCGCGAGGCTCCAGTACGCCTCGCCGAGCGCAGGCGCGAGCTCGATGCTGCGGCGGTAGGCAGCGATGCATTCGTCGCGGCGGCCCGCGGTCCTCAGCGAATGACCGTAAGCCAGCCAGATCTTGGCGTTCCGTGGATGTCCGGCGAGTACCGTAGCGAAGTCCGCAATGGCGCGATCGTACTCGCCGATGCTCGTGAGCGCGTTGGCCCGCAGGTTCAGATACGTCGGACTCAGGGGATCCGCCGCAATCAGCAAGTCGAGTTCGACGAGAGCCTCAGTCGGTCGGCCGAGGTTGTTCAGGACGCATGCGCGGTTGTAGCGCGCGGCCTTCAGGTCCGGCGCGATGTCGAGACAGCGTGCGAGCATGCGCTCGGATTCCTCGAGTCGGCCCATGCGCGCGTGGACCTCGGCGAGCATCCGCATCGCCTGCGCATCGGCCGGTTTCGTGTCGAGGTGCTCGATCAATAGCTGGTGCGCATCGTCCAGGCGGTCCTCGCACAGCGCCGCCGCCGGCTTGCGCAGCTGCGGGTTGCCGGTCGAGACGGCGACGTGATTCGCATAAGCCTTGTCGGCCCCGGCCGGGTCGCCCAGGAGCAGCAGCAGGTCGGCGATCAGCCGCCAGGCTTCGCCGATGTCCGGCGTGATGCGTGCGGCGCGCAGCAATGCCTCCAGCGCCTCGCGGTGGCGTCCGGCCATGCCGAGCGTGACCCCGAGCTCGTATTGCGCCGGCGCCCACGCGGGCCTCGCGGCGGCCAGGCGCTGCAGCATCTGTGCCGAAGCCTCGATGTCGCCGAGCTTGCGCTGCGCGATCCCGAGCAGCAGCGCGCCACGCAGGTGGTTCGGTGCCGTCGCGAGGATCTGCCGAGCCTTCTCCGCGGCGAGCCGGGGCTCGGTCTCGAGCGCCCTGACGCCCTCACCGAGCAGCGGCTCGAGTTCCGGCGGCGGTCGGCGGGGCTCCGTCAAGCCGGAACCCCGGCTTTGCGCACGACGCCGAACTTGACCAGCGCGTCGACCATCGGCGCGAGGTGGCGCTCATAACGCTTCCACGCGCCGATGCCCTCGGCGTTGAGCGGGCGGCGCACCTGCAGCTGGCTCGTCGTCAGCACCGTCGTGCTCTTCTTGTGGAACGCCTGCCAGTCGGCGGGGCGCTCGAGCCCGAGGAAGTCGAAGATGCGCTGCGTCTCCGAGTCGGATTCGAGCACGAGTCGCTCGTAGTCGACCGAGAGGATGCGGTCCGGCCGGGCGTCCTTCCAGTGCTGGCACATCTCGGCGTAGCCACGCTGGAACGCCGCGATCGACTCGAAGTTGTAGCTCCACGCCAGCCCGTCGTGGAAGCGGTGCCGGAAGCAGGACCAGGCGACGTCGAACGGATTGCGGCGCACGTGGACGATCTTCGCGTGCGGCAGCGCGAGCGCCAGCGCGCCGAGGTACAGGTAATTGACCAGGCCCTTGTCGACGACGTGGTCCGCGTGCCCAAACCGGCCGGTCAGGCGGCTCACGTAGGTTTCCGCCACGCGTTCCCAGGCGTCGCGCTCGCTGCCGCAGTGCGCGACGAACGTGTCGACGCGGGCGGGCGACGGCGGAGTGAACCCGAGGCACGCGAGACGCAGCATCTTGAGTTCGCCGCCCGAGGTGACCACCGGGCTCGAGGCGAGGATGCGCTCGAGCAGCGTCGTGCCCGAACGCGGCGTGCCGACCACGACGATGGGACGCTCCGTCCGCGCGGTCTCGTGACCGGTGCCGAGTCGCGTCGCCGGGAACGCGGCGCGCGCTTCGGCGATCTGGGTGAAAAACCCGTCCATGCGCGGCGCGCGGCCCTGCAGCATCATCGCGGCGCCGCGCTCGAAGTGGCGGAAGGCGCGGTCGAAGTCGCCGAGGTCGTCGTACGCCTTGCCGAGCGCGTACGCGAACGAGGCGGCCTGGGCCGGGTCGCGCGTCGTGGCGGCAGCCTGTTCCAGGGAAGCGAGGTCGGGATCGCCGGCGGTGAAGGTCTTGAGGCCAGCGAGGATCTCCCAGGCGATCGGCGAATTCGGCGCGCGACGCACGGCACGATGCAGCGCGGCGACCGCCTCGCGCTCGCGCCCCGCGCGGGCCAGTTGCGTGCCGACCATGAGCGGCCAGCGCGGGTCGGCCGGGTGCTCGGACTCGAGCTTGCGGGCGATCGCGAGCGCGTTGCGGACGGCGCCCGTCTCGCCGAGAAAGTGCATCTGCGCGGCCTGTCCGGCCGTGTCCTTCGGCGCCACGGCGCGCAGCTTCGACGCCGCGACCAGTGCGAGGTCGTCGTCGCCGATGCTCGCGGCGAGGTTCATGACGCCCTGCCAGTGGGCGAGGTCGCCGCCGACCGCCTTCGCGGCGCGTGCGAGCGGCTCGGGCACCGCACCGAGGCGCTTGTCGTTGAAGGCCGTCGCAGCGGCCGAGAGGTCCGGGCTCAGGAACACTTGGGGTCTACCGAGGCTCGAGGAAACGGCGGGTCGTGCCGCCGGCAGCGCGCAGGATACACAACGCGGCGGGTCGTGGCCGCACTGGTATAGTCGCGGCCGCGGCGCCCCCCGGGCCGCGACGACGCCCCTGGAGACCGGATGCCCACCACTGCCCTCGCTCGTTCGCTCACGCTGCTCGTCGTCTCGCTCGCATCGGTCCCGCTCGTGGCGGACGACGGCACGCATCGCTGTGCATCGATCGCGAACGACCAGGCGCGACTCGACTGCTACGACGCGGCCTTCGGCAGGCCGGCCGCGTCGAGTGCGGCCGGAATGACGGCTCCTGCATCGGGTGTGGCGGCGAGCGCGACACCTGCCCCGACCGCCACCGCGAAGTCACGCGAAGAATTCGGACTGTCGGAAGTCGACAAGCGGGCGCGGAATCCGCAGCAGGACGTGGAGCCCGCGAGCATCACGGCGCAGGTTGCGAAGCTCGGCCGCCGCCCCACCGGCGAGACGATCGTGAGCCTGGCGGACGGTCAGGTCTGGACGCAGATCGAGTCCGAGAACCGGTCGCGCGTCAAGGTCGGCGATACCGTGACGATCCGCAAGGGCACGCTCGGCTCGTACCTCCTGGTCGGTCCCGACGGCATCGCAGTGCGCGTCCGCCGCGTCAAGTAGGACCGGGACACGCAAAAAAAAACGGCGGGCCGAAGCCCGCCGTGGAGGGGACCCGAAGGTCCTTCTGTTTGAGGTCAGGTCAGAACTTCGCCGACAGGTTCACGAACACGTAGCGGCCGAGGGCGTCGTACACCTGCGGGAAGGTGTTGCCGTTGCCGAACCCTGCGCCGACGGAGCCCTGGCCGGCGACCGGCGGATCCTCGTCCAGCACGTTGTTCATGCCCAGGCGTACCGTGTAGGCCTCGAGGAACGTCCAGGTGGCCGCGAGGTCGATGTAGTCCTGCGCGTCCATCTTGAGGTCCGCCTTCGCCGGCGGCACGGAGGGAGCGAGCAGGGGCTGGTCGGTCGAGGTATCGACTTCCACCTCGTCGTAGTAACGCCAGGCCATCGTCAGGTCGAGGTTCCACGGCGTAGCCCACGTCACGCGTGCCGTGTGCCGCCACTCCGGAGCCGGAACGCCGCAGGTGGTGCCGTAGAGACCGGCGCAGTCGTACTCGCCGACGCTCAGCGCACCCTTGACGGGTGTCGTGATCAGCTCGTCGAGCACCGTGCCGTTCAGGCGGAAATTCAGCGACCCCATGTCGCCGATGTCCGTCCGGTAGCCGACCTCGATGTCCCAACCGGTGGTATCGAGACCGCCGATGTTCTGGTTGTAGGCATCGACGTAGCCATCTTGTGACGCGAAGAGGCTGCCGTTCTCGTCACGATGGATGCGCGCACAGAAGTCCGCGCCGCCCGCGAGGCACTGTGCTATGGACACGGTCGGAGGCATCGACGCGATGACGTCCTCCACCGAAATGTCGAAATAGTCCACCGTCAGGCTGAACCCTTCGAGGAACCGCGGCTGGAACACGAAGCCCACCGTGTACGAGTCGGCCGTCTCCGGGATCAGGTCGGTGCTGCCGCTGAACAACGCGTTGTATTGCTGCGCGTTGTTGCTCTCGACGTCCCCGGTGCCGTACAGCGAGGGATCGAGGTCCGTCAAGGCGCACTGCGCGGCCGTGTAACCCGACGGAATCAACCCTGTGTTCGGATCGATTTCGCCGGCGCACGGGTCGCTTCCCATGTTGAACAGGCCGAGACCCTGCGCCTGGTACAGCTCGATGATGCCCGGCGCGCGCACCGCATGCTGGTAGCTGCCGCGGAACTTGATGTCCGCGACGGGGGCCCACTCGAGGCCGACGCCGTAGGTGTCGGTCGACTCGTCGACCGGCTCGCTGTAGTCCGACCGGCGGTACGATGCGTTGAGCAGCAGGCTGTCCGCAAAGGCCATGCCCTGCAGGATCGGCACGCGCACTTCGCCGAAGAACTCCATGGCGTTGTAGCCGCCGGACTGGCCGATCGTCGGGCCGCCCTGGCCCGCGCCGTCACCGGATTCGAAGTTCGGGTCGGTCTTGAGATCGAGCGCCGTCTCGTAGTAGTTCGCACCGAATGCGACACCGATACCATCGTTCGCCGTCGGCAACTTCACGCCGTAATTGCCCAGGTCCGCCGCCAGCGAGGCCGTCACCGTCTTCAGTTCGGTGTCGCCCTTCGAGAACAGCGGGATCTGCAGGTACGCCAGCGCTTCCGGCGTCACGCCGCCGAGGTTCCAGATGTCGTAGGGCACGCAGTTCGGGTCGGTGCCGTCGACCGCCGAGCGGCACGCGGGCAGGCCCGTGTCAGGATCCTCGATCACGTCCATCGCACGCGCCGTACGCGCAGTGGAGAAGTCGTTCAGGTACGTCTCGGAGAACACGACCGTGCTGTACGTCGCCGACACGTCGTAGTTCCAGTTCTCCCAGACGTCGCCCTTGACACCGACCACGCCGCGATAGGACGTGTGACGAATGTCGTCTTGGCGTCCGCCCCCCTCGACGTTGCGGCGCGCGATGCCGACGTCGGCGATGTCGGCGACCGTGAGCGGGTCCGGACGGTTGAAGCAGAGCTCGTTCAGCATCGCGGCCGAGACCAGCGGGTTGCTGCCGTCGCAGGGCACGGTGTACTCGCCGTACGCGAAGATGCCCGACGGGGCGATCTGGGACGTCGAGCGATCGTCCATGAACATGAACTCGCCGTAGATCTCGGCCGAGTCCGTCACGTTGTAGTTCATGAACGCCGAGACCGACCAGCGCTCGTCCGGGCGCTGCCAGTAATTCAGCGGCCCGAAGTTGTAGAGATCGTTGGGGTACTCCCACTCCCGGATGCCACCGCTCGAGTCCGCGATCGTCCAGCTCGGGTCGGTACCTTCGATGCGAGGACGAAAACGGCCCGGGTAGCTGGCCGAGGAGCCGCCGCAATAGAACGCGCCGTCGTAGTACCGCGAGTCGGCGCCGAGCGAGCAGGCCGAGTAATCGCGCTCCGACTGCAGCAGCGCGTCGGTATCGCGCCAGCCGATGAACAGCGTCGCGTTGCCGCGGTCGTCGGCGAAGTTCGAGCCCATCAGCAGGCTGATCTCGGTCGAGGCGCCGTCGGAGCCGATGTGCTTCGGCGCCGGCTCGAAGCCCCAGTACTCGACTACCTCGCCCACATCATTGTCGTTCTCGTGGTTGTAGAAGCTGTGGTTGACGTCGAGCTGGATGCCCTCGAAGTCGTCCTTCATGATGAAGTTGACGACGCCCGCGACGGCGTCGGAACCGTACACGGCCGAGGCGCCGCCGGTGAGGACTTCGACGCGCTCGATCAGCGGGGCAGGAATCTGGTTCAAGTCCGGGCTTTCACCGCCGATGCGCGGGCTGCCGGCCACCATGCGCCGACCGTTGACCAGCACCATCGTGCGTGAGGGGCCGAGGCCGCGGAGGTCGACAGTCGCCGTACCGGTCGAACCGTTCGAGAGCATGGCGCCCTGGCCCGCGAAGACCTGCGGCATGTTGTTCATCAGGTCCTCGACCTGCTGCACGCCTTGCACCGCCACGTCCTGGGCAGTGATCAGCGACACCGGGCTCGTGCCTTCGAGGTTCGGTTGCGGAATGCGCGAACCGGTCACGATGACCTGTTCGAGCTCAGCTTCCTGGGCCACCGATGCAGCGCCGTACAACGCGGCACCGCCAGCACTCGCCGCGACTAACGCGACGCGCACCGCGCGCTTGATATTTGGATTAGCCATCAGTTGACTCCTGACTGTCTGACTCGTGAAAGATGCTGCGACCGCCGCGTCCTACCCCGCGGTTGCTCGGCCGCCACACAAAAATCGGACCCCTTCGACACCTCGGAAAAAGTTGAACAGGTCTCGATTCGCCCGATGATAACAACGCTTCGTCGCAGATTGAAAGGCCTGTGGCTGAAATGGTACAGGACGTGTATGTCCGCTCCCGCCGGGCGGCGGAGCGGCGTGTGGCGACAATGCAACCGCGCGGGCCTGGCCGCGAACGAGCCCAGCCGCGCCCGGGTCAGGGTTCCGAGCCGTAGTAGTCCCGCACGCCGTTGACGAGGGCGGCGACGAGGTCCCGCTCCCCGGCGGTCAGGTTCGGGTTCCACACGTCGAAGATCAGCACGGCCCGCAGTTCGTCGCTGTCGTTGCGGGCCTCGTGCTCGATCGAATCGTCAAAAACGAACGCTTCACCGGACGTCCACTCGCGCGTTACGTGTCCAACGCGGAATGAGCATTTCGGCGGAATGACCAGCGGCAGGTGACAGATGAGCCGAGTGTTCGTCTCGCCTGTGTGGGGCGGGATGACCGTCCGCGGCTCGAGGCACGAGAACATCGCCGTCGGCGAGAAGTTAGGCAACCGGGCCATGGGGACCGACTCGAGCGCGGCCGTCGTGCGCGGGCATCGCTCGCAATGCGCCTCGACCTTCTGGCCGTTCTGCCAGAGGAAGTATGTGCTCCAGCGGGGTGAGTGGTTCAGCTCGACCCACTGGTTGACCGGCGACCCCGGCGGGTACTGGATGTACGGCCGGAATTCCGGGCGGCTTTCGGCCAGCACGTGCAGCAGTTCCTCACGAATGGCGTCGGACTGGGCTTCGAGCTCGGCGAGCCACGGGAACAGGTCGCGCGGATAGAACTGGATCGGAGGCAGGTCCGCGAAATGGAACATCACCGGTTCGGGATGGAACATCCTGCGCTTGCCGAGCAGGACGTCGACCGACCGCTCGAACCGGTCCACCGGCCCGCCATGCTCGCGTCGCAGCCCATCGAGGACCGAGTCGAGATGTTTTTCCAGCATCTGCTGGTTCTCGGCGACACTGGCCTCGGCGTGCTTCACCGCCGTGCGGAACGCGTCGCTGAGCCGGTCCTGCGGCGGCATCACTTTGAGCACGTCGCGAAATACGCGTGCGGCACCGCGTCGCTGGCCGATCCGTTCGAGCAGCATCCCCTTGTGCAGCAGTGCCGGGAAGAAGTACGGGTCGATGTCCAGCGCCCGCGTAATGGCGTCGCGTTCGGCGCCGAGGTTGCCGAGCTGCTTGAACGCGAGCGCCTGATAGAGGTCCACCATCGGGTCCGGCCGCGCCGCGGTGCGCAGGATCTCGACGGCGCGCGCGGGCTCGCGCCTCGCGATCGCCGCCGTGCCCAGCGCGAGCACGGCTTCGACATGCCCCGGGGCGAGCTCGAGCACCTTGCGCCAGTGCTGCTCGGCTTCGTTGGCGCGCCCCGCCTTCGCGAGATCGCGGGCGGCACGGACGAAGGGCTCGACGGTCGGATTGGCTGTCGTATTCATCGCCGCGAAACCCTGTTCCGGAAAACGGGCGGCACCTGGCTGCGCATCGTAACCAATTCCCGACGAGGCAGAGTACTCACGGTCCGGCGCGACACTTGCCCGCATCGCCGGGCCAGCCCGCATCCAGTCGCAGCACGCGATCGCCGACGCGGATGCCGCGTTCCGCGACGGTGCCGGCCCTGAGTTCCACGACGAGCACGACGGGGAAGCGCGAACTGATCGTCGCGAGCGAGTGGGGCTGGGCGCGTTCCCTGACGGTCACGATGCAGCCCTTCGCGTCCACGAACAGCATGTCGAGCGATATCAGCGTGTTCTTCATCCACATTGCGACGTACTGGGGCGGCTGGTAGACGAAGATCATTGCCTGGTCGGGGCGCATCTGTGCGTCCTCGACGAACATGAGGCCCTGCGCGCGTGCGGCCCACGATTCTGCGCGCCAGGCCTCGAACAATTGCCGGCGAAAACTCGCCCGCGTCTCGATCGCGATGAGTTCCCTCGGAAACGCGCTCAACGGCACGATCTTTTCGGGCGCGAAGGCGTCGGCGAGCGGCTGCGTGAGGACGAACGAAAGTGAGGCCGCCGCAAGAATCCGTGCCCGACGGCCAATAGTGCGTCCTGTCATGGGCCCCTGGGATAGTCGACGATGGCGTCCACGTCGAAGCGCGACACGAGCACGGACCCGGAGCCGTCACCGACGAGGCGCGCCGGCTGCGTGCAATAGCCGCGGCCCGACAGGCGGTATCGACCGCCCTGGCCGGCGACAGGTTCCTGGATCAGCTCGTCGATCGCGCACTTGTCGTCGCCCTGGGTCGCGAAGAACTCGCCCCGGCCTTCCCGGACGACCGTGACGCTCGCAGGCACGTTGCGCCCCGCCGTCACGGTCTCGCCGACGCCGATCCCGACGATGACCAGGAGGGGATCCTCACCGGCCTTGCCCTTGTAGACGAGCCGCACCCCGTCCTGCGTCGGCCGAGGCCCGCCGAGGCATTGCGGCGTGCCGGGTTCCGACCAGTCGATCTCGGCCGTGATTGCGCCCTGCAGCCTGGCGCGCAGGTAGCCTGCCTCGGACGGGCGACACAGCGCCTGCGCGGCGTCGAGTGCCGCGGAACGCGTCGCTCCGGGCGTGAGAAGCGAGGGCGACGGCGGCGACGGCTGCACAGGCACCAGTGCATCCGTCGTGGACGTCCCGGCGTGGCAGCCCGCGACGACGGCGGTGAGCAGCAGTGCGCCCGCCGTCAGTTGGCGAGACGTGTCAGGCCGGGACGACTTCGTCCACCGTGGGCGCCGGACGGACGAGCAGGAACTTCGCGAACTGGCCATGCAGGTAGCCGATGCCCCGGGAAAGATGCAGCGTGATCGTGAGCAGCACTATCCCCAAGATCGAGATCAGCGGCAACCAGAAGGCGTCGGGCCCCTGCACCTGCCCGTCGATCGTGATGACGCCGGCGAGGTGCAGCAGCACCGCGATCGGCGAGATGAACAGCGCGAGCGACACGACGACGCCCACGACCGCGAACGTGAAATAGAAGATGCCGAGCGGCAGCATCGCGACCAGGTAGACGAGCGTGCCCCACGTGCGGGGGTCCTTGATCATCTCGACGATGCGCGTCCACCAGCTGACCTGGGGGCCGGGGTGCACCGGTCGTCGCGGCATGCGCACGCCGAGCATCGATTCGACGATGCGGCCCTCCGCCAGCGCGAGCACGCGCGCCGTGCCGATGAACAACAGGAAGAACGGTACGCCGATGATCAGGATCGCGAGGCCCGCCGTGAGCGCGGAGCCCGTCACCGCGAACACGAAGTACAGGATGCCGGTCGCGAGGGCCAGCAGCATGTACGCGATGCTCAGGTAGGCGCGCGGGTCGGTATAGACGGCGAAGAAGCGGCCGATGGCGGTGCGCATCGCCTTCGGCGGCGGCGTGCGCAGTGCGGCCTGGACGCGCGCTTCGTTCGTGCGGTAGGCGTCGGCCACTTCCGCCGGCGCGCCATAGCTCGCGACGATGCGACCCAGCATGGTTTCCTCCGTCTCCCCGGGGTTCTGCGCGAGTTCCGCGCGCAGATGTTCTTCGGCGTCGTAGAGCGCGTCCTGGACGAGCGCCGGGTCGGCTCCCTGCAGTTCGGCGCGGAGCAGGTCGAGGTATTGCTCGACGGTGCGCGGTGTCGCGGCCGTCATGGCGTGGTCTCCTGTGCGGCGGTCGGTTGGACGACGGTATCGACGAAGGCGCGCGTGGTCAGCCACGTCTCGCGCCACGCCGCGAGGACTTCGCGTCCCAGCGGCGTGATCTTGTAGTAGCGGCGCGGCGGGCCCGAGTACGACGGCACGACGCGACTCGAAAGCAGACCGGCGCTGCTCATGTTACGCAACACGGGGTAGAGCGCGCCTTGCTTGAACGGCGCGGCGGGCAGGGCGTCCGTGCTCAGTTGCCTGGCGATCTCGTAGCCGTACATGTCGGTGTCGTGGTCTGCGAGCACGGACAGCAGCACGAGCGCCGTCAAGCCGGCGCTCAACTCGCGCTGGAACTTGCGTGCTTGCGCCTCCGCGAGGGACTCCGCCCCCTGGCCCGCTTCGGTCGGTTCGGTCCGCGGCATGCGGCTCGCTCCCTTATGCACTGAGGAGTATTAGGCAGCACGCACTAGTATGAAGTCAATAGTATTCGGCAGTGCCAGGGCGGCGCCGGCCCAACGGCGCGAGTACTGATGTTGCAACGCCCGACTATGTACCATCGGACCACGGGTTCAGGAGCCACGGATGTCGACAGAGCACCACCGAGTCTTTGCACCGCGCCGGTACCTGAGCCGCCTGACCCGGGGCACCCTCGCCGTGATCATGGCGGGCGGGCGTGGCGAGCGACTCAGGCAACTGACCGAGGATCGCTGCAAGCCTGCGGCCCCGTTCGGCGGCAAGTTCCGGATCATCGACTTCGTGCTGTCGAACTGCCTGAACTCCGGCATCCGCCAGATTTCGGTCCTGACCCAGTACAAGGCGCACTCGCTGATCCAGCACATCGGACGCGGCTGGGGTTTCCTGCGTGGCGAATTCGGCGAGTTCATCGAGATCATCCCCGCGCAGCAGCGGCTCGGCCCCGCGTGGTACCAGGGCACGGCCGACGCGCTGTGGCAGAACATGGACCTGATCCGCGCGCACCGGCCACTGCACGTGCTCGTGCTGGCCGGCGACCACATCTACAAGATGGACTACGGCCCGATGATCGGCTTCCACGTCGAGAAGGAAGCCGACATCACGGTGGGCGTCGTCGAGGTCCCGCTCGATCGCGCGCGCGAGTTCGGCGTCGTCGGCATCGACGACTCGAACCGCGTACTCGACTTCCTCGAGAAGCCGCAGAACCCGCCGTCGATGCCCGGACGGCCGGACACCACGCTCGGGTCGATGGGCATCTACGTGTTCAACCCGCGACTGCTCGAGCGCATGCTGCGCGCGGATGCCGACGACCTGGACTCGGCCCACGACTTCGGCAGGAACATCATCCCCGCGGCAATCGACAACCTGCGCGTCTACGCCTATCCGTTCGAGGACGTGCGCACCAAGGCGCAGAACTACTGGCGCGACGTGGGCACGGTGGACGCGTACTACGACGCGAACCTCGAACTGGCCCGCGTGTCGCCCGAGCTCAACATCTACGACGAGCAGTGGCCGATCTGGACCTACCAGGAACAGCTGCCGCCCGCGAAATTCGTGTTCGACGACGCCGACCGCCGCGGCTACGCGATCGACTCGATGGTCTCGGGCGGCTGCATCATCTCGGGCTCGCGCGTCGCCAATTCGCTGTTGTTCTCGAACGTGCGGGTGCACGACTACTCGTCGATCGAGCGCTCGCTGATCCTGCCGCGCGTGCGCGTCGGCGAGCACTGCGTGATCCGCAATGCCATCGTGGACGAGGGTGCAGTCGTGCCCGACGGCATGCAGATCGGCGTCGACCTGCAGGCCGACCGCGAGCGCTTCTACGTGAGCGAGAACGGCGTGACGCTCGTCACGGCTTCGATGCTGCGCCCGGCGTCGACCCGCGGATGAGCGCAGCGTCCGGCTCCATATTTTTTTCCGACTCCTCGAGAGGTTCCGACGAATGCCGGTGAAGACGATGCGGTTGCGCGGCCTGCCGGTCGCGCTCGTGGCGCTGCTCGCGACGACGGTGGCGATGCTGGGCGGCTGCTCGGCGTTCGCGCCGAAACTCGAGACGCCGCAGCTCAGCCTGCTCGGCATCCAGATGATGTCGACGGACATGTTCGCGCAGAAGTTCCGCGTCCGCGTGAAGGTCGAGAACCCGAACGACCTCGAGCTGCCCGTGCGCGGGCTCGACTACCAGATCATCCTGATGGGCGACAGCTTCGCCGAAGGCGTCAGCAGCGACCGGTTCGTCGTGCCGGCGAAGGGCGAGGCCGAGTTCGACATGGTCGTCACGACGAACTTCGTGAGCAGCCTCGGCCGGCTGATCAGCCGCGTCGGCGGCGGCAAGCTCGAGGACCTCGACTACGAGATCGCCGGCGAAGTGCTGCTCGACAAGGGATTCGTCAAGAAGATCCCGTTCAACCACCACGGCACGGTGGACATCGCCCGGGCGCTCGGGAAGAAGCCCGGCGAGATCTGAGCGACATTCACGCTTTTTTGACGACGGACGTGACGGACGCTTGACGCGCGAACCGTAGCTTGGCCCCCGGTCACCACCACCCAGGTTTCCGGAGGACCCCGAATGCATCCCGTCGTCAAGTCCGTCGCACTGCCGAACGGCATCCGTCTCCCCTACGTAGAGCAGGGCCGCCCCGGCGGCGTGCCCGTCGTGTTCCTGCATGGCTTCACCGACTCGTGGCGATCGTTCGAGTCCGTGCTGCCCGAGCTGCCCGTGCGCGGGCTCGACTACCAGATCATCCTG